>NZ_BBXH01000014.1:0-187611 GCF_001010305.1 Comamonas sp. E6
CCCAGCTCGGCCTTGCGCGCCAGGATCTCCGTGCCTATCTTGTCCAGGGCGTCGGAGCGCGCCTGTATGCCCGAGGTGGACCAGGCAGGAAACGCGGCAGCGGCAGCAGCCACGGCGGCCTGCACATCGGATGCACCACCCTGGGCATACGCGCCGATCAGATCGGACAGATCGCTGGGATTGGTGTTGGGGGAATAACTGTCAGCAGCCGTCCACTGGCCGTTGATCAGGTTGAGATGTGGGGTCATGGATATGCTCTTGATAGAGAAGCTTGTTGCGCCTGTTATTCATAGATCTCAGCATGAAAAGCATCTGAGTTCCTGAATCAAAAAGCGTAACCAGCTCCTGTATTCATAGTCGACTCAACGGGCCCAGCGCAGCACCAGCGGATCCAGCCGGCGTGCGATGTCGATGAGCTGGCGGCGCACCTCGGGGTGCATGGGCGGCCAGGGCGAGCGCGGCGCATCGCAGGCGATCACGCCGCCTTCCTTCATCAGCGCCTTGGCGGCCAGAAAACCGGCCTGGCGGTTCTCGTGGTTGATCAGCGGCAGCCAGCGCTGGTACTCGGCAAAGGCCTTGTCCTTGTCGCCAGCGCGGTGCGCCTCGATGATGGGGCGGATGCCATCGGCGAAGCCGCCGCCGGTCATGGCGCCTGTCGCGCCGGCCTCCAGGTCGGCCAGCAGGGTGATGGCTTCCTCGCCGTCCCAGGGGCCTTCGATGGCTTCGCCGCCCAGCGCGATCAGCTCGCGCAGCTTGCCCGCCGCACCCGCAGTTTCCATCTTGAAGTAGCTGACCTGCTCGATCTCCCTGGCCATGCGGGCCAGAAAGGCGGGCGACAGTGGCGTGCCCGCGGCCGGCGCATCCTGAACCATGATGGGGATGTCGATGGCGTCGGACACGCCCTGGTAGAAGACCTGCACCTGGGCTTCGCCAAAGCGGAAGGTGGCGCCGTGGTAAGGCGGCATGACCATGACCATGGCGGCGCCCATGTCCTGTGCGCGGCGGCTGCGCTCGGCGCAGATTCTGGTACTGGTGTGCGTGGTGGTCACGATCACGGGCACACGGCCGCCCACATGCTCCAGTGCCGTGCGCGTGAGGGTTTCGCGCTCCTCGTCCGAGACCAGGAACTGCTCGGAGAAGTTGGCCAGGATGCACAGGCCGTCGACGCCCGAGTCGGTCATGAAGTCCAGGCAGCGCTTCTGGCTGGCGAGGTCCAGCCTGCCGTCCTCGTGGAAGGTGGTGGGCACGACGGGGAAAATGCCCCGGTAACGGGGATTGGAGAGTCCGGGCATGCTGCGGCTCCTTACTCGATGATGTGGAACTGGTCGAGGTACTCGGTCTTGAGCGTGAGGCCCAGGCCTGGCACGTCGTCGCGCAGCTGCAAAAAGCCGTTGTCGGCCACCGGTTCGCCGTCGAAGATGTACCAGAACAGCTCGTTGCCGACTTCCACGTCGAAGATGGGGAAGTACTCGGCCATGGGCGAGGCCAGCGTACTCATGGTGAGGTGATAGTTGTGCATCTGGCCCGCATGCGGGATCACAGGCACGGAATAGGCCTCGCACAAGGCATTGATCTTGTGCGCCGCCGTGATGCCGCCCACACGGTTGGTGTCGTACTGCACGACGGAGACGGCCTTCCTGTCCAGCAGTTGCTTGAAGCCGTAGAGCGAAAACTCGTGCTCGCCGCCCGAGATGGGGATGATGTTCATGGCGTTGAGCTCGGCGTAGCCGTCGATGTCGTCGGCGATCACGGGCTCTTCCAGCCAGCGCGGCTCGAACCTGGCCAGCTTGGGCAGCATGCGCTTGGCGTACTCCAGGTTCCAGCCCATATAGCACTCCAGCATCAGGTCGGTGTCGTAGCCGATGACCTCGCGGATGGCCTCGACGGACTTGAGGTTCTCGCGCACACCGTCCTGCAGATGGGCGGGCCCGTAGCCGAAGCGCATCTTGAAGGCCTTGAAGCCCTGATCCAGGAATTTCTGTGCTTCGTCCTGCATGTCTTTCAGGTCGGTGCGGTAGAGCTTGCTGTAGTAGCAGGGAATCTTTTCCTTGGTGCGCCCGCCCAGCAGCTTGAACACGGGCTTGTTAACGCTCTTGCCCAGGATGTCCCAGATGGCCAGGTCCACGGCAGAGATGGCGGCCATGGTCACGCCCTTGCGGCCCCAGGCATGGGTGGCACGGTACATGCGCTGCCACAGGTATTCGTAGTCCCAGGGGTCCTGGCCGATGACCAGGGGCGCCAGGTACTCGTCGATGATGGCCTTGGCGACCTTGGGCGCCAGGGCCACGTTGCCCAGACCGATGATGCCGTCATCGGTTTCGATCTCGACCACGGTCCACGAATGAAAGCGGAAGGTGCTCATGGACTCGGTGTTGGAGTACACCAGATCCATGGCGTTGGAGCAGAAGTTGCCCTGGGGCGGAACGGTCTTGCCCTTCCATTCATAGACACGGGCGCGGACGGACTTGATCTTCATACAGACCTCGAAAGAAAAGAGTGAGTAGGACAGGCGGCCCAGGCCGCCCGGGAAACGGGCTCAGACGGCTGGGGCAGCCTGGCGATCACGGTGGGCGGCCCCCATGCGTGCGGCAATCTGCAGCGCCTGCAAGGTGGCCTCCACATTGGCCTTGCCCTGGCCTGCGATGTCGTAGGCCGTGCCGTGGGCCGGCGTGGTGATGGGAATCGGCAGACCACCCTGCACCGTCACCCCACGTGAGAAGCCCAGCAGCTTGATCGCTATCTGGCCCTGGTCGTGGTACATGGTCACGATGGCCTGGTACTCGCCGGCCTGGGCCTTGAGGAAGATGGTGTCGGCCGGAAACGGGCCGTGGAACGGCGCATCGCTGGGCCAGTCGCGCGCCTGCAGCGCCTGCACGGCGGGCGCGATGATGTCGATTTCCTCGCGGCCGCAGGTGCCGCCGTCGCCGTTATGCGGATTGAAGCCGGCAATCGCCACCTTGGGAGCAGCCAGGCCGCTGGCGCGCAAGGCCTTGTAGATCAGCTCGGCCGCCTGGGTTATGCGCTCCACGCTCAGGTAGCTGGCCACATCCTTGAGCGGCACGTGCGAGGAAATGCGCGAGGTCCAGAGATCACCCAGCGTGTTGAACTCGCAGAAGTAGCCGGTCACGCCCAGGTACTCGGCAAAGTGGTGCAGCTCGTCCTCGTGGCGCAGACCGCCCAGCTTCATGGCCTGCTTGTTCAAGGGCGCAAAGCAGATGGCGTCGATATCGCCGGCCAGGGCCGCATCCATGCATTGGTCAAGCACCTGAAGCACCGAGCGGCCGCCTGCCGCCCCCACCTGCCCCGGCACCACATCGGCCTGAGCGACCGTGTCCACGGCCACAAAGGCCGGCAGCCGCGTATCGGCACGCTCGCGCGCATCGGACAGGCCGGCCAGCGGAACGGTTGCAACCTGCAGGCCGGCGATGCGCTGGCCCTGCTCCCAGAGCCAGGGATCGCCGATCAGCACCAGGTTCGCCTGCTCGGTGGCTTGCGGCCTGGCCAGCAAACGCGCAACAAGCTCGGCGCCGATGCCGGAGGGATCGCCCAGAGTCAGGGCGACAACGGGAAGAGAAGCCTTGCTCATGCTCAGTCCAGCTTGATGTTGTTCTTGCGAATGATGTCGCCGAAGCGCTTGTACTCGGCGAGGTGAAAATTGCCGAAGTCGGCCTGGGGCATGGGCCGCAGCTCGGCACCCACGGCTTCGAGACGGGTCTTGGTCTCGGGCATGGCGATGACCTTGTTGACCTCGTCATGCACTTTCTGCTGAACCGCCTTGGGCGTGGAAGCGGGCATGTAGATGCCGTACCAGGCGCTGATTTCCACGTCGCGCAGACCCGCTTCGGCCATGGTCGGCACCTGGGGCAACTGGGGGTTGCGCTGGGGCGAAGTGACCGCCAGGGCACGAAGCTTGCCGGCCTTGATCTGGCCTATGACCGAGGGCATGGTGTCGAAGCTCATCTGCACCTGGCCGCTGACCAGATCGACCAGGGCCGCGGCGCTGCCCTTGTAGGGTACATGGGTGATCTGAATGCCTGCGGCATCCTTGAACACCTCGGCAGCGATATGCTGGGTGCTGCCCGTTCCACTGCTGGCGAAATTGATCTGATTGGGATTCTTCCTGGCCATGGCCACCAGCTCCGCCACCGTGTTGGCGGCAACGGAGTTGCCCACCACCAGCACATTGGGCACGGAGCCGACAAAGGCCACGGGAACCAGATCCCGGTTGTTGTCGTACCCCAGCTTGAGCAGATGCGGTGCGATGGCATGGGCTGTGACCACGCCCATGACCATGGTGTGGCCGTCCGTGGCCTTGGCCGTCATGTCCACGGCCAGTGTGTTGGAGACGCCGGGCCGGTTCTCCACGATCACCGGCTGCTTGAGCAGCGGCCCCAGCCTGTCGGCCACGGCGCGGGCCATGGCATCGGTGCCGCCTCCGGGCGCAGACCCCACCAGCATGCGCACGGGCTTGACGGGCCAGTTCGCAGAGTCCTGGGCCTGGACCTGCCAGGGCAGCGCGGCGGCGCCGCACACAGCGGCTATGGAAAGTAGATGACGTCTTTGCACATTTGTCTCCTTGGCTTTTTTATTTCATCGCAGCCCGATGCTAGGGAAGGCGCTGATATGCGTAAATTGAAAGTTATTGATTAATCGATAACCTGAAGCAATAAGAAGCCATGCCATGGGATCGATAGACAAGCGCGACAACACGCCACAGTTGCTGAACCGGCTGCGCATGCGCCAGGTGGCCTTGATACTGGCCATCGACGAGCGCCAGACCTTGCGCGCGGCAGCGGCCGAGCTCGGCCTGACCCAGCCTGCCGCCACCAAGATGCTGCAGGAGCTCGAAGACGCCCTGGGTCAGCCCCTGTTCGAGCGCGTGGGCCGCCGGCTGCAGCGCAATGCGGCCGGAGAGCGGGTGCTGGAATATTTCCGTTCGCTGCGCGGCAATATCGAGGCCCTGAATCGCGAACTGGGCGAGCTGCGCCAGGGAAGCTCGGGACGGCTGGCCGTGGGCAGCATCATGGCCGCGTCACCCGGGCGGCTCACCCAGGCCTTGCTGGAGCTGAAAAAGCAGCTGCCCCTGCTGGAGCTGGAAGTGGCCGTGGACACCAGCGATCGCTTGCTGGCGCAGCTGCGTGAGGGAGTGCTGGAGGTGGTCGTCGGGCGCATGACGAATGAAGCGGGCCGCGATTGCCGCTTTTGCCCGATCGACGACGAGCAGCTGGCCTTCATCGTGTGCGAGGGACATCCGCTGCTGTCGCTGCAGCGGCCCGGTCTGCAGGCTTTGCAGGGACATGGCTGGGTCATGCAGCCGCCTGGCAGCCCCATGCGCAGCTTGATCGAACAAGAGTTCCGCGAGCACAGTCTGCCGCTGCCGCGCGGTCTGATCGAAACCGGCTCCATACTCACCACCATCAATCTGGTGCGAAACTCGAACATGGTGGGCGTGATTCCACGCACGGTGGCGGACCTTCATGCCACCCACGGCATGCTGCATATCCTGCCGTATCGGACCAAGCACAGTCTGGAGGCCTACGGCAGCCTGGTGCGCAAGGACAGGCCCATCAGCCGCTCGGCACAGATGTTCCTGGATCTGCTGCACCATCAACGTACGGTTGCCTGAACAGCGTCTGGCATTCGCTCGAAGTCGATCTTTGCGCACTAGTCAGGTCAGCCCAAATTTAGCCCGGAGTGCTAAAAACCGTCCACCTCCACTTTTCCAAATGCCTTGAGCCTTGAGCCTCAAGCGCAGGCATTGCACGGTGGCGGAAACGCACAAACCTTACCGGGAATGGACCGCATCCTCAGGATTCAGCAAAGCCGGAATCTCGGCCACCAGCGCGTCGATGGCCACCCGCAACTTGCAACGTAATTGCCGTGCCTGTGGCCAGAGTGCATGGATCTCATAGGAGCGTGCCCGATAGTCGGGCAGGATATGTACCAGCTCTCCACGCTTGGCATAGCTGCTCAGCAGCCAGCAAGGGACCCAGGCAATGCCATAGCCCGCCACAGCAGCAGCGGCAATGGCCTGTATATCGTCCATGCTGATCTGGGAGTGCACCTGCAGGCGGTAGTCCGAGCTGCCGCCTCGCCCAGCAACTGGCGAAACATTCCACGGGGCGACGACACCCGAGTGCGAGTAACTGATGACCGCATGACCATCGAGCTCCTCCAGTTTGCCGGGCGTGCCGTGGCGTGCCAGATAGGCCGGGGAAGCTCCGATGCTGATGTGCTGCGTGCCCAGCAGGCGCGCAGACAAGGTGCCGCTGTCTTGCAGCGGGCCTATGCGTATGGCCAGGTCAAATCCCTCCTCGATCAGATCGACTGTACGGTCGCCAAACGACAGATCGATGCTCAGCTGCGGATACAGACGCGTCAGATTCAGCAGTATTGGCGCCACGCACAGCTGCCCAAAGCCTTCTGGCACGCTGACCCGTAGGCGCCCGATGGGCTCCATGCGGCCACTGTCCAGATCCGCCTCGGCTGCATCCAGCTCCTTGAGTGCACGGGTGCAGCGCTCGTAGTAGATCTGTCCTTCCGCAGTCAGGGTCTGGGTACGCGTATTGCGCTGCAGTAGCCTCGAGCCCAGACGTGCCTCCAGCCTGGCAACGGCCTTGCCCACGGCAGAGCGCGTCACGCCAAGCCGCTTGGCAGCAGCAGTGAAGCCGCCCGCTTCCACCACCTGCACAAAGGTGGAGACTCCTTCCAGAGGGTCTTGCACAGTCATGTCGATTGGATCCTTCAGCTCCCCAATGATGGGAAATCAACGCGTAAATTTAAGAATTTTATTCCCATAGACTCGCGTTGAACGTTCTGCGCCAGAACGCAGTTTCCCTTTTCTGGAGTGCGCAACCATGTCCTCGAATGATGTTGATCTCTTGAACACCAGCAGCCTGGAGCCGGCACCGACCCGGCGCAATCGCATTGCGCTGCTATCGGTCTGTCTGGCCTCACTGATGTTCAGCCTTGAAATCTCCAGCGTGCCTGTCATCTTGCCCACGCTGGAGTCCGTTCTGCACAGCGACTTCAAAGACATTCAATGGATCATGAATGCCTACACCATCGCCTGCGTCTCGGTACTCATGGCCACCGGGACACTGGCAGACCGGTTTGGCCGCAAGCGGGTCTTTCTGATCTCCATAGCCCTCTTTGCGTTTTCATCGCTGCTGTGCGGCCTGGCATGGAACACACCGATGCTGATTGCCAGCCGCGTGTTCCAGGGGGCCAGCGGCGGCGCCATGCTGATCTGCCTGGTAGCCGTCCTCTCGCATCAATTTCCGCAAGGCGCCGAGCGCAGCCGCGCCTTCAGCACCTGGGGAGTCATGCTCGGCATAGGCTTGGGCTTCGGCCCGCTGATTGGCGGCATGATCGTGGCCCTATCGGACTGGCGCTGGGTGTTCTGGGTACACGTGCTGATCGCCACGCTGACTTTCTTTCTGGCTGCCATCGCCGTGCAGGAATCGCATGACCCCAAGGCCGGCGCGCTGGATATTGCGGGCATCGTCACGCTGTCCCTCGCAGTATTCGGCCTGGCCTTCTTTGTGACGCAGGGCTCCGATACCGGTTTTGGAAGCATGTCTGCGCTGGCCGCCATGGCTGTGGGTCTGCTGAGTTTTGCAACCTTTGTGTGGGTGGAACTGCGTGCCCAGCATCCCATGTTCGACTTCTCCGTCTTTCGGGTGCGCAATTTCTCCGGTGCGTTGATGGGCTCCATGGGCATGAACTTCAGCTTCTGGGCGTTCATCATCTACTTGCCCATCTATTTTCAGAGTGCGCTAGGTCAGGATGTCACGGCCGCCGGCGTCTCGCTGCTAGCCTACACCCTTCCCACGCTGGTGTTCCCGGTGGTTGGAGAACGCATCGCCATGCGCTATGGCCCGCGTATCGCCATTCCGCTGGGGTTATTCGCCATCGGTCTTGGATTCATGCTGATGCTCGCTGGCAGCCAGCTCGCCAACAGCCACTGGCTTTACGTGCTGCCGGGCTGCCTGATTGCCGGCGCAGGGCTGGGCATCACCAACACCCCAGTGACCAATACCACCACGGCAGCGGTCTCCAGCGCACGCGCCGGCATGGCGTCCGGCATCGACATGAGTGCCCGCATGATTACGCTGTCGATCAATATCGCGCTGATGGGTTTCCTGCTGGTGCACGGCGTGCAGCAGCACCTGCAAACCGCATTGCGTGAACCCGTAGATGCTGCTGCGCTGCGCGAGATGGCCAACGGCATTGTCTCTGGCAACCTGCAAGCCCTGTACGCCCTGCAAGCAGGCGCTGACGCAGCCACTTCGCCGCAGGCACTGACAGACATTGCCCGCGAGGCGCTGGTACACAGCTTTGGCGGCGTAATGCTCTATGCCGCCATCGCCGTGTGGCTGCTGGCACTGGGCAGCTTTGTGATCTTTTCGGATCGCAGGCCAGCCCGGTGACTTTTATGGTGCTCCATGCCGATGGGCAAGAATCTGCTCGCTGATCTGCAACTTGGCAGCCTGCATTGCCATGGACATCGATTTCCTTGCTCTATAGCAAGCTGCAGGCCTCGACAAGCTCGCCGATATTGGCGGCCGTGCCACTGCTGTGTGCTCCAGGCCAGGATCAGCATCCATGCCGAAGTACCACTGCTTGCCTCTCCCGCTCTGGTGCATCTCTTCACCATGCACCTTGTTTCCATTCTTGGTGAATGTCAGTGCAGCACTCCAGGTAGCGTCCACGTTGGTGCCAGTGAGCGGCATGGCTGCCCAATGCGTTGCCGCGGCAAATTCATAGCACGCTCCAAGTCGATCAAAGACTGCGGTGCTTTTGCACCGCCTGCGATTTGCTGAATCGTGTCGACGGCTCCTCACGGATAGAAGAGTCACATCGCAATATATTTAAAAATCAGGATATTTATCCCAATAAATTTGTTTAACAAATTTATTGAAACCATCCAGACTTCCTCCAAGACTCATAGAACCTGGAGACATCCGTTGGAGCAAAAGATTTTCAGTGCGCCTGGGCACTTTTTCCGTCCCTCGCGTTCACATGCTGTGGTTATTGGCGGCGGAACGATGGGAGCCGATGTCGCGGTCGTCCTTTGCCGAGGTGCTTGCAAAACGACTGTTGTCGAGTCCAATCCCGACCGTGCTGCCAAAGTCCCTGGACTGGTCCATCACGGCTTGACCCAGCTGGATGCGAGGCAGCAGCTTGCCCACCTGTCCGTCGTCTCGTCATTGGACGACCTCGACTGGAGTTCTGTGGATCTTGTGATCGAATGCATCCCGGAGCGCCTGGACATCAAGCAAGCGCTTTTCAAGCAACTCGAGCAGCGAGCCCGCAAGAATGCATTGCTGGCCAGCAACAGCTCGAGCTTCCCCATCACCGCAATTGCACAAGGCCTGCAAACACAGGAACGCATGCTGGGGCTGCATTTCTTCATGCCTGCGCACCTGACGCCTCTTGTCGAAGTGGTGTGCGGCGAGGCATCCCGCATGGAATGTGCAGAGAACCTTCATGCTTTCATGCGCCAGTGCGGCATGGTGCCGGTGCTGGTCAAGAAGGACTTGCCAGGCTTTTTGGCAAACCGTCTTCAGCACGCGCTGGCTCGCGAGGCTTTTGCACTGATTGAAGCGGGCATTGCTTCAGCCGAAGACGTGGATTCAGCCGTGCGCTTTGGCTTCGGTTTTCGCTTTCTTGCAGCGGGCCCCGTGCTTCAACGCGACCATGCGGGTCTGGAAGTCCACTGCGCCGCCGGTGCGACGATGTATCCATCGCTGGCGGACAACAAGGAGCCAAGCCCATGTCTTTCGCAAAGAGTGGCTGAAGGCAAGTTCGGCATGAAGTCCGGTGAAGGATTTTTCAAGTGGACTCCTGAGAGCATCGCGCAAGAGAAACAGCGCTATCAGAAGACGCTGCTGGCAGGTCTCGAACTTCTCAAGAGCGAATTGCCTTCCGTGGGCGACGCTGCCGAACAATAAGAGGAACGCATGATGAATACACCTCTGATCATCACCGTTGCACCCAACGGAGCCTACAAGACCAGGGAGCAGCACCCTGAGGTTCCATTGACTGCGGCCGATCTGGCAAAGACCGCCAAGGAATGCCTGGACTCCGGGGCGTCCATGATTCATATGCATGTACGCAAGCCTGACGGCAAGCATTTCCTCGATGCCCACGCCTACACCGAAGCCACTGCTGCTGTGCGCAAAGCGGTCGGCCAGGAGCTGGTGGTTCAGGTCACCACTGAAGCGGCTCAGGTCTACCAGCCCCACGAGCAGATGCGGGTCGCACGGGAAACGGCGCCGGAAGCGATCTCTGTCGGCTTGCGCGAAATACTCAAACCTGAAGTTCCCGAAGCGGATATCCAATCCTTCTTCACATGGCTCAAGCAGAGCAATGTGATGACCCAGATCATCCTGTATGACGTGGCGGACGTGCAGGCCTGGCAGGGCCTGCTTGCAAGCGGCGTCATCCCGGCAAACAAATGGTTTCTGCTGTTTGTACTTGGCCGCTACTCTGCCGGTCAGACCTCTTCGCCCATCGATCTGCTGCCATTCCTGAATGCCCATGACGATGCCCATCCATGGGCGATGTGCGCCTTCGGCCCGCAGGAAAACGCATGCGCGATGGCTGCTGCAAGTCTTGGAGGCCATGCGCGCGTCGGCTTCGAGAACAACCTGTTCCTGAAGAGCGGCGAGCCGGCAGCAAGCAATGCAGCCTTGGTCGACCAGGTTTGCCAGGGGGCCGCAGCGCTGGGCCGCCCTCTGGCCACGGCTCACGATATTCGAGGCATGTTCCTGAACTGATCAGCACTTCAAGGCAGCAGCGCCTCTTGTGCCTTCAAGTAGTGATCTCTTGGAGGCACAAGATGGTCTGCCGTCAGGCGGATCAGACGCTCCCTCGCCCCCTCCCCTTCCGCAAGCACCGCCAGCAGCTCGTGATGCTCCTTTTGGGATTGCAGCTGACGCTCTCTGGACATCAGCGTTCCAAATCGAATTGCATGCGTTTGGCGCGCGAAGTCTTCGATGGATTGCGACAGAAAAACATTGCCGCATTGAGCAAACAAAAGCCGATGAAACTCCTGGTTGGTCCGAAAAATGCCGCGCGGGTCCTGTTGCAGGATAGCTGCGTCATGCCCGGTCTGAATGCGCCTGAGCTGCTCCAGAGCATCACGGTCCAGAGGCAGCGCAATTCTGCGCATAGCCTCCAGCTCGAGCAGCTCTCTCATTTCGTAGAGATGAATGACTTCATCTCTGCTGAAAGCCTTCACCATGGAGCCAATGTTGCGCCTGCGCTCAAGCAGGCCAGCGCTTTCGAGCTGAGCCAAAGCGTCTCGCACCACATGGCGTTTGGCTGCGAACCGTTCCATCAGATCATCTTCGACAAGACGCACTCTGGGAGCCAAGAGGCCCAGAACAATGTCTTCCTCCAATGTCGCGGCAATCACGGATGCACCGTCCTCGGATGGACGGCGCTCCTTGGCAAAAGCGCCCGTCGGCATATGAACTTAACTCCTTGGAATCGAACCCTTGCGCTGCGTCGCGGTCAAGAAATCAAAGTCTGCGCCACGATCAGCCTGCAAAACAGTTTTCTTGAACAGATGCGCGTAACCACGCTCTGCCACAGGAACTTGAACAGGCTTGGCATTCTGACGCATAGCCAGCTCTTCATCGCTGACCAGCCATTCAATACAGCGCTCGCGCACCGACAGGCGAATTCTGTCTCCGGTTTGCACCCAGGCCAAGGGGCCACCAATCGCTGCCTCTGGCGTCACATGCAGGACGATGGTGCCGAAAGCGGTGCCGCTCATACGGCCATCAGAAACGCGCACCATGTCTTTCACGCCTTGAGCGGCGAGTTTCTTGGGAATGGGCAGGTAACCCGCTTCCGGCATCGCCGCTGCTTTGGGGCCGATATTCTTGAGCACCAGCACATCCTCGGCCCGCACATCAAGCTCGGGCGAGTCGATACGCGCAGCCAGATCCTCCGCATTCTCGAAGACAACGGCACGGCCCTCATGCTCCATCAGCTCGGGGTTCGCTGCGGACTGCTTGATGATGGCGCCTGCCGGGGCAAGATTGCCGTGCAGCACGGCAATGCCTCCCTGCGGATACAAAGGGGCATCCAAAGTCTTGACCACATGCTGCTTGAAGCCTGGGCCAGCCGCCTCCAGCTCCTCGCCCAGGGTGCGCCCCGTCACGGTCAGAGCATCCAGATGCAGCAGGGGCTTGAGCTCTCGAAGCAGGGTATGCATGCCGCCGGCTGCATGGAAGTCCTCCATGTAGTGGTCGCCGGACGGCTTGAGGTCGAGCAACACGGGAGTATTGCGGCTCATGACGTCCAAAGCCTTGAGATCCAGCTCGTAGCCCAGGCGACCCGCGATCGCGGCCAGATGCACGATGGCATTGGTCGAGCCGCCCATGGCCAACAACACCCGCATGGCATTTTCGAAGGCAGCAGGCGTGAGAATCTTGTCAATGCTCAATCCTGCACGCGCCATGTGCACGGCCACCTCACCGGATCGCTCCGCAATTCGAATGCGGTCGGCAGTAACCGCTGGAGGAGTTGCACTGCCAGGAATGCCAATCCCCAGAGCCTCTGCAATGCAGGCCATCGTGCTGGCAGTGCCCGCCACCGAGCAGGTGCCCACGCTGGCGACGAGCTGATTGTTGACGTCGGAAATTTCCTCAGCATCAATTTCTTCGGCACGAAATTTTCCCCAGTAGCGCCGGCAATCGGTGCACGCACCCACTCTTTCGCTTCGATGCGATCCCGTGAGCATGGAGCCGGTGACCAGTTGCACTGCCGGCAGTCCGACCGAAGCAGCGCCCATCAGCTGAGCCGGCACTGTCTTGTCACACCCCCCGATCAGCACGACCGCATCCATGGGTTGCGCTCGCAGCATCTCCTCCGTATCCATGGACATGAGGTTGCGCAGGTACATGCTGGTCGGCTGGGAAAAGCTCTCGTGCAGCGAGATGGTCGGGAAGTCCATGGGCAGGCCGCCTGCCATCAGGATGCCGCGCTTCACCGCCTCAATCAATTGCGGCATGTTTCCGTGACAAGGGTTGTAAGAGCTGCCTGTGTTCGAGATACCAATCACAGGTCTGTCCAGCGCCTTGTCGGTATAGCCCGCCCCCTTGATGAAGGCCTTTCGCAAAAAGAGAGAGAAACCGCGATCACCGTAGTTGGTGAGTCCTTTGGAAATGCCGCTCGAAGCGGCTTCCGGATGAATCGTGGCTTGCTGGTCTGGCTTGTTCGTCATGGGAGGGTTAACCACTGTTGATGCACTGATTATTAATAATATTATTGATTAAAAGAAAAATCGAGCGCTCAAACAAGAAAGCGCATACCTGAAAACCCTAAGGAGACTTCATGAAACCCACAGAACTCGTTAATCCGGGCATGCGCCGCCGCAATCTCATTAACCTGGTTGCAACCGCCCTCGTCGCATCTGGTGCATCGGGAGCAGCCTGTGCGCAAACTGACTACCCCACCAAACCCGTGAGGCTGGTGGTTCCCTATGCGCCGGGCGGAGCGACAGATGTCATCGGCCGCGTTCTTGCCAAGCAGCTTTCAGACGCACTCGGGCAGCAGTTCGTCGTCGACAATCGCGCCGGAGCAGGCGGTAGCCTTGGTGCAGGTCAAGTCGCCAAATCACCTGCTGATGGCTACACCTTGCTGATGGGTGCATTCACAAGCCACACCATCAATGCAGCGCTAACGCCTGCTGCGACTCCTTTTGACATCCATAAGAGCTTCTCTCATATCTCCGTCGTAGGTACCGTTCCGCTGGTATTTGTGGTCAACCCCAATGTTCAGGCGAAGTCCGTCAAGGAGCTGGTAGCGCTTGCCAAGGCCAGCCCCGGCAGCGTCACGTTTGCATCCGCAGGCAATGGCTCGCCTCAGCATCTCTCGATCGAGATGTTCAAGCGTCAGACACAGGTTGAAGTCGTTCATGTGCCCTACAAAGGCAGCGGACCCGCTCTTTCCGATCTGCTCGGCGGTCAGGTCAACGCCATGATTGACACCGTTCCTGCCGCACAAAGCCAGATCAAGGCAGGCAAGCTCCGGGCCCTGGCCACAACGACCAAAGAACGCGTTGCCTCGATTCCGGACATCGCTACTGCCGTGGAAGCTGGATTTCCAGACATGCAGGTCAGCTCCATGTTTGCACTTTCGGCACCTGCAGGAACTCCAGGTGCAGTCATTCAGAAGATCAATTCAGCGCTGAAAGTGATTCTGTCCAAGCAGGATGTCAAGGACTCCATGCTCGCCCAGGGCACTATTGCTACCTACAGCACGCCGGACGAGTCGGCCAAGATCATCAACGCCGAGTACGCCAAGTGGGCCCGATTGATCAAAGACAGCGACATCAAGGCTGAATAAGCGAAGATAACGGAGCTCCAGGACGCTGCAGCTCCGCTACCTATACTGCTGTGGTGGAAGCCAATCTATCAACCAAAGACCTGAGAGCGGTAGTAGCCCTGAGCCAAACCAAGAGCTTTGGTCAAGCCGCCCTCCTGGTTCACCTCTCCCAATCTGCGCTGTCGGCCCTGATTGCGCGTGTGGAAGCCCAGATCGGAGCAAAACTGTTTGAGCGCACCACTCGCGCTGTCGAGCTGACCGATGCGGGGCATGTTTTTATTGCCCATGCCCAGGAGATCTTGCGAGATACGCAGCGAGCCCTACGGGCCGTGACGGACACCGTCCAGCTCAGAACGGGATCGGTGACTGTTGCAGCACTTCCTTCTTTGGCCGCCTCGCTGCTGCCAAAGGTCTTTGCCGAATTCACGCGGATTCATCCCGGGGTACGCTTGTCCTTGCTTGATACCTTATCGGGCCCTGCGTTTGATCTCGTTCGTGATGGCAAGGTCGACTTTGCACTCACTGCAGCAGATCCCAAGCAAGAAGACCTCGCCTATGAGCAATTGATGGAGGACCAGTTCTTTCTCATCTGTCCCGATGACCATCCTCTATCCAAGCAGGCAGGTCCCGTCCCGATCGAGAACACCCTGGACTATCCGCATGTCTCCATGCCCAGTTCTGCCAGCGTCCGCCAGTACATTGATGCGGATCTGCACTCAAAAGGGCTCTATTTCGCTCCCGTCTTTGAAGTTGACCATATTGCAACCATAGGAGCTCTGGTCAGTGCGGGCCTGGGCATCAGCGCACTACCTGAAACAGCCGTATCGCTGTTGCAAGCTGGCCGCCTTGTGCAGATTCCTTTGTCGTCCCCCGGAATTCAACGTCCTTTGGGCATGGTGATGCGCCGCCACGCACCTCGAAGCTCGGCGGCCAAGGCATTGGAGGCGTTAATCAGAGCGAGCCTGCACAACCTGGCCTCTCATTCAAGCTAGTGCACTACTGCAGATGCCGGGAAAGAGAGAGGTCGAAGGGAATGTAAAAAATTCTCCACGAATCGACACGAGCCGCCTGAACCGTCAAAAACCAACAAAAGCTGTGGGAACTTTGTCTTTAGCACTCTCTCTAACGGAGTGCTAATATGAAGATCATGGAAGAAAGGAAACCTGCAATGAAAACTGCCTCCGGCTCCATTGCTACTGCCTTGGCGCCCGCGAACCCCTGGGCGCTGGTACCTCCGCTGGGCAACCTGGATGCCTATATCTCGGCGGTCAATCGTATGCCAATGCTCACCCTTGAGGAAGAGCAGGACTACGCTCGCAAGCTCAAAGAACACAATGATCTGGACGCCGCCGGGCGTCTGGTGATGTCCCACCTGCGTCTGGTCGTCTCCATCTCGCGCCAGTACCTGGGCTATGGTCTGCCTCACGGCGACCTGATTCAGGAAGGCAATGTGGGCCTGATGAAGGCTGTCAAACGCTTCGACCCCGATCAGGGCGTGCGTCTGGTCAGCTACGCCATGCACTGGATCAAGGCGGAAATCCACGAGTACATTCTGAAGAACTGGCGCATGGTCAAGGTCGCCACGACCAAGGCCCAACGCAAGCTGTTCTTCAATCTGCGCTCGATGAAGCATGACCTGAAGTCCGATGCCGCCATGGCGGACGAAGAGCTGGCCCTGCGCGAGACGCTGACCTCGAACGAAATTGACGCGGTTGCTGCAAAGCTCAACGTCAAGCGTGAGGAAGTCATCGAGATGGAAACCCGTCTGGCCGGTGGCGATGTGCTGCTGGATCCCTCTCCCAGCGACGACGGAGAGCAGGCCTTTGGCCCCATCGCCTACCTGGCTGATGCCAGCCACGAGCCTACCGCCATGCTTGAATCGCGTCAGCGCGATCATCTGGCGACCGATGGTCTGGTCCTGGCCCTGGAGGGCCTGGATGACCGCAGCCGCCGCATCGTTGAAGAGCGCTGGCTCAAGGTCAATGACGACGGCTCTGGCGGCATGACGCTGCATGAGCTGGCTGCCGAATACGGTGTGAGCGCCGAGCGCATTCGCCAAATTGAGGTAGCCGCCATGAAAAAGATGAAAAAAGCGCTGGCCGAGTTTGCGTAAACGCCAACTTGCGCAGCAAGGCTTAAAAAGGCTGAAATGCTGAACCTCAAACCCGGATAATTTCCGGGTTTTTTATTTGTCGAAAGACATGCTGCACTCATGGGCAGCCATCAACCATCAAGAATTCACAAGAGACCTGCCATGCCTATTCGCACTTCGCGCCTCCTGAAGAACCTGTCCCGCCGCAGCCTGGTTGCAGCAGGAGTCGCCATGGTGGCGACAGCAATGGCTCCGGCCACCATGGCAGCCGACAACTGGCCCGACAAGCCCCTGCATCTGATCGTGGGCTTCCCCGCAGGCTCCTCGCCCGATCTGACGGCCCGCGCATTGGCCGAGCCATTGGAGAAGAAGCTGGGTCAGACCATCATCGTGGAGAACCGCGTGGGGGCCGGCGGCAATATCGCCGGCGAATATGTCGCCAAGGCTGATGGCTACACCTTCAGCGTGATGATCAACGGCAATATGACCATTGCCAAGATGCTCAACCCTGCCGTGCGCTATGACCCCATCAAGGACCTGCAGCCCGTGAGCCTGATCGGCGTGGCTCCGCTGGTGCTGGTAGCCCCCGCGTCGGCCCCACAAGGCAAAGCCTTCATGGAAGCGGCCGCCAAGGCTGGCGACAAATGGAGCTATGGCTCGCCCGGTGTCGGTACCGTGGGCCATCTGGGCATGGAACTGCTCAAGAGCCGCTCGGCCATCAAGGCCGTGCACGTGCCCTATACCGGCTACCCCCAAGTGTTCAACGGCATTCAGGGCGGCGATTTGAAGCTGTCCATGCTCCCTCCGGCACTGGCAATGGCACAGATTCAGGCCGGCAAGCTGCACGGCATTGGCGTGACCTCTGCGGCACGCAGCCCGCTGGCTCCCGGCCTTCCCAGCCTCAAAGAGCTCGGCGTCAACAACTTTGATCTGGAAATCTGGAACGCCGTGGCTGCTCCCAGATCCATGCCCAAGGCCCATGTGGACAAGCTGGCAGCCGCCGTCAG
Source organism: Comamonas sp. E6 (assembly GCF_001010305.1). Taxonomy (NCBI): domain Bacteria; kingdom Pseudomonadati; phylum Pseudomonadota; class Betaproteobacteria; order Burkholderiales; family Comamonadaceae; genus Comamonas; species Comamonas sp. E6. The sequence goes on from NZ_BBXH01000014.1 coordinate 17,446, forward strand.
CGAGATCGTGCGTACGCCCGAGATGCGCCAGAAGCTGTCCATGCAAGGCTGGCAAGCCGTGGGCAGCTCGCCCGAGGGCCTGAGCAACCGCATCCAGCAGGATGTGAAGGCGCTGGGCACCATCATTCGCGAGCAGGGAATCACGGCGCAGTAAACACGCCCCCTGAGCCGCTTTGCGGCTTCCCCCGAGGAGGACGACAGCCTCGCTGCGCGGCGGCGCTTGCTCGCTGTCACGCAAATGAAGTGCGCCTGTTTCCCTCCATCCCACACGCTGAAGCGACTCCGGGTATCAACGAGAGCTACTGCGGCGTCCTTTATCATGCGCCCGACAGGCATGGGTTTACGCTATGCCGTCGGGCGCATTGTTGTATCTAGGGCAGCGCCACCGCTTTTGGAGCCTTCATGGACGCTGGTACCTGGTTCACGCAGCTCAATGCCTGGCAAGTCATGGCATTGGGCCTGGTTTTTTTCGGGGGTATTTATCTGCTGGGCGGCCTGCTCATGGCAGCACTGACAGCGGCCCTCGCGCGCGCGGGTATAGGCAAGCCGCTCGATACGCGCCCGCTCAAGCCCGATCAGCTAAAGCGTGAATGGCGCCAGTCCTTTCATTCCATACTGATCTTCGGCACAGGCATGATCGTTCCATGGGGCTTTCTGCAACTAGGCTGGGCCCAGCTCTCGCCCACCGCCAGCGCCGGGCGCATCGCTGTGGAGATCTTTGCGCTGCTGATCTGGAACGATGTGCACTTCTGGATCAACCACCGCCTGCTGCACACGCGCCGCCTGGTGCGCTATCACGGCGACCATCACCGCTCCGTGGTGACCACACCCTGGTCCACCTACAGCTTCCACCCCATCGAGGCACTGATGCTGGGCAACATCATCTTGCTGCCCATGCTGGTGCATGACTTTTATTTCTGGTCGCTGGCCTCGGTGCCGGTGTTGAGCCTGATCCTGAATCTGATCGGCCATTCCAACTACGATTTTTTCCCTTCAGTCCCCGACACCCATCCACTGGCCGCCAGCCGCCGTCACCATCTGCACCACGCGCGCCCGGCAGGCAACTATGGCTTTGCGCTGGCCTTCATGGACCAGCTCATGCGCACGCGGGTCGCAGACAACACCCCCAAAAGCTCCAGTCACTGAATGAGCAGGCACCCAGGCCAGCGCCGATATCCAGTCCTGCGCCACTGGCGGGACTGGCAATCCGTCTTCTACATGCTCCTGCTGCCGCTGCTCGTGTGGTGGCAATGGAGGCATGGCTTCAGCTTCATTCTCTACGGCATCGAGCTGTTTCTGACATTGGGAATAGGCGTGATTCACCACAACCACACCCATGTGCGCATGTGGTGGGGACGCTGGACCAACCGCTTCACCGATTACTGGCTGACCCTGCTTCAAGGCCACCCCACCTTTGTGTTCTGGCCCGCCCATGTGGCCAATCACCATCGATTTCGCCATGGACCGCGCGATCTGGCACGCACCTACCGGCCAGAATGGGGCGGCGATACCAATCATCTGTGGGGCTATCTGATTCACCCGGTGCAGGCGGCTTTTGTGCTGTATCCGCTGTTCTTTCGCTGGCTGAACAATCTGCACCGTCACTGGCCTGGCGCCTTTCGCTACTGCATGGGGCAATACGCGCTGTGGCTGGGAAGCTGGGGCTTCTTTCTCTGGCTGGACTGGCAAAAGGCGTTGATCTTCATCATCGTTCCCCAGTTGCACGGCCTGCACTGGCTGCTGGCTACCAACTACCTGCAACATGCCCACGCCGATGGAAGGCCGCTGAGCAGAGCACAGCGCAATACTCCAGGTATCGAGCTGAACTACGCGCGCAACTTTGAAGGCCTGGTCAACCCCCTGCTTTTTAATATTGGCCTGCACACCGCGCACCATGAATGCCCGCATGCCCACTGGTCCGAACTGAGCGGACTGCATGAGCGCATTTACCGTCAACGGGTCACACCTGCATTGAACGAAGGTGGCCTGCTGCCTTATATGGGACGCGTGTTTGTATTGGGTCTGGTCTGGCCCGCGGCAAGAACCCAGCCGCAGATGCCGCCCGACGCTGTGAAGTAAAAACCTGTTGAGGATCTATGCCTGTTGCCTATTCCAACGTCTATCTGCAATCTGCCGGCATGTTTCTGCCTGGTGCCCCTGTGGACAATGCTGGCATGGATGCGTTTGTCGCACCGCTGAACCGCATCTCCGAGCGCATCAAGCGCCGCATCCTGGCCGAGAACGGCATCCAGACCCGTCATTACGCCATTGATGGTGAAGGCCAGACGGTATTCAGCAACGCCCAGATGGCAGCCGGAGCCATCGAGGAGACTCTGGCCCTGGCTGGCAAAAAGCTCCGCGATATCGGCTTTCTGTCCAGCGGCTCCTCAGGGGGGGACGCGCTGATGCCCGGCTTTGCCAGCATGATTCAGGGCGAAATGGCCGCCCCGCCCATGGAAACGCTTTCTGTGCATGGGGTCTGCGCCGCCAGTGTGGGCGCCATGCAGGCCGCAGCCATGGCCGTGGAAAGCGGCGCCCATGCGCTGGCCCTGTCGGTGGCCAGCGAAATGCCCTCGCGCCTTTTCAAGCGTTCGCGCTTTGCAGCCCAGGGCTATGACACCGATTTCGACGCCCACTTTCTGCGCTGGATGCTGTCCGACGGCGCGGGCGCCGTGCTGCTGGGCGGCCCCAAGGCCCTGCCCCAGGCCAACGGACTGCGCCTCAAGCTCAAGTGGACGCACCAGCGCAGCTTTGCCGGCGACTACCCTGTGTGCATGCAGCTTGGCATGACGGCCGATCGCGGCAAAAGCCATCTGGACTTCCCTGCCTGGAGCGATGCCGAGGCCGCAGGCGCTCTGGCACTGCGCCAGGACATTCGCCTGCTGCCACATCTGTTCGATGTCTGCATTCACGAATATGCAGCCCTGGCCCACCAGGGCTGGGTGCCCGAGCGCGGCATAGACCACTTTCTCTGCCACTATTCGTCGGAGCGCTTCATTCCCGTGGTCGACGAGCTGCTGGGCAAGGCCCAGCTCAGCATTCCACGCGAGCGCTGGTGGAGCAATCTGGCCTGGCGCGGCAACACGGGTGCCGCCTCCATCTTCATCATGCTGTCGGAGTTTCTGCAAAAGCAGGGCCAGAGCCTGAAAGCAGGCGACACCGTACTCTGCTTCATCCCCGAGTCGGGCCGCTTCACCGCAGGCTACATGCTATGGGAAGTAGAGCTGGATGCGATTACCGAGCAAGCTCCAGAGGCCAGTTTCCCTTGGAAATCTGCACAGTCAGCGGCGCTGCCGGATGATGCTCTTCCCGATGTATCCACCATCGCTGCCCCCCATGACCCGGCCGCTGCGCCATCGCAGCTGGCGCCACTGCTGACCGAGCTCGCCAGCATCTGGCAGGACTACCGCAGCAATGTCTGGCGCACGCCCCTGCTCCAGCGCATGCGCACACGCCAGTTGCAGATCACCGACTATCTGCGCTGGATGAGCCACTGGATTCCCCAGGTGCGCGAAGGCAGTCTGTGGATGCGCGAAGGCGCGGCCTCGCTGACCGGTGACTACGCCACGCTGGCCTCGCTGATCGACCTGCATGCTGGTGAGGAGCAGAACGACTTCAAGATTCTGCACAGCGACTATCTGAAGGCCGGCGGCACCGAGACCGACATCAACCGCCTGCGCCGCAACCCCGGCGGCGAAGCGCTCAATGCCTATCTGCACAGCCTGGCTGCCACGCCCAACCCGATCGGCCTGCTGGGCGCCATCTACATCATCGAAGGCACGGGCCAGCGCATCGTTCCCAGCCTGCTGCCCCTGCTACGCCAGAGCCTGCCGCTGCCGCCCGATGCCTTCCGCTTTCTCGAATACCACGGTGCCAACGACGAGAACCACCTGGAGCGCTGGCTGCTGGCCGTGCAGATGGCGCTGGAGCTGGACAGCGAAGGCACGGCCCAGCAGGCCATACTGCAGACCGCACGCAACACGGCCGCCATGTACCTGATGCAGTTCCAACATGTGCTGACCGAGCGATAACCAGAAACAGCAAGAAGCACCGGGAGGATTCATGAAGAACGAGTTCAACGACCATGTCTGGGACGAGCGCGACCCCAGCCCCTGGCTGGCGCTCTACCTCGACCAGAGCACGCCTTTGCCCGATGACGTCAAGGCCGCCTGGCTACGCGACTGCAGCAGCAGCTCGCGCCAGTTCTTTCTGCCGGCCATGCGGCCGCTGGCGCGGCTGTCCATGATCATCATTCAGGCGCTGAAGATCTTTCTGCCCAAGCGCTGGTCGCACTCCATGCTGCTGCACCGCCTGCTGGCCTTCGGCATGAAGAAGTTTCTCTCGCCAGAGGCCAACTGGCTCATCATGCGCCACTTTCATCTGGGCTCCCAGGTACTAGCCTTCGTCGCCGCCAATGCCCCGACCAAGGTCAGCACCGCGCCATTGATGCCCATGGAAATCGACGATGTAAAGGACGAGCTGTTTCTCAAGCACGACCTCAACCTCTTCAACTTCGTGATTCGCCTGAACAAGGCACTGCGCGAGAACGGGCAAGAACTGGTGCCCGTGGCTGAGCCCGATTTCTCCATGATCCGCGAGCCCGATCTCAGGCTCGAAGACATGCCGCGCGGGCGCTTCAACGTCATCGACCTGCAAAGCGCCATCGAGCTGTACACGCCCATCTACCAGTTGCTGCTGACCGACAACGACTTCTGGCGCGCCAGCAACTCGCTGCAGCTCGACGAAACCGTTGCCATTTACTGCGCCAAAATTCTGGCCTCGCCCGAGCATCTGGTGCTGCTCAACAACAAGCATCCCATGGTGCCGCTGTCCACCCTGTATGCGGCCTACCGCCTGGTGCTGCACGGCCTGTCCACCGAGATGCTGCACTCGCTGCTGACACGCATGGCCAACGGCGAGCACCCTGTCCCCGCGCGCGAGCTGGCCAAGATGCACCAGGCCGCCGAGACGGTGATGGATCAGACCGCCGCACAAAGCTGAACCATGAACCCACAAAGCAACCGCATCACAGGCGTTCGCATCGACGAGCAGACCATCTGGCTTGCACTGGCCGACGGACGTGAACTGGCCGAGCCCATCAAGCGGCATATCCGCCTGGAAAGCGCCGCGCCCGAGCAACGCCTAGCATGGGCGCTGACCGATGAGGATCACGGTCTGAACTGGCCGGCACTGTGGCAGCCCTCTGCTGCAGGCATGGTCAGCGTCTGGGACCTGGATCAGGACAGTCTCTACAACCAGGCCATGGGCGCGCTGCTCGCCGCCCAATGGGACATCACCCGGATATCCCCGGTCCAGCATGAGCTGGTGGCTCTATGGCGCATGGAAGCCGATATCAACAACGGCGGCTTTCTGCAGTTTCTGGGCAACTGGGGGCTGGCCAACCATCAGCTCACCCTGCAGGCTCTGCAGGCCATAGGCGCGCCCATCACGCGCCAGTGTCTGCAGGACATGTTTGCGGTGCTCAAGCGCTTCGAAGAGGGCCCAGAAAATGTGGACTACTCCGATCTGCCAGCACTGCTGACGGATGCCGAGCATGAGCAGTTGCAGGAGCTCGAAGAAGCCTTCTGGGACTACCCGGAGCCCCTGAACAAGCTGGTGGTCATGCACTACGGACCCGTCCAATGAAATCTGAAAACAAATCCGGCAAGACCTATTCGCTGGCATTTCGCAAGGCTCTGGTGGACGAAGCGCTGAACCGCACACCCGGCGGCGGGTTTCCGGAGCTGGAAAAGCGCCACCGTCTCAAGCCTGGAACCCTGTTCGACTGGGTCGAGGAGCTGGGTCCGACACCGCCGCCCGCGCCTTTTTCCGCATTGCATTTCTGGATCGGCAATACGCCGCTGGGCGAGGCGGAGTTTGGCCGCTACTTCGACTATGCAGACAGCTACTGGGATCTGGAAGTCGAAGATATCGAAAGCAGCAGCGAAGATGTCACGGGCTGCGGCTTCTGCCGGGATCTGGGCAGGAAGTTTCTGTTCGACGAAGACCTGCTGCTGATGATCTGGCTTCCCGAGCCTGTTCCTGTCTCTGCCTTGGTGAGCCACAGCACTCTGGACTCCGACACATCGCTCGCGCTCATCGTGCAGGCCTGCGAGGCCCAGGGCATTCACACGGCCAACGCCATGTTTGTCTATGCCGACCCCACCGAGCAGATCACCGATCCGGAAAAGCTCTACAACGGACTGAGCTACATCGGTCTTTTTGACGACTGACGCAGCTCAGACTCTTTTTTCATCTTCTTCATGCAAGACTTGATTGCCCAGATTTCGCAGCAATGGCTGCAGCTGCCGGATTGCCAGGCCGAACACAAGGACGCTGCCAGAACACGCATTACCAGCAACGTGGCAGCCGGCTTCATGGATGTCGAATTCTTTGTGCACCACGGTGGCAACGGCGCTTTCTCGGCCACCCGCTATGAGGAGGCCATGCAGTTGGACGCGGAGCACAGGCTGCATGCCTGGATCACGCTGCGCGATGCGGCCAGTGAAGTCATACACCATGAAGTCAGCTGCAACCCCGGGCGCTTTGCACAGCTGCTGCATGAATGGCGTGCAGCGCCTGATGCAGCACCGGCACAGGTCACCATCCAGGCCATGGCCCGCAGTCCATATACCGACGAGACCGAAGCCTGTGTACCTGCGATGGATCAGGATCTGAACCTCGGCATGCTGGACACGCTTGCCGATGCCGGGCCGGCGCTCGAACAGCTGCAGGCCGATGTGGCGGCCATCGACCCCGTGCGCCTGCTTCAATCCTGGCCGCGCGATGATCGCGGACGACTTGCGGCGCGCACCACCGCCATACTCGCGGCCTATGGCCCTGCCACCCGCAAACGCCAGCCCTGCCTGATGGTTCGATCGGTCATGCAGTCAAAGATGCCCCACTGGCAATTGCTTCTGTCGTCCGAGTTTCTCTACAACTGCCGCCATCAATGGAGTGATGCCCGCTGGCTGTGGTCGCCATCAGAGGCCCCCAAGGACTCGGCTCTGGAGCGCAAGGCACGCAATCTGATGGCACAGGGCAAGGTCAGCGAGGCCTGCGCCCTGTATGGCATCGAGCTGCACGAACGCGTGCGAAGACTTGCCGCCGGTCAGTCATTCCAGCGCTTCTCGCCCGCGCCAGAGCCCTGGGCGCAAGAGCTGCGAGCCGCTCTTCTGCAACTGGCTCCGTGGCGTCTCACGGCAGGCCTGCAACGCATACAGGAGCACCTGATTCAGGCCAACCGCAAGCCGCCCAAGCCCGGCAGCTGGGAGCGCAAGCTGTTCTGGTTCTCGGGCCAGCGCCAACAGGCGCGTTGGGGCCCCGGAGTGCGCTTCGACGAAGATGGCAAGCCGGTGCTGGACCTGATCGTCACCGCATCCAACGAGCATTTTCCCGAGCCTGACTGGAAGCAGCAGCCACGCTAATCCCGTCAAACCACTGCCAGCCAGTCCCGCACCTGCTCGGCGGGCATGGCGCGCGAATGCAGCCAACCCTGGAAAAACTCGCAGCCGATGTCGCGCAGCAGCTGCAGCTGATCGAGTTCTTCGACACCTTCGGCAACGACCTCCAGATCCAGCGCATGGGCCATATGCACAATGCCGCCCATCAGCCGGTCCCGACAAGGCGAGGGAAACAGAAACTCCCGCCCCAGCTTGACGCGCTGCAGCGGCAGATATTGCAGATAGGCCAATGACGAATGGCCGGTGCCGAAATCATCCAGCGCAATCGTTACTCCCAGCCGCGCCAGAGCCTGCAGCACTTCGCTCCCCTGAGCGGGATTGATCATGGCCTGGGATTCGGTTACCTCCAGCTCCAGCCATTGCGGCGGTACCTGATAGCGCTGCAGACAGCTGCTGACCTGCTCGACCAGATTCACCTGCCGCAGTTGATAGGCAGAAAGATTGACCGCTACCCGCAACGGCGTACCTGCCTTGAGCCACAAAGCGATCTGCTTGCAGGCTGCGTCGAGCACATAGTTGCCCAGAGCCACGATCTGGCCCGAGGCCTCGGCCACCGGGATAAAGCGCGCCGGACTGACATTGCCCAGCAAGGGATCATGCCAGCGCAGCAAGGCCTCCACAGCCACCACTGCGGCACTCTCGACCTTGACCTGAGGCTGGTAATGCAGTTGCAAGCCACCATAGCTGAGCGCCATGCGCAGGCGCTCGGCCAGTTGCACGCGTTCGGCCATTTCCTTGCCCATGGCGGGTTCGAAAAACACCGCATGGCCGCGCCCCTGGCCCTTGGCGCTGTACATGGCCATATCGGCGAAGCGCATCAGGTCGTCGCCGGTCTGCGCATCGTCGGGATAAAGGGCAATGCCCACGCTGGCACCAAAATCCAGCGCCAGCCCGTCATGCTTGAAGGGGATGGAGAGCGCCGCCAGTATCTGCTCGCTCCAGAAGCGGGCCCGGGCCGCATTCTCACCCACCAGCAGCACCATGAATTCGTCGCCACCCAGGCGTGCCAGCACGCCCTCGCTGCGCAGCTGGGACTTCAGCCGCCTGGCGACCTCCCGCAGCAGCTGATCGCCTGCGGCATGGCCGTAGCCGTCATTGATGGCCTTGAAGTTGTCGAGATCAAGTTGCAGCAGGGCCAGTGCTTCGCCGTCGGCCTGCGCCAGCTTGAGTTGCTCCTGCAGCTCCTGGCCGAATTGCCAGCGATTGTTGAGGCCGGTCAAGGTGTCCTTGGTAGCCTGGAACTTCAGGCGTTGCTGCATCTGATGCAGCTCCGTCACATCGCGCACAAAGGCTATGGCCAGACCTTTGTCGTCATCGCCAAAATAGCCAAGAGCAATGTCCACCGGCACGGCATTGCCCTGCTTGCGCTGCAGCCACAGCACGCCGCCCAGCCCCATGGGCCGGCGCGATGGCTGGGCGAAGTAGCTGCGCAGGTAATGGCCATGCCCGGCCTGAAACTCGGGCGGCAGCAGCATGTCCAGCGCCTGCCCTTCGAGCTCGCCGCGCCCGTAGCCTGAAATGGCCTGCATGGCGGCATTGGCCGTCACGATGTTACCGTTGCGGTCCACCAGCAAAATGCCGTCCGGAGCGGCATCCAGCGCCTGCTGCTCACGCCGGCTCAGCATGACGGAAAGACTCACCCCCTCCTGCCAGGCCGACATGGCCAGCCGCAGCCGGCGCTGGCAATCCGCCAGCGCTGGTTCAGACACCGGTTTGAGCATTGAAGAAAAAGGGCACTCGGCCATACACGGACTCCAGATATCCACTCTGGCGTCCCTGCGTGCAGCCACTTCCCATGCTGCATCAACGGCCTACATGCCCAACTCTAGACGAGTCGGATCGAGCCTTGCCAAGTGTTTGAAGTCGCTCACTATGCGCGCGACATCGCATGCTCTCCTTGCGCTATATCAAACACCAACATGTAACAATAAATTTCAAAACCCGAGGCCAATGCCGCCGATGGCGACCGCTTCAGCCCAGCAGTGCCTTCACGTCCTGAGTCAGCAACTGCGGCCCCGCGCCGTAGCGCTCGTACACGCGCAAGCGGCCCTGGGGATCGAAAAGATAGGTACCGGCCGAATGATCGAGGGTGTAAGTTCCGTCAACCTTGCCTGGCACCTTCTTGAAGAAAATCTTGAAATCCTTGGCCACGGCAGCAATCTCCTCTACCGTACCGCTGAGCCCCACAAAGCTCTCATCGAAGTTGGCCAGATAGGCCTTGAGCACCTCAGGCGTATCACGCTCGGGGTCCAGCGACACAAACACGGCCTGCAGCTTGTCGCCATCGGCTCCCAGCGCCTGCTTGACTTCAAGCAACTCCTGCAGCGTGGTGGGGCAGACATCGGGGCACTGGGTGTAGCCGAAGAACACGGCAACCACCTTGCCCGAGAAGTCCTTGAGACTGCGTTTTTTTCCGTGGACATCGGTGAGCGGAATGTCCTTGGCGTAGTCTGCACCCGTCACATCCACGCCCTGAAACTTGGGCTTGCTATCGTCCTTGCAGCCAGTCAATGTCAATGTGGCCGCACCGGCCAGTGTTGCGGCGCCTAAAGCGCCGAGTACGCGCAGCGCACCTCGTTTATCCATGATCGGTCAGGCCAGGTAATGATCCACCAGCAGCGCGGCAAACAGCAGGCTCAGATGGATCAGGGAAAAGCGGAAGGTCTTGCGTGCCAGCGCATCCGAGTAGTTGCGCAGCAGTGCCCAACCATAACCGCAAAAGCCCAACCCCAGAATCACTGCGGCAAAAAGGTAGAGATAGCCGCTCATGCCCACCACAAAAGGCAGCAGACAGCCGGCGAACAGCACCAGGGTATAGAGAAACACCTGCAGCCGCGTGAAGGCATTGCCATGCGTGACCGGCAGCATGGGCAGACCGGCGCGGCGGTAATCCTCCACTCGGTACAGCGCCAGCGCCCAGAAATGCGGCGGCGTCCAGAGAAAGATGATGAGAAAAAGCAGCAGGGCTTCATGCCCTACCTGTCCAGTCATCGCCGCCCAGCCCAGAACGGGCGGCATGGCACCCGATGCCCCGCCGATGACAATGTTCTGCGGCGTCAGAGGTTTGAGCACCAGGGTATAGATCACTGCGTAAGCAATGAAGGTGGCCAGTGTCAGCCACAGCGTGAGAGCATTCACGGCCAGCAGCAAGATGGCGGAACCTGCGGCGCACAGCAAGGCCGAAAACAGCAAGGCCTGGGAATGCGAGAGCTCGCCGCGTGCCGTGGGCCGCCAGGCCGTGCGCTTCATGCGCGCATCGATGCTGCGCTCGACCAGGCAGTTGAAGGCCGCTGCCGCCGCAGCCACCAGCCAGATGCCTGTGCAGGCCGCCAGCATGCGCCCCCAGTCCTGCCAGCCGGGAACGCCCGGCACTGCCAGCACCATGCCGATGAAGGCGCAGAAGACGATGAGCTGCACCACCTTGGGCTTGGTCAGCGCGTGGTACTGCGCCCAGCGCGAAGCAGCAGTTCCCGCCGCCGAAGCAGCGCCTTTCAACTCCGAGATTTCTACCTGCATGCGGCCCTCCTCGCTGACTGTGATTCAGATGGCTGGCAGTGCCTTGCGAAAGCAGGCTAAAGCCGGTTTCAACACCTATTTGCGTGCTGCATCGGCCGTAGCCCGTCCGGCCTCGTCCCATGAGGCAGAGGCGCGCAGCAGCCGCTCCAGATCGCGCTTGGCCTTGCCGGCCGTGGCTTTGTCCATGCTTGCAGGAAAGCGCATCATCCAGTGGCCCTGCGGATCGACCACATACAGATGCTCGCCCAGCGCGTGCCCCGCCTCGGGCTTGAGCCAGTTGCCGATGACTGCAGCGGGCACACGCAGCGTTGTGGCTTGCTCGGCAGCAGGCAGGATTTTTTCAGGCACAGGCTGCTGGTCGCTGATGAGCCAGACCCAGTCCAGCCGGTCTTTTTCACGGCCCAGGGTTTCACGCAGCTGACGCTGCAGATAGAGATGATCCTGACAGCGTTGCCCACAGTTCCCAGCACTGGTGCTGAGCAGCAACCACTGGCCCTTGAGGCTGCTCAGATTCACGCTGCGGCCGTCCAGCGTCTGCCCCTGCACTTCGGGCAGGCCGGGCTGCTCGGCAATCAGCTCGCCATAACTGCGCTGCTGCGAGGGACGCAACACGTAATAGGTGAAGTAGGAGGCCAGCACCGGCGCCGCACAGACCAGCAGCACAGCCAGCATCTTCCAGCGACCGCTTCGCGCCTGCATCTGCCGTGCCTGGCTCTGTGCGGGATCGGGCAGGCCGTGGACCGCAAAGCTCAGCGGTTCATCCCTCGGGCTGCGCTGCGCGGCGGCCGGGGTAAAAGCGTCGGACGAGTTGAAACCAGACATAGAGCAACACCACCAAGACACTGAGTCCGAACCACTGAAAGGCATAGCCGTAGTGCTTTTGCACACCGGCATTGATCTGCGGCCAGTCGCGCAGCAAACCTTCGCTGGCGCTGCCGCTTTGCACCACGCTCAGAGCCAGCAGCGGCAAGCCACCTTGCTGCGCCCACAGGGCAATGTCTGCATTCTGTCGGATGCGCGACTTTTGCTCATCAGGGTCTGCCCCTCCATGGGCCGCTTCCAGCTCCATCAGTCTGGACGGCGGTGCCTCCAGCCGGCCCTCTATGCTGACCAGGCCTGAAGGCGTCTGCACCTCGGGCAGGAGCGCGCGGTCCATGAAGTTGCGTGGTGCCCAGCCACGCTGCACAACGACGACCCTGTGCCCGTGAGGCGCACTCAGTCTGAAAGGCGTGAGCACATAGAAGCCGGCTCTGCCCTGCATCTGTCGGTTGTCGAGAAAGATGGTCTGCTCGGCCAGCCACTGGCCCTGCAGTTGCACGGGTCGATGCAGCAGCGTCGCCTGTTGCGCTTGGCCGATGGATTCGGATGCCAGCGGCACTTCTGCTGCCAGCTGTGCGTTATGCCAGGGCTCCAGCGCCTGCTGGCGCGTGATGGCATCGAAAACAGCCTGCTTCTGCGCTGCCCGGCCCAGCTGCCAAAAGCCCAGCGATGCAGTGACGGCCACGCAGGCCAGGGCCGCCAGGGAGATCAGGAGAAACCGCCAGAGGTCTGGAAATCGGGAAATGCGCACCAGATAATCCGTTCATGAAATTCGTGATCATTCTCGCTTTTCTCGCCATCTTGGCGAGCCTTGGCAGTGCGCTGTTCTTCATGATGCGCAGGGGCGACGGCGGCGAAAGCTCGGAGGCCGACGATGCCGAACGCAGCCGCAAGATGTTTCGCGCCCTGGCCCTTCGCGTGGCTTTGTCGATTGCGCTGTTTCTCTGCGTTCTGCTGGCGGCCAAGATGGGGTGGATACAGCCCACGGGCTGGCAGCCCGGGCAATAGCCGGTTTGCCTGAGCGCTTTTGTCGCTCTCAAAATAAAAGCACCTTGCGCTTTCCATTCATTGATTTCAGCACTATTTGATACTGAAATCAATTCAGGACTTACGCAAGGCGCTTCTGTTTTTGATGGTCTTACATCCAGTACACGAGGATGTAGAGAAAGACCCAGACCACGTCCACAAAGTGCCAGTACCAGGCCGCACCTTCGAAGCCGAAGTGGTGCTTGTCGGTAAAGTCGCCCTTCATCAGGCGGATGGTGATGAAGAACAGCATCAGCATGCCCACCAGCACGTGAAAGCCGTGAAAGCCCGTCAGCATGTAGAAGGTCGAACCGAAAACACCGGAGTTGAGCTTGAGGTTGTAGTCGTTGTAGAGATGGTGGTACTCGTAGCCCTGCACGCAGAGGAAGACAAAGCCCAGAATCACCGTCATCCACATGAAGCTGATGCAGCGCGCGCGGTTGTTGATCTGCAGCGCATGGTGGGCGATGGTCAGCGTCACGCCCGAGCTCAGCAGCAGCGCCGTGTTGATGGTGGGCAGCCAGAACGGGCCCACGGTCTTGAAGGGCTCGACAATATTCGCGGGCGACGCCGTGGCACCGGGGGCAACGCTGGGCCACACGGCCTGAAAGTTGGGCCACAGCAGCTCGTTGGCCAGGCTGCCCAGCGCTGGCACCGAGTGCGCGCGAGCCCACCACAGCGCAGTGAAGAAGGCTCCGAAAAACATCACCTCAGAGAAGATGAACCAGCTCATGCTCCAGCGGTAGGACAGGTCGATCTTGCGGCTGTTGAGTCCGGCCTCGCTTTCGCGCGCTGCATCGCGGAACCAGACGAACAGCACGGCCAGCCACCAGACCAGACCGACGAACAGGGAATACATTCCCCATTCGTGACCATTGATCCAGGTGCCTGCGCCCAGAATCACAAAGAACAGACCGATGGCCGCCATCACGGGATGGCTGGATTCGGCTGGCACATAGTAGTAAGGGGTTGCGCCCTGCGGGGTTGCACTCATCACTCGGCTCCTGACTCTGTTGATCGTTGTTTTGACCGACGCTCCACTATCACTTGCACTGCATTCGCCACACCTGTTTCAGCCAAGGCTAAACGACCAGGTTGACGATCCATATCAACGCTAATACCAAGGCAAAAATCGCCACCAGCCCCACGGCAATCACATGCAGCGGCGTGATGCTGGCGAAATCCTTCTCGTACTCCTTGCCCTTGCGCACGCCCAGCATGGCCCAGGCGACGGCAACAATGCTGCGCCAGAATCCGGTCTTCTTGACGTCCTGAGTCATGAACTGCCTCCGGGCGTGACGACCGCAGCCGTGCTGGCATCGGGCGCTGCCGGGGTCTTGCCGCCGACCTCGAAGAATGTGTAGGACAGCGTGATGGTCTTCACATCCTTGGAGATGCGCGGATCGATGACGAAGGCCACCGGCCATTCACGCTTCTCGCCGGGCTCCAGCGTGTACTGCGAAAAGCAGAAGCACTCCAGCTTGTTGAAGAAGGCCGTGGCCTGGCGCGGCGCATAGCTGGGGATGGCCTGGGCGGCCATGCGCCGGTTCTGCACGTTCTGGAACTCGTACATCACCGTGGCCAGCTCGCCGGGGTGAACCTGCACCGAACGCATGGCCGGCTTGAAGTCCCAAGGACCGCGAGCATTGGCATCGAACTCCACGGTGATGGTGCGGCTGGTGTCGATCTGGCTGTTGGGCGGAAGCTTCACGTCGCGGCCCGCCACGCCGGCGCCGGGCACCTGCTTTTCGGACAGCGACAGGATGTTGATGCCCGTCAGCTCGCAGATATGCTTGTAGATGGGTATCAGCACATAGCCAAACGCAAACATGCCCAGGGCAACGATCGCCAGCTTGCCCACCATCTTCGCGTTTTCCTTGGCTATGCTCACCTCAAGCTCCTCCACTCGGTTGCCATCGGGCTGCCTCAATGCAGCCAGGCCATCTTCACCACAAAGCCGATAAAGAACACGGCAGCCGTGGAGGCCAGGATCAGCCCCAGCCTCAGGTTGTTCTTGCGTTGCTCCTGTGTCGTCATACGCGCCTCCTCAGGCTATCACCTTGGTCGCGGTTTCATCGAGCTTGGGTGGCGTCTCGAAGGTGTGGAACGGAGCCGGAGAAGGCACTTCCCATTCCAGGCCCTCGGCCGCTTCCCAGGGTTTTTGCGGTGCCTTCTCGCCATGACCGCGCATGGCGGGCCAGACGACGAACAGGAAGAAGTACACCTGCATCAGACCGAAGCCAAAGCCGCCGATGGAGGCAATCATGTTGAAGTCGGCGAACTGCATGGGGTAGTCGGCATAGCGACGCGGCATGCCGGCCAGACCCAGGAAGTGCATGGGGAAGAAGGTGATGTTGAAGAAGATCAGCGAGCCCCAGAAGTGGATGCGGCCGCGCGTTTCGGAATACATCACGCCCGTCCACTTGGGCGACCAGTAGTAATAGCCGGCAAACATGGAGAACAGCGAACCTGCCACCAGCACATAGTGGAAGTGGGCCACCACGTAATAGGTGTCCTGCAGCTGGATGTCGATGGGCGCCATGGACAGGATCAGTCCCGTGAAGCCCCCCATGGTGAACACGAAGATGAAGCCTACGGCGAACAGCATCGGGGTTTCAAAGCTCATGGAGCCGCGCCACATGGTGGCCGTCCAGTTGAACACCTTCACGGCCGTGGGCACGGAGATCAGCATGGTCGCGTACATGAAGAACAGCTGACCCGTGACCGGCATGCCAGTGGTGAACATATGGTGCGCCCAGACGATGAAGGACAGGATGGCAATCGCCGCCACGGCATAGACCATGGAGGTGTAGCCAAACAGCTTCTTGCGGCTGAAGGCGGGCACGATCTGGCTGACGATGCCGAAGGCCGGCAAGATCATGATGTAGACCTCGGGGTGGCCGAAGAACCAGAAGATATGCTGGTACATCACCGGATCGCCGCCACCCGCAGGATTGAAGAAGCTGGTGCCGAAGTGGCGGTCGGTCAGCGTCATGGTGATGGCGCCGGCCAGCACCGGCATCACGGCGATCAGCAGGTAGGCGGTAATCAGCCAGGTCCAGGCAAACAGCGGCATCTTCATCAGCGTCATGCCGGGCGCGCGCATGTTCAGGATGGTGACGATGATGTTGATCGCGCCCATGATGGAGCTGGCACCCATGATGTGCATGGCAAAGATGCTGGTGTCCATGGAAGGGCCCATCTGCAGCGTCAGCGGCGCATACAGCGTCCAGCCGGCCGCAGGCGCACCGCCGGGCATGAAGAACGAGCCCACCAGCATGATGCCGGCAGGAATCAGCAGCCAGAAGCTGAAGTTGTTCATGCGCGCAAACGCCATGTCGGACGCACCGATCTGCAGCGGCAGCATCCAGTTCGCGAAGCCCACAAAGGCCGGCATGATGGCGCCGAACACCATGATCAGACCGTGCATGGTGGTGAGCTGGTTGAACAGCTCGGGGTTGACGATCTGCAAACCGGGCTCGAACAGCTCGGCACGGATCAGCATGGCCAGAATGCCTCCCACCATCAGCATGGTGAAGGAGAACAGCAGGTACATCGTTCCGATGTCCTTGTGATTGGTGGCAAACAGCCAGCGGCGCCAGCCAGAGGGCATGGCGTGGTGATGGTCGTCGTGCCCATGGTCGTGACCATGGCCCTCATGGGTGTGGACGGGAGGAACTACGGCGCTCATATTCTTTTCTCCAATCGGTCTCTATACCCGGGGCTTACTTCGCGGCCGTGATGTCAACACGGCGTGCCTGCTGGTCCGATCCTGCCGCAGCCGTGATGGTCTCGGGCTTGCGCAGCTCGATGCGGTCACCGGCAATGCCGCTGTCCTCCAGCAGCTTGGCCACGGCCTTGGCTCGCTCCTTGGCCAGCTCCGCGTTCTTGTCGGCGTTGCCGGTGGAGTCCACAAAGCCCGACAGAGCAATCTTGCCGTCCTTGTGGGCACTCCAGTACTCGGCCGCCTTCTTCACCGCAGCCTGAGCCTTGTCGTCCAGAACGCTCTTGCCGGTCTCGAAAAAGACTTGATAAGGGCCGGCGTCGCTGGCGGCAGCGGCTGCACCTTGCGCAGGGGCTGCAGAGTCAGCCGCAGGAGCTGCGGGTGCAGCACTGCCTCCGCCTTCAGGGAATTTGCCGCCACGCGCTGCCACGAACTGGGCGGGCTGCACCAGCTGACCGGTCTGGTTGCTCCAGTGGTTCTTGGCAAAGGTCACCACTGCGGCCAGTTCGGTGTCGCTTAGCTGCTTCCAGGCCGGCATGGCACCGTTGGCGCGGCCTTCGAGCACGGCGTGCATCATGTCGGCCGTGGGGCCCAGGACCACGGGACTGCCATCCAGCGGCTTGATGGGACCGGCTCCCTTGCCATTGGCCTGGTGGCAGGCAGCGCAGTTGGCGGCATAGACTTTTTCGCCACGTGCCACCAGATCGGCCAGCACCCAGACCTTGTTCGGGTCATCGGCCTTGGCGGCCAGCTTCTTCTTCTCTCCGGCCACCCAGGCGCTGTAGGCTTCGGCAGACAGCACCTTCACATGGATGGGCATGTAGGCATGCTCCTTGCCGCACAGCTCGGCACACTGGCCGTAGTAATCGCCGGTCTTCTCGGCCTTGAACCAGGTATCGCGCACAAAGCCGGGAATCGCGTCCTGCTTGATGCCAAAGGCCGGCACCATGAAGGAGTGGATCACATCGTTGGCCGTGGTGATGATGCGCACCTTCTTGCCCACGGGCACGACCAGCGGGTTGTCGACCCTGAGCAGGTAGTCGTTGGGCGCATTGCTCACATCGCCGCTGTTGGACATCTGGCGCTGGGCGTTATCCAGCGTGGAAACAAAGCCCAGGCCTTCGCCCTCGCCGCTCAGATAGTCATAACCCCATTTCCACTGATAGCCGGTGGCCTTGATGGTGAGGTCGGCATTGGTCGTGTCCTTCTGTGCCACCAGCACCTTGGTGGCGGGCAGCGCCATCAGAATCACGATGATGAAGGGAGCCACCGTCCAGGCCACTTCCACCTTGACCGATTCATGGAAGTTCGCGGCCTTGGCCCCCTGGGATTTGCGGTGCTTCCAGATAGAGTAGAACATCACCCCGAACACCGCGATAAAGATCACCGTGCAGATGATGAGCATCATCCAGTGCAGCCAGTGCTGCTCCACGGCAATGCGTGTCACAGGCGGATGCAGATTGAGCTGGTTGACGGCAGGGCCTCCCGGCAGATCCTGCGCCGCATAGGCCATGGAACTACCCCACGCCGCCAAGGCCAAACTCCAGGGAACCAGCTTGGTGGAAATGTTTTTCATCGTTTTCACTTACCTCTAAGCCTCAGTTGTCCACTCGCTCACACCGCTTCGTGCCGCTGCCGGCCAGAAGGCTGTGACACTCACACTACCTCGCGAACTTCAACGCAGCATGCCCCAGAATTTGATAGCACTGTCTGCGCGCATTCACTAATGCATGTACCGGAAACCCATGCCAATCGACCTTGCGTAGGCAGGCCTGACCGGACTTGAAACTCGTACTGGCAAGCGCATCTCACGGCAAGTGCCGGACATGGCTGAAACTGGCCTGGCAGCCAAGACAGAAGGGAAGAAGATGGAACGCCCCTGCACCGCGACAACCGCCGGGCACAGGGATGCGTCAGCGCAGCAAAAGGCTGGCTTGTGGTGATGATGAAATGCGAAAACCGGCCGCTGTCGAACCCGCTGGCCAGTCCCCTTGGCAAAGCGAAACACCCGATATCTCCCCTGGCGGCTTGGGCCGCACTGTCTGGTTTCCTTCAGGCAGGAGAGAAGCCCGAAGGATTGCTACTATCCATGAAATAACTTGGGGAAATTGTAGGCAGCTTTGTGTCGAATCAATGACCGGAAAACGACAGATGTGCTATCGCAAACCCGTGTTGCGGGGCTGCTTGAGCATGGCCTTCATGTCTTCCAGCGACACGGCGCTGTTGGCTTCCAGACGCAGCTTGGGCTGCGGTTTGTAGGCATGGCCATAAACGATCTCGAAGGTCAGCGAGAGCTGTCCATCGGGCTGCTTGTCGGCCCAGCGCTCCGCCATTTTCTGCAGCAGCTCGGCCTTCCAGCCACGGCCGCGCAGACCGGCAAAACGCCCTGGGTGCAGATTTCGGCCCAGTTCGCGCAGTTCCTGCAACAGACGCTGCGGCGTGGCAAAGGTCAGGGTGATGCGCTCCATGTCCATCACCGGCTCGGCAAAGCCGGAATGCACCAGCATGTCACCCCAGTCATGCATATCGGTAAACGTATGACCTGCCGGCCCCCAACCGAGTTCGGCGTAGAGCCTGTGCAGCTGCTGCACGGTATCCGGCCCGAGGCAGGAGAACATGACATAGCCATCGACCTTGAGTGCCTTGTGCCAGCCCTCGATCAGAGTCTGCGGATCGGCTGCCGTATGCAGCAGCATATTGGCCCAGAGCATGTCCATGCTGGCATCTGCGGGCGCTCCCATCTGCACGGCAGCCCCCTTCCAGCGCGAGAGCTGCCACCAGCGGCTGCCGAGCTTGTCCTGGGCCACGGCCTCGCGGCGGGCTACGGGTTCATAGATCGTGCATTCGGCCTGCGGATAGCGCTCGCGCAGCAGATGGTGAGCCTGCATGCCACCTCGCACCGGCTCCCAGTGGCACCATTGCTCAGGCGGCTTCACTATCCAGTCCAGTCGCTGCTGCATGCGACTGGCCACCTCTTCGTGCAACCACGGGGATTCGGCCGGAGCGGCCATTTGCCAATGGTTTGCAGCTGCAGAATCAATTGTTGGAGGCAGGACGTGGGACATGGGCAGACAAAAGCAGGCAGAGAGTCGAGCGAGCCGCTCACCAACTGCCGGAGTGAAGATCAATGCGGCGCGAGTATATTGATTCCATGCCCGACCTTCATGCGACATGGCTTTCACACCTGCGCCGCCAGCAGCAGCGATGGCTGGATGCCTTGCCCAGCCAGTGCGCAGTCTGTGGACGCTGGCCGGGGCCGCGTATCTGCCGCGACTGCCATGCACGCTGGGCCCAGCATAAGCACCGCTGCCACAGCTGTGCCCTGCCGCTGCCGGCTCTGGTCAGCCTCTGCGGCAACTGCCTCAAGCAACCACCCCGACTCAAGCGCTGCACCGCCGCGCTGGACTATGCCTACCCCTGGCAAAACCTCATCACACGCTACAAATTTCAGGCCGATCTGGGGTTGGCGCGCAGCCTGGGCAGGCTGATGGCCAGTCACCCTGAAGTCAGGGAGCAGTTGCGGGCCTGCGATGCCTTGCTGCCCATGCCGGCCTCCGCACAGCGCGTGCGCGAGCGCGGCTTTGACCACAGCCTGTTGCTGGCACGCTCCCTCTCGGAGCAATACGACAGGCCTTTGCCCTTGCTGAGCGAGACTGTGCAGCGCCAACATCTGGAGTTGCCCCAACATGCCTCCAGCCGGGAACAAAGACTGCGCCAGCTGCGCGGCATTTTCAGCCTCACCCCGGCTCGACAGGCTCTGGTGAAAGGACGGGAGATTTTGCTGCTCGACGACGTGATGACCACCGGCGCCACGCTGGATGCACTGGCCGGCTGCCTGCTATCGGCCGGCGCGGCATCGGTCAGCGCCGTCGTGCTGGCACGCACGCCTTGACCCATATCCGCCAGTCTGGAACTGCGGAGGCGGCAGCGTGGGTAAAAGCCGGGCTGCACAATAGCGCCCCATGTTTCATATCGTTCTTGTGGCGCCCGAAATCCCTCCCAACACGGGCAATGTCATCCGTCTGGCCGCCAATACAGGTTGCAGCCTGCATCTGATCGAGCCGCTGGGCTTTTCCATGGAAGACCGGCATATGCGCCGCGCCGGACTGGACTATCACGAGTACGCCAATGTGGCCCGCCACGCCAATTGGGACGCCTTCCTCGAAACCTGTCAGCCGCAGCGCGAGCGCATGTTCGCCATGACCACGCATAGCAGCAGCCCGGCCCATGCCATGGAATTCAAAGCTGGCGACTGGCTGGTCTTTGGCTCTGAAAGCAAGGGCCTGCCACCCGAGGTGCGCGTCCAGTTCCCCAACGAGCAGCGACTGCGCCTGCCCATGCTGGCATCTCAGCGCAGCCTGAACCTATCCAATGCCGTGGCCGTGACAGTGTTCGAAGCCTGGCGCCAGCAGGGCTTCGCGGGAGCTGCCCTTGCAGAGCCCAAGACAGCTCTTTAAGTTCCCGCTTATTGTCTCTATTTTCGGAACAATAAGTTGCGCAACAAGGGGTTTTTCTCGCAATTAGATCGTCCTAAAGTACGACTCATGGACTTGCAGCCGACCGACGATATCCGCCAGGACTGCAGGCCCGACGTACCAAAGGACGAATCATGAAATACGCCAACCGCTTTGCCATCGTTGCCGCCCTGGCCATGTCCGCCGCCGCTGCACAGGCTGCAAGCTTTGACTTCACCGGCGATCACTACCCTCCCGAAGTTGCAAGTCAATCCACCCTGACCCGTGCCCAGGTCAATGCCCAGGTGCAGGACGCCATGGCCAAGGGCCAGCTGCAACTCGTTGGCGATGCCTATCTGCCCCTGTCCCAGCAACAGCAATCCAGCAACCTCAGCCGTGAGCAAGTGCGCCAGGAAACCATTGCCGCAGGCAAGGCCGGTTTGCTGGACAACTATGGCGAATGACGGACTCTGCGCAGCACCCTGCTTTGCGAGGTGCGGCTCAATAACAAAGCCCCAAGGCGCAAGCCAAGGGGCTTTTTTCATGGCTTGAAAATTACACCGCGAATCAGGCCGCCGCACCAAAGCTGCGCGCCAGCGACTCAGCCACGCACACAGGCTTGTCGCTGCCCTCGCGCTCCACCGTCACCAGCCAGGTCATCTGGACGCCGGCCGGCTCGATGCGCTCCGCCGCCTGCAATGTCATGCGGGCCCGCAAGCGGCTGTTGACAGGCACCGGGGCCATGAAGCGCACACGGTTGAGCCCGTAGTTCACTCCCATCTTGGCGCCTTCGATCTTGAAAGTGCCTTCGAAGAACTGAGGCAGCAGGGACAGCGTGAGAAAGCCATGGGCAATCGGCGCGCCGAACGGCCCCTGAGCCGCACGCTCGGGGTCGGTATGGATCCACTGCTGATCGCCCGTGGCATCGGCAAACATTTGAATCTGGGCCTGTGTGATGGTGATCCAGTCGCTGACGGCGACTTCCTGCCCAATCGAGGCCAGCACTTCGGAGTAGGAGCGAAAGGTTTTCATACCCCCCAATGTAGAAGCCCCCTGCCCTGTGCCATGTCTGACGCGGGACAAGGGGCTTACCCTAGATTATTCGATCAAATATGCCGCTGGCTCAATCTATTCATACGCTTGCAGCTACGCTTTTTAAAGCGGATCAGGCTTCGCTGGAGCGCTGAACAAAAAACAGGCCTGTGCCTACGGCCATCAGCAGGCCGCCGAACACGCGGTTCTGGTTGCGCATGGCGCGTGCGCTGCGCATCAGGCCGCGCAAGGCGCTGGCGCCTGCGGCATAGCCGTGCATCACCGTGGTGTCCACCGCCAGCATGGTCACGGCCAAAATCGCCAGTTGCGGAGCCAGAGGACGGCTGGTGGTCATGAACTGGGGCAGCACGGCCACCATGAAGATGATGCCCTTGGGATTGGTGGCATTGGTCAGAAAGCCCATCAGTACGCGCTTTTTGAGACTGGCCTCGGGCACGGCCTCTTGCGCTGCCAGCGGCGAGCCGCCGGAGCGCCACTGGCTGATGCCCAGATAGATGAGATAGCCGGCACCCACGATCTTGACGGCATTGAAGGCCAACTCGGACGCCATGAGCAGCGAGCCCACACCGGCACCTGCTATCAACAAGATGAGCAGCAGCCCGAGCTGCAGACCCATGATGGTGGCGCTGGTCTTGCGCACGCCGTAGGACAGGCCATGACTCATGGACAGCACAGCCCCCGACCCTGGCGAAACCGCGATGATCCAGGAGGCCACAAAAAAAGCAAACCAGGTGTGCAGATCCATACTCACTCCAAACGCCGATCTAAAGCGCCAGTCACAAAGCGCCTATCTTAAAAGTTGCGCTGTCAACTTGCAGACGCATGGTTGACCTGACGCTATAAGCACCAGGTAAACATTCGTGCCATTTTTCTTTCTGTCAAAAATCTGACGCTTGGCTGCGGGTGCCAAAATGGAATCCCTCTAGGGTTAACACCACATAACATTCCCATGGAACACGGCTCTCCCATCTGGCTGACTTACGGCTTCATCTATCTTACGGCGGCGGTTCTGGCCGTCCCCATCGCCAGAGCCCTGGGCCTGGGAGCCATCATCGGCTACCTGGGCGCAGGCATTGCCATGGGTCCCTGGGGTTTTGCCCTCGTGCGCAATGTGGACGACATCCTGCACTTTGCCGAGTTCGGCGTGGTGCTGATGCTGTTCGTGATCGGACTTGAGCTGCAGCCCAAGCGCCTCTGGGAGCTGCGGCGACCGATCTTCGGCTGGGGCATGGCGCAAATGGCGGTCTGCACCGGCATTCTGTTTCTGGCCGCATGGGCCTTTGGTCTGTCGTGGCGCGTCAGCCTGATTGCGGGCATGGGCCTGGCCTTGTCGTCCACCGCTGTCTGCCTGCAGATCATGGCCGAGCGCAATCTGATGCGTACTCCCAGCGGACAGGCAGCCTTCTCCATCCTGCTGTTCCAGGACGTGGCGGCCATCCCCATCCTGGCGTTGATTCCGATTCTGGGTGCTTACAAGGCTGCCCATGGCAGCCACGGGGACAGCCATGTCTGGCTGGCCATTCTCAAGACCGTGGGCACGATTGGCGCCGTCATCATCGGTGGCCGATTGCTGCTGCAACCTCTGCTGCGCTGGATTGCGCGCAGCAAGACTCCCGAGATCTTCACCGCCACTTCCTTGTTGTTGGTCGTAGGCATCGCCATGCTGATGACACAGGTGGGCCTGTCCATGGCGCTGGGCGCCTTCCTGGCCGGCGTGCTGCTGGCCGACAGCGAATACCGCAGCGAGCTGGAAACCAATATCGAGCCGTTCAAAGGACTGCTGCTGGGCCTGTTCTTCATGGCCGTGGGCATGAGCATCGACTTTGGCGTCATCCTCCAGTCTCCCTGGGCCATGGCCGCCATGGTTACGGGCTTTATTGCACTGAAGGCAGTGATGATCTTCGGCTTGGCCAAATTCATGCAGATTCCCTGGCGCGAACGCCCGGTGTTCACGCTGATGCTGGCGCAAGGCGGCGAATTCGCCTTTGTGGTGTTCCAGACAGCCGCGCAGTACAAGGTGTTTCGCCACAGCGTCTCGTCCATGCTGGTCGCGGCCGTGGCTCTGTCGATGCTGCTGGGCCCGCTGCTGCTGGTGCTGCTGGACAAACTGCTGCTGCGCCGCTTTTCCACCATCAGTGACGAGGAATGCGGCATGGAGAAGGCCCAGGAAATCTCCGAGCCTCAGGACTCGCCCATCATCATTGCCGGCTTCGGCCGCTACGGCCAGATCGTGGCTCGCGTGTTGCTGGCCCAGGGCATACGCCCCACCATCCTGGACCACAGCGTGGAAATGCTGGAGGCCGCGCAGATCTATGGCCACCGGGTGTTTTACGGCGATGCCACTCGCATGGACCTGCTGCGCATTGCGGGCGCAGCCAAGGCTCATGTACTGGTGATTGCCGTCGACACTCCCGAGCAGTCCCTCAAGATAGCCAGCCAGGTACGCAAGCATTTCCCCAATCTGGAGATCGTGGCCCGCACCCGGGATCTCAATCACTGGTTCCAACTGCGCGACCTGGGTGTGGAGCATGCCCAGCGTGAAGTGTTCGAGTCCAGCCTGATCTCGGCCCAGTCGGTGCTGGAACTGTTAGGTCAGAGTCCGGCCGAGGCCAAACGCATCACGGCACGCTTCAGGGAGCACAATCTGGCTCTGGCCGAGCGCATGTACCCGCATTACAAGGACAAGAACCAGCTGATTGCGGTGGCCAAGCAGGGCCGCCAGCAACTGGTGGAGCAAATGGCCAAGGAACGTGCCGATCTCCTGGCTGACAACGCAGAAACACCAGATACCGCCCTGGCCAGCGAGCAAGACCACAGTCCGGCTGATGCCCGGCAGCCGTGATACGCTGCGCGCCATCATGTTCAACCCCAGTCAAGCCGACGTACGGCGATTTTTTTGCGGTGTGCGCGCCAAGATGATCAGCGGCGCGCCCATGGAGGCCATCGAGACGCTGGCCAGCCTGTGGATAGACGAGCACCCCGAGTATTTCGATGAGCTCTCCGACATGGATGCCGCCGTGGCGCGCAACTATGACTCAGAGCCCGAGCGCACCAACCCGTTTCTGCACCTGTCCATGCATCTGTCCATCAGCGAGCAGTGCAGCGTGGACTCGCCACGAGGCATCCGCCAGGCGGTTGAGTTGCTGGCCAAGAAGCGTGATCTGCATGACGCCCATCACGCCGCCATGGAATGCCTGGGCCAGATGCTCTGGGAAAGCCAGCGCTCGGGACGCCCGCCTGATGGCGAAGCCTATGTCGCCGGAGTGCAGCGTCTGGCCACCACCGACGGCAGTTTCAAAAGTACCCCCTGATGCGCTGCACAGCCTCCGGCGGGGAGATGACACAATCGCTGCAGGAGGGCTCCAGCTCTGCATCCTCCAAGCCCCGGGTACCGGGCCCCTGAGCTGCATCCCGTTGAGAAAAAGCAAAAGCCCGTCTTCACGGGCTTTTGCTTTTTCTGAAACAAGGTCTATTTCTGGCCCAGGCGGAAGTGCGGCTGCGCCACTACCTGCATCTCGCTGTCCAGGCTACCGATGTACTTGGCGAGTTGCTGCAGCTCGTCGTTCTTGAACTGCTTGGCAATGCCGGCCATCACGCCATTGCTGCGTCCGATGAGCGGATTGCCATCGGTTTTATATGACTGCAAGGCGCGAAAAACATAGTCCGAATACTGCCCTGCCACCTTGGGATAGGACGGGTCAATCGGCTTTGAAAAGCCTTCACCGTGACAGGAGAAGCAGGCGCCTTTTTGCAGCAGCGCCGTGACAGCAGGGTTCGCCTCCTTGGCCTTGCCGTCCTTGGCCTTGCCATGACCTGCATAGAAGGCCGCCACATCGGCCATGTCCTGCTCGCTCAGTGAGTCGGCAATGCCACGCATGGTGGGGTGTTTTCGTTCGCCTTTTTTATAGGCATTCAGAGCCGAGACGATATAGGCCTCGTTCTGCCCGCCGATCATCGGCACCTTGTAAACCTCAGGGAAGCTGGCCTGATAACCGGTGATGCCATGACAGCCTATGCACATGGCGATCTTGCCCTCGCCAGCCTTTGCATCGCCCTTGACAGCCTGGGCGTTTGCCGCGCCGGTCACTGATGCGACAACTACTGCCAATACCGTGGTCCAAGTTTTTATCATTTTGCGCGCACAATCCTTCAAGAGTTCAGACGGGTGCTCAAATGCCTTGCTGCAGTGCAAACGATTATGGCAGTGAGAATTTCGCACGCTTATCAATACTTACGCTGATACCGCCCATGAAGTTTCAAGGTTCCGACAAATACGTAGCCACGCAAGATCTGATGCTGGCCGTCAACGCTGCCGCTACCCTGCAGCGCCCTCTGCTCATCAAGGGCGAGCCCGGCACGGGCAAGACCATGCTGGCCGAGGAAGTGGCCCAGGCGCTGGACATGCCGCTGTTGCAGTGGCATATCAAGTCCACCACCAAGGCACAGCAAGGCCTGTATGAGTACGACGCCGTGAGCCGCCTGCGCGATTCGCAGTTGGGAGATGAACGCGTCAAGGACATTCACAACTACATCGTCAAGGGCGTGCTCTGGCAGGCTTTCACGGCGGAACGCCCCGTGGCCCTGCTGATCGACGAGATCGACAAGGCCGACATCGAGTTCCCCAACGACTTGCTGCGCGAAATCGATCGCATGGAGTTCTATTGCTACGAAACGCACGAGATGATCCGCGCCAAGCACCGCCCGCTGGTGTTCATCACCTCGAACAACGAAAAAGAGCTTCCTGACGCATTTTTGCGCCGCTGCTTTTTCCACTACATCAAGTTCCCGGATGCCGACACCATGCGCCAGATCGTGAACGTGCATTTCCCAAAGCTGCAGGGTGAGTTGCTGAATGCCGCCATGAAGGTCTTCTACGATGTGCGCAATCTGCCCGGCCTCAAGAAAAAGCCTTCGACCAGCGAGCTGATCGACTGGCTCAAGCTGCTGGTCGCCGAGGAAATTCCTGCATCGGCTCTGCAATCCGAGGAGGGCAAGGTCAGCGTACCGCCCCTGGTTGGCGCGCTGCTCAAGAACGAGCAGGATATGAGCCTGTTTGAAAAGCTGGTCTTCATGAACCAGCGCAACCGCTAACCTTCCTTAAGAACCGAGGAGACACAGCCCATGAGCACCGCACAACAACTGCTGCTGGAAGGCGGCTCCGACGCCATCGGCTTTGTGGGCGGAGCCCTGCTGGGCTGGGGCCTGTCCCATGTGCTGGGCCTTGACCTGTTTGCCCAGGGCTATGGTGCGGGCAGCATTGCCGCCATTGCCATGGTGGGGCTGGGCGGAGGCCTGGGGCTCAAGCTGGCCCGACTCTGGCGCAGCAAGCGCAATCCACTTTGAGTGAGCAAGCCATGACTTTTGTAGAACCTGTGACCTTGCGCGACCGCGGCGTGCGACTGGAGCCGCTGGATCTGAGCCATGAGCCTGGACTGGCAGCGGCCGCTGCCGATGGAGAGCTGTGGAAGATTCGAGTGACTTCCGTGCCCGAACCTGGCGAGGTGCGCAGCTATATCGAAACCGCGCTGCTGGGCCGCGACCAGGGCCACCGCTTTGCGTTCGCCGTGCTCGACGATGCCAGCGGCAAGGTGCTGGGCACGACCAGTTATCACGACATCGTGCCAGCCATTCGCCGTGTGGAGATTGGCTACACCTGGTATGCCAAAAGCGTGCAGCGCACCCATGTCAACACTTCGGCCAAGCTGCTGCTGCTGGCCCATGCCTTCGGTACGCTGGGCTGCCATGTGGTGGGCTGGCGCACGGACAACTTCAACTTCGCCAGCCAGCGCGCCATTGAGCGCCTGGGCGCCAGGAAAGATGGCGTGATTCGCGGCCATGCGCTGCGCCGCGACGGCACGATTCGCGATACCGTGATGTACAGCATGCGCAGTGGCGAATGGCCTGAAGCCCGTGCACAACTGCTCTATCTTCTGGAGCAGCATGCACCCGCTGCATAAGCGCTGGAGACATTTTTCATGCTGATCGACTTCTTCTACACCCTGCGTGCCGCCAAACTGCCTGTGTCGGTCAAGGAGTTTCTGGCCCTGCTGGAGGCACTGGACGCGGGCATCATCGGCCCCAAGAGCGAGGATCGCTGGAGCCTGGATGATTTCTATCACCTGGGCCGAACCATTCTGGTCAAGGACGAGAAGCACTACGACAAGTACGACCGCGCTTTTTCCGCCTATTTCAAGGGGGTTGAAATGCTGGCCGACTTGACCAAGGAAGTTCCGCAGGACTGGTTGCAAAAGCTTCTGGAGCGCGAGCTCAGCCCCGAGGACAAGGCCAAGATCGAAGCCATGGGCTGGGACGAGCTGATGGAGACGCTCAAGAAGCGCCTGGAGGAGCAAAAGGAGCGCCACGAGGGCGGCAACAAATGGATCGGGACGGGCGGCACCAGCCCCTTCGGCCACGGCGGCTACAACCCGGCGGGCATACGCATTGGCGGGCCGGGCCGCAACAAGAGCGCCGTCAAGGTCTGGGAGCAGCGAGCCTACCGCGACTATGACGACACCCAGGAACTAGGCACGCGCAACATCAAGGTCGCGCTGCGCCGCCTGCGCAAGTTTGCGCGCCAGGGCAGCGAACTGGAACTGGATCTGCCGGACACCATCCGCTCCACGGCAGCCAATGCGGGTTATCTCGACATCAAGATGATTCCCGAGCGGCATAACAATGTGAAAGTGCTGCTGCTCATGGACGTGGGCGGTACCATGGACGAGCATATCCAGCGCGTGGAGGAGCTGTTCTCGGCCGTGAAGAGCGAGCTCAAGCATCTGGAGTTCTATTACTTCCACAACTGTGTCTACGACTTCATGTGGAAGAACAACCGCCGCCGCTTTGCCGAGAAATTCCCGACCTGGGACATCATTCGCAAGTACAACAAGGACTACAAGCTGATCTTTGTCGGCGACGCGACCATGAGCCCCTATGAAATCCTGCAGCCCGGCGGCTCGGTCGAGTACATGAACGAGGAACCCGGTGCCGAGTGGCTGCAGCGCCTGACGAACGCCTTCCCGCACTTTGCCTGGATCAATCCGGAGCCACAGGGCGTATGGCAGTACCGCCAGAGCATCAGCATCATCCAGCAGTTGATGGGAGACCGCATGTACCCTTTGTCGCTCAAAGGCTTGGAAGACGCCATGCGCATGCTGTCAAAATAGGGGCATGCCCCAGACCTTGCCCTTGAAAAAGCCGGCCTTGAGGCCGGCTTTGCTTTTGGGAGCCGCCTTGCTCCTCAGCGGCTGCAGCCTGCTTTCCCCCAAAGACAAAGAAGCCGAAGCCATGGGCATCGACACCAGTGGTCCCCCCGCCTTCACGCTGGAAGTCGATGCCCCAAAACAAGTCCGTGCGCTGCTGGAGCAGCATCTTGAACTCAAGCGTTTTCGCCACCAGCCCGATCTGCAGCGCCGCGAGCTGACGCGCCTGCTGGGCGCGACCGATGCCAACGTACGCGAGCTGATAGGCACCTTGGGCTATTTCAGCCCCACGGTGACCGTGGAGCTGACCGATACCCCCGAGGAAGAAGCACCGCGCAAAGTAGTGGTCAAGGTCGATCCGGGCCCGCCCACCATCATTGAAAAATCCGAGGTGCGGTTTA
Source organism: Comamonas sp. E6 (assembly GCF_001010305.1). Classification (NCBI taxonomy): domain Bacteria; kingdom Pseudomonadati; phylum Pseudomonadota; class Betaproteobacteria; order Burkholderiales; family Comamonadaceae; genus Comamonas; species Comamonas sp. E6. The sequence continues at coordinate 47,101 of NZ_BBXH01000014.1, forward strand.
CCGGCGTCAATGCCAGCGACGAGCTGGGGACTTCTCAGCGCCTGCAGATCGAGGAAACCTGGCCGCTGCAGAGCGGCGAGCAATTCTCGCAATCGGCCTGGAGCAGCGCCAAGAGCGGTGGTCTCAAGGAACTGCAAAAGCGCCGTTATCCGCTGGCCCGCATAGATACCAGTCTGGCCGATGTGGATGCCGACACCAACAAGGCCCAGGTCAGCGTGAGTTACGACCCCGGCCCGGCCTATACATTCGGTCCTCTGCAGATTGATGGTGCCGAGCGCTACGACCCGGTGCGCACGGCCCGTATTGCGCGCCTTCCGGAAGGTCAGGAATATGACTTGCAAAGCATGCTCGATGCGCAGCAGCGCCTGGTCAGCAGCGGCTATTACGACTCGGTATTTCTTTCGCTGGCCGATTCGCCGCAACAGGCCGCTACCGAAGCTGAGCGCGACGAGCAGCGCAAGAATCAGGGTGCTGCCATCACCTCGCCCGTGATTGCCAAGGTGCGCGAGGCCAAGCTGCAGAAATGGGTGTTCGGTGCGGGTCTGAGCACGGACACCGGACCTCGTCTGTCCATCGATCACACTTACAACAAGGTTCCCGGTCTGAACTGGCGCGCCGTCAGCAAGCTGCAGCTGGACAGTAAGAACCCGCTGATCTCCACTCAGTTGGTCGGCCTGCCCGGTGAAGACCTCTGGCGCTGGTTTGCCAGCGGCAAGCTCGAGCGTGCGCCAGCAGGCGACTTCAACACCAATAGTGCGCAGATGCGCTTTGGTCGCTCCAAGGCAGAAGACCGCATAGAGCGCAATTTGTACCTGCAGTACGACTACGCCAAGACCCAGGGAGCAGGTGCTCCGCCCGGCGCCTCCTCGCTGCTGGCCAACTATGGCTGGACGGCCCGCTATTTCGACAACAACCTGCTGCCTACCTCGGGCTTCGGTCTGGCCCTGGAAGCCGGTGCCGGCACCACGCTGACGCCGCAGCGCTCGCCGTTCGGGCGCCTCACGGGCCGCTGGCTCAGCCTGATCCCGCTGGGTGAGCGCGATGAGGAAACCAGGCGCCACAGCCGCCTGCAGCTCAAGGCAGGAATCGGTGCCGTCATGGCCAAGAAAGATGTGGATCTGCCCACCACCATCATGTTTCTGACGGGTGGCGACAACACGGTGCGCGGCTATGGCTATCAGTCGATTGGCGCACGCACCGACAACGGCCGCGTGATTGCCGGCCGCTATCTGGCCATGGGCAGCGTGGAATGGCAGCGGCCCATCACCATCAAGGGCAACACCCAGGACTTCGAGCACGCCGTCTTCATCGATGCCGGCACCGTTGGCGACGACATCAACCGCCTCTACACCCGCGTCGGTTTTGGCACCGGCATTCGCTGGAAAAGCCCGGTTGGTCCAATTCAAGCAGATCTCGCCTGGGGCGCACAGGAGCAGCAGTTGCGCCTGCACCTGCGTCTGGGCTTCACGTTTTAAGCATGGCAGAACAAGACACACACCCTATCGCCAAGACCTTACTCCCCAAGCGCCGCCGCTGGCTACGCGCACTGGGCTGGACTATTGCAGCGACCCTGCTCGCCCTGGTGCTGGCGCTTTGCAGCCTGCTATGGTGGATTGGCAAGGATGACTCCCTCAACCAGACGCTGCAGCGCGTGGCCAGCTGGCTGCCCGCAGACCAGTCCCTGGTCGCCAAAGAGGTCACGGGCAGTGTCAAGAACGGTGGCCACATTGGCTGGCTGCAATGGCAAAGCCCGACCATGAAGGTCGAGGTCAGGGAAGCTCAGATCGGCTGGCAGTTCAGGCCTTTGCTGCTGTCGCGCACACTCAAGCTGGGTGAGGTTCACATTGCCGAGTTGCGCATTGCCAGCACCCCGGACCCCGAAAAACCCGCCAGCGAACCGCTGCAGTCGCTGACCCTTCCAGTGAAGATAGAGCTGCCCTTCAAGGTCGATCAGATCATCTGGCAAGGCTCGCCTGAAGCCGTGGTGCAGGACCTTCGCGGTCGCTATGAATACACGGGCACACATCACGAACTCAAAGTCAGCAGTCTGCGCTTTGCCCAGGGCGCCTACCAAGCACAGCTGAAATTGCAGGGCGCCGCCCCCATGTCCTTGCAGGCCGAGGCAACAGGCGATGTGCAAGTGCCCAACCCGCTGGACAACAGCGATGATGCTGCCAACACCATAGCCGTGCAAGCCAGGGTGACCGCCGAAGGCACGCTGGCCACCGAAGCGGCCAGGCTGGAGATCAAGGCCAATGCCAGCGCAGAGACCTCCGGCTCAGGCGCAGACACTCAAGCAAAAACAGCTCTCGACCCCAAACTCAAAGGCAACCCGCAGCCCTCAGTCTCGGCGTCCGGGCCAGCAGCAGATACCGCCCCCATGCAGGCGGATGTGGAGGCCAGCATCATGCCCTGGCGCAGCCAGCCGCTGCTGGCAGCCAAGGCCAGACTCCGCAATCTCGATGTCTCGGCCTTCTGGCCTCAAGGGCCACGCACCCTGTTGACCGGCCAATTGCAGGCTGGCCCCGACGAAACGGTAGCTCCAGCTACGAACCTGGAGGCTCAGCCCTGGAACCTGAACACCAGTTTCAGCAACGCACTGCCCGGCCCCTGGGACAAGCAGCGCCTGCCCGTGGCCGAGCTAACAGCCCGAATCGATTTCGATGGCCAGCAATGGCAGGTGGATGACTCCCGTATCCAGATCGGCAAGGGCCATATCGCACTCGGCGGTCAGTTCACTCCGAGTACCCGGTTGTTCGAAGGCCTGGCCACGGTGGAACAGCTCAACCCGGCCGATCTCTACAGCACGCTGGAAGCCTCGCCCTTGCAGGGCCGGATCAGTGCCAAGGCCGTGCAGGCCGATGTCGACAGCAGCGATCCAGCAGCCAACAAGATAGTGTTTGACGCCAATCTGCAGGCGGCAAGCGGCAAGCGCGACAGCCCGGCGCTGCGCATTCAGACCCTGGCTGCCAGCGGCCAGTGGCAGGCCCCGCTGCTGCAGCTGGAAAAGCTGCAGATGGAAGCCCTGCAGGCCAGTGTCGATGCCCGGTCCGTGGAGTTCAATACCGAAACCCAGCAGGCCAAGGCTCGACTCAAGGCTACGGCGCCCGGTGCGCAGCTGAACTTTGACGGGCAGATGAGTCCTGCCAGCGGCACTGTCCAGAGCCAGCTGCAGCTCAGCTCCATGGGCACGCTCACGCAATGGTTGCGCAAGCTGCCGAGCGTCAAGGATCCGCTGGGCGGTGCTCAACTCGATGGCAGCGCAGATTTGCAACTGGCTCTAAAGGGCGGTTGGGAAAATCTGCTCAAGCGCTTGAGCGCCCCCCATGATGCGGCCATTCCCGCAAGCGGCTTGCAGATTCAGGCCAAGCTGCGCGCCGAGAAGATTCGTTATCTGCCTGCCGGCACCGCAGTCGATCAGGGTGCCGTCTTGCCTGCGCTTGCACTGAACATTGACGGCAGCCCCGAAAATGCCAGGATCGGTCTGACCGTACAAGCCCAGCAAGCTGGCAAGAGCATACAGATCGACACCGCTTTGCAGGCCGGCCTGACAGGCGGCAAGGCCATGGCACCGCTGGACTGGCAGGCCAGTCTGGAAAAGCTGCAGGCCCAGCTCACACCCGACAAGAACAAGCCCGGCCCCTGGGTGGTGCAGTTGCAAGCCGCTGCGCCCGTGCAGATCAGGCAGCGAACCAGCGGCAGCACGGTGCTGAGCACCGTCTATCAGTTCAGCGCCGGCAAGCTGCAGATCACGCCCCCGAAGTTGGGCATCAGACGTACCAGCAGCGAGCCACTGGCGCCTGTCCAGCTGGCATGGGATGAGGGCTCCGTCACCCGTACCGGCAGCGGCCAATGGGGGCTGCGCAGCGCAGGTCAGGCCCTTGGAGTTCCGCTGGCATGGGTCGATGCATTCAGCCTGGGCGATGACGAGCCACCGCTGGAAGCAGCCGGCATTTCCGGCGACCTGAGCTTCAACGCGCGCTGGAACCTGGACACATTGGGCAAGGATCTCAAGGCCGATCTCACGGTCGAGCGCGCCGCAGGCGATCTGCGTCTGGCAGTGGACGATGGCTCCAGCACTACCGTCATCCAGACTACCGGCCCCACCGCCAAACGCGCCGGCGGGACACGTACGCGCCAGATCGGCGGCGCAGGCATGCGCTCGCGCATCAAGGACGTACGCCTCAACGTACAGGCACAGGGTAGTCAGGTCAACGCCAAGCTACTCTGGGAGAGCGAGCGTGCAGGCAACCTCAGCGCCGACCTGCGCACCCAGCTCAGCTATCAGCAAGACGGCTGGACGCTGCCCGCCACGGCGCCTCTGTCCGGTCAGTTGCACGCCAATATGCCAGATATGGGACTGTGGGCCCTTTTTGCGCCACCGGGCTGGCGCATTCAGGGCACGCTGGCGGCGGACGCCAGCATTAGCGGCACCTTGCAGGACCCCAAGTGGCAGGGCGATATCAAGGCCGATGGGCTCAATATCGTGTCTCTGCTCGATGGCATGGACCTGCGTGACGGCATTCTGCGCGCCAAGCTGCAAGGCACCAGGCTGGACATCACCGAACTGCGCCTCAAGGGCGGAAAGGGTAGTCAAGCGCGCATTCTGGGATATAGCGGCAATCTGACCCGTGCACCCGAAGACGGCGGCCAGCTCACCGGCACGGGATATGCCCAGTTCACACCGCCGGGTACAGGGAGCGAATCAGGCCTGAGCATGAATCTGCAGGCCAAGGCCAGCAAGCTGCAGGTGCTTGTGCGCGCCGACCGTCAGGTCAGCGTCTCCGGCGATCTGCAAGCCAGGCTGGAGCAAGGCCAGTTCACGCTGCGCGGCGACCTGACGGTCGACAGAGCCTCCATCATCCTGCCCGAGGAGTCCGCACCGTCGCTGGACAAGGATGTGGTGGTGCGCTCGGCGGCATCGCGCAAGGCCGAAGAGGAAGAGCGCCAGCGCGCCGAGCAACAGGCCCGCAAGGATCAGGCCCGCGCCACGCCGCGCAAGGTGCCCGACATTCTCGTCAAGCTCGACATGGGCCGTGACTTTGCGCTGCAAGGCTTTGGCATCACCACGCGACTGCTGGGCCAGCTTGAAGTGCGAGGAGCCAGCTACATCGGCGGCCCGCCCAGCGTGACCGGAGAAATCCGTACCGAGCAAGGCCGCTACCGCGCCTGGGGACAGTCGCTGAATGTGGAAACCGGGCTGATCCGCTTCAATGGCCCCTACAACAACCCCTCGCTGGACATACTGGCGCTGCGCCCGAATATTGCCGTCAAGGCCGGTGTGCAGGTGCTGGGCACGGCCAGTGCGCCACGCGTGCTGCTGTACTCTGATCCGGCCCTGCCCGACGCGGAAAAGCTCTCCTGGGTAGTCATGGGCCGCGATCCCGCCTCCGGCGGGGCCAGCAGCGCCCTGCTTCAGCAGGCCGCCATGGCCTTGCTGGCTGGTGGCAACAGCTCCAGCGGCAAGATTGCTGGCAGCCTGGGGCTCGATGAAGTCGGCTTCAAGGGCGGCGGGGACGGCACGGATGCAGCGGGCGCTGCGCTGACCATGGGCAAGCGCATCTCGGACAAGCTCTATCTGACCTACGAGCAGAGCCTGTCGGGAGCCATGGGCATCATCTACATCTTCTACGACCTGTCGCGCAGCGTCACCTTGCGCGCCCAGACCGGCATGACCAGCGCCATGGACATCGTCTATACCGTTCGCAAGGACTAAGCATGAAAACTGCCTTCATCCCCTTGCTGGCATGCGACAGAAGCCATTAATCCTGCCATGCCACGCAACCGCACTGCGCTTGAGCAAGCAGCGGGCAAGCTCATACTCCGCATCCAGCAGGAATGGATGCAGGAACTGGGTGGGCCTGCGGCCGCAGACAGCGAGCAAGTCATGAACCGCGCTCATGACTTGCTTGTGGCCGCGTCGGCCAGTCGGTTCGACCAGGGGCTGCTGCAGCAGTCGATTGAAGAATTTCTGGGCAGGGAATGGCTACGCAGGCATCCTGGCGTGCAGCCATTCGTCAATGCTCTGGCCGAGCAACTGCAGTCCTGATCCATCTATACAGGCCCTCAGCGGCCTGCTGCCACGCCTTATTTGACGTAGGAACGCAGCACCTTCACGACCAGTTCCAGGTCCTGTTCACGCTGCTCGGCCGTCGCGGCCTCGGCGCCCAGATGCTCGCGCACATGGCCTTCGAGCAGCTCCAGCATCAAGCCGTTGACGGCCCCGCGCACAGCCGCCAGTTGCTGCAGCACCACGGCACATTCCTGCCCCTCTTCCAGAGCCCGCTCCAGTGCCTGCGTCTGCCCCTTGATGCGGCGAATGCGCGCGAGCAACGGTTTTTGATTCGAAACGGTATGCGACATATGCAGGAATTGTAGTCCTCCTGCCGGCATGGAAAATATACTGGGGTAGAGTATATGAAAACACGCCAATCATGACCTCATACACCGCCTCCCCTCTGACCCGACAACACTCCCACAACTTTGACCAAGGCAATCCGCTGGGTGAAAAAAACGCCAAGCTGGCCATGCTGCTGACGCTGGCCATGATGGTGCTGGAAATCACCGCCGGCTATTACTTCAATTCCATGGCCCTGCTGGCAGACGGCTGGCATATGAGTTCACACGCGCTGGCGCTGGGCCTGTCCGTCAGCGCCTATGCTGCTGCGCGCAAGCTGGCCAATGACAGACGTTTCAGCTTCGGTACCTGGAAGATAGAAATCCTGGCGGGCTACACCAGCGCCATCTGCCTGCTGCTGGTTGCCGGCCTGATGGCCTTTGAATCCGTACAACGCCTGCTCTCGCCTGCCGCCATTCACTATCAGCAAGCCATAGGCGTGGCAACTTTTGGCCTGCTGGTCAACCTGGCCTGCGCCTGGCTGCTCAAGGACGGGCACCACCATCACCACGGCCATGAGCACCACCACGACCATCACCATAGACACGACCATGCACATGGCGACCTGAACCTGCGCTCCGCCTATCTGCACGTAATTGCAGACGCAGCCACATCAGTCATGGCCATCGCAGCGTTGCTGGGCGGCATGCTCCTGGGCTTTGCCTGGCTGGATTCGGTCATGGGCCTGGTCGGCTCCGTGATGGTGGCAATGTGGGCCTTAGGCTTGCTGCGCGATAGCAGCCGCGTGCTGCTTGATGCCGAAATGGATGCTCCCGTCGTGGAAGAAGTACGTGAAGCCATTGCACAAGGTCCGCAACCCGTCAACATCACCGACCTGCATGTCTGGCGCGTGGGCAAGAACCACTATGCCTGCATCATCGCAGTCGAGGGCGCAGCCACGGTCACACCCGACTACATTCGCCAGTTGCTGTCGGTACATGAAGAACTCACCCACGTCTCTGTCGAAGTCAACAGTACAGAGCTGACATAAATAAGTCGGTTGGAATCCGCAGGCTGGCAACACGGGTAGAATCCAGCGTCCCTCCCCGTAGTTCAATGGATAGAACGGTCGCCTCCTAAGCGACAGATACAGGTTCGATTCCTGTCGGGGGGACCATTTTTTATTAAAAAAATCAACGTCTTGCGAGCTTCTCAAGTGACTCGGGGACATTGCGGGGACACAGATCCCAGCAAGGCAACTGCGACAACCAAAAGGCCTCGGCATCATCAAGTGCCGGGGCTTTTTCATTTCTGAGCCAGCCCAACCTCCTGCACCACCGCCCGGCAGGCTACCCGCTCGAGCCTGAGCATGCGTGGCTCCGAATCACGCCAAGAGTGCGGCCTACCCGGGAAAAATAAATAAACAAAAATGCTTGCATCATCTAAGCATTTTTGTTTATACTTGCGCCATCGCAACAAAAGAAAGGTGGTCGTGAAAATCAGCGAATTCAAGCGGTGGCTTGAAGCGCAGGGGGTCAGAGTCGAGAACGGTACGAATCACTGGAGGCTGTACCACAACGGCAAAGTAAGCACCCTGCCAAGACACCCAAGTAAAGAGCTGAAGGAAGGCACAAGACGCGCAATCCTGAAGCAACTAGGAATCAACTAAGGAGGCAGGCCCGAAGGGGCCTAGCCTGAATTCCTGAGCTTCACGACCACTAGATGGGACACAACATGCAAAAGTACCCTGCCCGCTTCGATCCCGCCGACGAAGGGGGCTACACCGTCACGTTTCGGGATATTCCTGAAGCGATCACCCAGGGCGATGACCTGGCAGAGGCAGAAGCTATGGCGCGGGACGCACTGGTCTCGGCCATGGAGTTCTATTTCGAGGCCGGTCGAGAAGTGCCCGCACCCAGCAAAGCTCTCAAGGGTGAACACATCGTCGAATTGCCGCCGAGCGTTGCCGCCAAGGTTGCCTTGTTGAATGCTCGCTTGGCCACGGGCGCCCGACCGGCTGATGTGGCGCGCACTATGGGGTGCAAGGCGCAGGAGATGACGCGCGTCTTTGACCTGCACCACCCCACGAAAATCGACACCTTGGCAGCAGCCCTGGCGGCCATGGGATACGAACTGGAGTTGAGTATCCGGCGAATCAAATGACAGGAGGAAGGCATGCGGCAGAAGCGCCGCACGCCACGTTACTCCGCAAAGATTGCAAGAGTTCTGCTCGCGACCGCTGGACGCACGGATATTGCGCTTTGCAAACGAAAATCAGACCGCCGAAGCAACAGCAGGAGCAGGAGCAACAGCAGGAGTGGCCTCAGAGAATTTCACGTACAGCCCGTGCACCACACCCCCTTCGCGATCAAAACAATGGGCAATCGACTTAAATAGCACATCATCTCCATGCGCATATTTACGGTGCACGGCATACGCCGCCAAGTCTGCCAGTTGAATCAAGCGCGAAGCCTTTGAATCCAGAAAAACTGGAACTTCAGCGAAATTTCGTGTGCGACCGAAGGCATGACCGGAGTACTTGAATTCTCTCGCTAGAGTTTGCAAGCGTATCTCTGTGGTCGATTTGTCAAACAACATCATTCCGCGTTGATTTGAGTTGTGCTTCAAATGCAACCGTTTCAGAAAGTTGTCGAAGCGCATCGTCAACAGCTCAAATGCATACTCAACAGGATCTTGCCCATGGAGTGCAGATTTCTCTAGCACTACCGCGAAAAGGTTGACGCCATTGTTTTTTTCGTCGCTGATTCCCTCCTTGAGGGCATCAGCGATCGCCTTCATTCGATCGCCAAACGGCTTGGATCGCCATACGCCACGCCCGGCCCGCATAGGAGAACCATGAAGCTCAAGTTCATGGTGATGATCGGCGTCAAACCTTTTTGCAATAGCATTCAACTTTTGCTCAATCCAGTGTGTCCTGCGCTCAAACACAGAAACGCCAACAAGAATAAAGAATGGTTGGTTCTGATCTGCAACAGATCCAGACTCATCTACATACAAAAGATGCATGCCAGCTCCAAGGCAAAAAAAAAGACGCCTAAAGCTGGCGCCTTTTAGAAATATGAGGTAAGCCAGGTGAAAAAAGCTCTCAACGCACCGCGAAAAAGGCAGCGCTCCCGACTTGTTGCGGATCCTAACACAAACTGAAATGGCATACAACAAGCTCTTTAACTTATTGCCGTTGATCGGCCACGACAGAGGCAAAAGTCGCATGCAAACGAGCCTTGGCTGCGCTCAATGAAAACTATGGAGGTTCTTCTAGTTGTCGGGGTTTGGTGGCCAAGCCTCTTGTATCAGTCCAGCATCAGCTGCGTGGCTTTCAGCTTTGCGCGCGAGCTCTCCACCAGCTTCTGCCAGTCGCTGACCTCCTGTTGCCATTGCCTCGAATACGGCTGTGCAGGTTGAGGCGTACTCGGTGAGGGCGGCTCGGTTCGCGCGCGCGATCCGAGTTGGCAGTCCGGAGAAGTCACCGCGCAGCCCGGCAGTAGTGCTGCGCAGATCCAGCAGCAGGCGGCCCAAGTCATGCTGTGCCTGGGCGTTGCTTTGCTGGGTGCGCTGGAAGTTTGCGAGTGCATCATTGAATCCCTTCTGAAATCCGACCATATCGACCACGGCCTGCTGCGTTTTCTGAAGCTCTGCGGAGGCCTGGGCCAGCTCGAGCTTGGCGATCTTCACGTCAGCTCTCCAGCCGTTGACGAACCAGCCGGCGCCAAAAGAAAAGGCCAGCGTGAGGCTGGCCAAGATGGATTTAAGTCTGGGGTCCATCGTCAGTTGTCCTCAGCTGCAAAAATCAGGTTCTCAGCGCCACGATTCGTCCAGCCACGCCCGAATGTGTCGAACTTGGCCAAGCTGGCCCAGAACTTGAATCGATAGCCCAAAAATCGCAGCAGCACATCGTTGTGCCCGCGCAGATCCTGCATGCTGTTCAGCGCCGCCTGAGAGCGCGGCCCCCATGCGCCATCGTCGGCCACCAGAACTGCACGCTGCAGGATGCGGATAGCGTTTCCGCGCCCATGATTGACCGCTGCATCGAACAACTGAAACTTGATGGCAGGGTGTGCTTTGCCGATTACGTCCCAGAAGTCCTCACGGTAGATAGCCTTGGCCTGCTCCACTGTGAGGTTCTTGATGTCCACATGCGGATAGGTATTGGCAGCGATGCCGAACTTGGTGCCCTTGAGCTCGCCACGCCCCTGCTTGCCGCCAGTCCAGTTGCCATCGTCTCGAGGATCTGCAGTGAATTTGCCCTCATGACCGATCAACCGGTCGAATGCTTTATCGAAGTCCATCGCGCACCTCCTGTGCAATTTCATCAATCCCCTTCCCGTCGCGCTTGCGGATTGCATTGAAGGTCCAGCGCACAACTGCCCAGCCAGGCAGGCCGCAGGTAAAGCACAACCCCAGCAAGGCAATCAACCCAAAGTGGCTGTTTGCCCAATGCTGGATGCCCATGTACTGCACAACGGCAGAGCCTCCCGCAACGCTGGCCATCACCGTGCTGATAAGCCCCACGGCCCATTCCTTGGGGTCGCGAGGCGTGGTGATGCACATCACGACAACGGCGGCCAGGCCTGCGCCAATGGCACCCAGCCCCGCCAGCCCGCCGATCAATTTCCAGCCGGCCATGCCAGCAGCTCCAGTGCTTGTTGTTGGCTCCATAAATCCCTCCCGTTCAGAAATTAAAAAACCGCCTTGGAGGCGGTTAGGTAGAAGACGAGGCAGGCAACTGCTGGCGCTGCCGCATCAAGTAGGCTGGGCCAATCCCAGACCTTCCAGTAGAAGCCGCCCCACCATGGCATGCCATCACGATGGCCACCGGTGAATGCGGCGATGTAGCGGTATTCCGCCTGGGTGTGCTCGCGCGCCAGCCACCAGCTGCAGGCCAGCGCGCCACCCAGCCACCAATTGCCCAGCACCAGGCCGACCAGGGCCTGGGTCAGCATGGCGATCAGCGCGTGAATCAGCGGCGTCCAGTCCATCAGACGCTCGCAGTCACAGGCACCGAGCCATAGAGGTCGGTCCCTTCGACCGTGGGCGTCAGCTCATACAACCACTGCACCACATCACCACCGGGCGGCACCAGGGGCACGTCGATCACACGGCTGGTCAGCGGGCGCTTGCCGGCCTGAAACGCCGACTGGCTCACATAGCCCTGCAGCACGGCTTGGCTGCCGGGCGAGTTGAGCGTGCGAATCGTGTACTGGGCAATCACAAAGTGCGTGATGGGCGCGCCCGAGTCGTCGTCGAACAGGGAAGCGTGGAGGCCAATAATGTTTTCAGTCATGTTGTTTATCCTTCGGAATAAATAGAGAAGCGTTTTGAGGGAGCGAGGATGGTTCAGCTGGCTGGTGCGTCCACCTCCGTTTTCAGAACGGGCACGCCATCAACAATCAGGTGAGTGGCGTCTGTGACATCGAGGCCGACAGGCACACAGACCACGCCAGGCGGCGTGATCTCTGCGACGATGGATGCAGGGCATTCCAGCATCTGAAAGATGGCGGTTTCGCCAGAACGGTGCATTGCGTAGCGCATGTGAATTACCTCTTGGAAACGATTACTGAAATGGAACGGGCACTGACCGATGACACAGGTGCCGTGTTGTTGCCGGCCACATAGAGGCGCACATAACGAGCTAACCCGTTACCCGAGAACGTGAAGCCGAAAGACTTCATGCCGCCTTCGCTCAACGAAAACTCGAATTGCGTGAAACCATCCACCTGTATTTGCAAAACCCCTCTGGAGCCGGCCCCCACGGCTGCGTGAAAACTGACGATGTACGTCGCACTCCAGTCAGCAGCTGGCGCCGTCACGCCGAGAATTTCTCCATTGATAGGCGAGACTTGATCCCCTGCCGTAACCCCTACTGCAACCGTCGCGATGTTGTAGTCAAGGTTCTCCATGGAAATGACACGCTGCGCAGTCAAGATGCCGCTGAAGCTGCCTGATGCGCCGGAAAGGTTGCCGGAGAAGGTGGCATTACCGTTCTCGATGCGCAGCCCAGGCGCATAGATGTTGCCGCTGGCCTGAATCTCGACATACCTGCCGTTATTGGCGTTGCCCAGCAAGATGCCGTTAGGCCCGATGTGTAAGCCACTCTGCCCCGCCGGTGGCCACACGTAGCCCCAGAAGCCGCCAACATTCAAGCCGTTGCCATTGATGGTGATGCCGCCAATGGTTCCAGCGCTCGAGTAGATGGTCCCGCGCACGGTCACACCCGAGAACTCGGCTTGACCGTTGGAGTTGATGCTCCAGCCCGTCGAACCCGACACGTAGTTCGAGGAGTTGATCCAAGCTCCCACAGACAGATTGCCGCCCGTGAGCTTGGTCACGCTGATGCTGGTGGCTTGGATCGTGTCCGCCACCAGGTTGCCAAAGCGGGCCCAGAGCGCCGTCACGTTGTTGATGTAGACCGCATCCATATAGACGCCAGCCGGGATGACCTGGCCGTTGACGGTCTGCGAAGTGGTTTGCACCGAGAACGGCTTGACGTTGCTCACCCCGCCCGGCGATCCGCTGGGGGCAGCGATCCAGAAAGAATTGGCCATCACCCCAAAATCGATCTGTGGCCCAGCCGTGCCGCTGGTCGTGCCCGAGATGCCGAAGCCGCCCACCACCTGCTGACCGCCCTGCGACAGTTGCATGCGCACGGAATATTGCGCGCCCAGGTAGCCATCGGTCGTGGCGCGGGTCGAGGCCTCGGTGGCAATGGCTGCCAGCGCTTGCTCGTCAGCCGTCACATCCTCCAGGGTGATGTAGTCCAGATCGAAGAATCCGACCTGCCCCTGGTAGTTGCCAACGATCATCAGCGCCAGATGCGCAACCTTGTTTGCAAAGACGCGAGGCGAGGCCTTGGTACCCGATCCAGTCGCAGCCCCCGCAGCGCGGCCCTTGAAGTAGTACTCAACGACCTGCCAGGTGCCCAATGCTGGCTTCGCGTTGTTGGTCGCGTAGTGCTGCGAGCTGATAGCGGAAGTCTCGACATTGCTGGTATTCACATAAAGCGTCTTTGCCGCGTTCAGACCCGCAATGCCCAGGTAGATACCGCCATCGCCTGCCGTGCGCCGGAAGCGCGCAGACAGCTTGTATAGCTTGTTTTCATCCATGGGGATCGTGGCCACATGGCGCAGCCAGCGCTCGCCATTGGTCGTGGCATTACCCACAGTGAGAACCGCTCCACCACGGGCGTCAGACTCAGCTGCCGTCACAAAGGTGGCCGATGCAGGCCCGCTGACGGCACTCCATTCAGACTCTCCACCCAAGGGGTTCAGCGCCTGGAGAACCGCTGCAGCAGACCCCACAGCCGCCTGCACCTGGTCAAGGCGCGTGGACTCGCTGGTCACGCGGCCGTCAATGTTTGTGACCTTGGTGTCTACCGCCGTCAGCGCTGCAGCCGTCGCCAGTTGGCCGGTGCCCGAGGGCATGCGGCTTTCCAGCGCTGTCGCGCGGGATGCCAGAGCCGTATCGGCGTTCGCGCGGGCCGTAGCCTCTGTGGTCACTGCGGCGTTAACTGCCTCACTCGAAGCCGGAGCGCCGCGCTTTCCGATTGCAACCCAGTCCACCTGCACGACACTGGCAACCCCAGCATTCGTAATCTCCAGTTCGATTGTGGTGGTAGTTCCATCTGTCCAGTCGGTGCCGCCTACGGCGAGATTCGCCATATCCCACTCAACCTCTACCCATCCCGCGCCGGTCTTGAACTCTTCGGGAGTAGCCACCGAGCCAATGAAGCTGTTGGAAAGCCCGTGGGCGGCGTTAACGTAGAACAAGCGCAGATTAGCGAGCGTGATCGTGCCGGATATTGGCCACGGCACTCATCCCTTGATCCTGCAGCCCCTTGCGGAACTCGGGTGTATTGACCACCTTGCGGATGTCTTCACTGAGCTTGTGCACGAGGGCCTGAGGCACCTTGGAGGACACGGCAACCGTGGTCCATGATGTGGCTACATAGTCCTTCATTCCTGCCTCACCGGTCGTCTGCACATCCGGCAGCGCCGCCAGGCGCTCATTGCCGGTCACCGCCAGCGCCTTGAGCTTGCCGCCCTTGACATGAGCCAGCACTGTCGGAGGGTTCTCGAACATCAACTGGATCTGGCCACCGAGCAAATCATTGAGCGCTGCCGAGCTTCCACGATAGGGAACATGAACAATGGGAGCGCCGGACTGGAGCTTGTACAGCTCTCCCATCATGTGAACCGACGAGCCCACGCCAGCAGAGCCAAAATTGATGCTGCCTGGATCCTTCTTGGCCAGCTCGGTCAGCTCCTGCAGATTCTTGACCGGCAGGTTGGGGGTTGCAACCACGACATGAGGCATCTCCGCCAGCACGGTGACAACGCGCAACTCCTTGGCAGGGTCGTAAGGCAGTTTCTTGTAAACCCCGTAAGCAGCATGCAATCCGATGGATCCCACCATCAGCGTGTAGCCGTCCGCCGGCTGATCGGACACGTATTTCCCACCCAGATGGCCGCCTGCACCTGGCTTGTTCTCAACCACCACGGCTTGATTCCACATACGGCCGAGCCTGTCGGCAAGCATACGGGCCTGCACGTCCGAGCTGCCACCCGCAGTGAACGGCACGATGATGCGAATTTGACGAGCAGGATTGGGATATGCGGAGCTGCCTTCAGCCCAGGCCGAGCCGACGCTCGCCAACGTTGCGGCAGCCAGCACTCCCAGACACAGAGAGCGACGAGCGCTAATGCAAACCATCTAATGACTCCTTGGATTGATTGATGCGCCCTCAACTCCTGAAAACGCATGCACTTATTCGTATGGAAGTCAGTGTAGAAAGCCTAACCTACTCGGAAAAATTCATTTTTCAAACTCATCTATACGTGGTTGGTATACCCTTCATCCTCAGCATCAAACCGATTGCGCCATGCCACGCCCTTTGAGTTTTAAAGAAATTGAAGCATTTCGTGCCGTGATGCAAACCGGCACCACGACCGCCGCTGCGCAGCTGCTGCACACCACGCAGCCGTCCATCAGCCGTCTGCTGGCTCAGATGCAGACCGGCGCGGACCTGAAGCTGTTTGATATGCATAAAGGGCGGCTGCGCCCGACTGCAGAGGCACGGGAGCTCTTTTCGACGGTGCAGCAACATTTCGTAGGTCTGGAGCGCATTGAGCGCGACCTTCAGGGGCTGCGGCAGTTCGGTGCAGGCACTCTGCGCATAGGCTGCACCCCGGCACTGGGACTGTCCATCGTTCCCGCGGCCCTGCACAATTTTCTGCTGCACTACCCGGGTACACACATCAGCCTGCAGACGCTAGGTACTACACATCTTCGGGAAGGACTGCTGCACGGCCAGTTTGACCTGGTCGTCAGTACCATGGCCATTGGCTCCCCTGAACTCAACGCAAGCGTTCTGCATCAGACCCAGGCCGTCTGCGTCATGCATCCAGGCCATCCTCTGGCATCGCACAGCAGCCTGCATGTCCAGGACCTGGAAAACCAGCTGCTGCTGACCTTGAATTCCGACGACAACATCTACCTGCAGCTGCAGCGAACCATGCTCAAGCATGATGTCCGCCCCAGCTCAACTGTCGAAACCACCTACTCCTCCACCATCTGCTGCCTTGCCGCGCAAGGTACAGGCTTGGGCGTAGTGAACCCCTACGTGGCGGCAACATTTGCGTCAAGCCTCTGCATCAAACCGTTCCTGCCCGAGTGCTCAGTAGAGGTGGTGCTGGCACTGCCCAGTCATTCGGCACCTTCGGAACGCACGCAATGCTTTGTCGAAGAGCTGCAAAAACAGCTGGCAACATAAGCAACCCAGCCCTGCAGCAAAAGCCAACCACTCAAGAAAACTCCACTGTCAGATGACAGCGAACGCCAAATGCGCCTCAAAGGTCTGCGCCGGCAACCGAGTACATGCGCATGGATGCGGTGGAATTCCGGCGATAGTCAGAGGGCCTCTTACCGGGCCTTGCATTGGATCGGCACCATGCGGCCGACCTCGACCGTCAGGTCCTGGCCTTTTCCTCGGATGGTATTGGGCCCGTTGCTGTAAACAAATCCGGAACCGCTTGGCTGCTGTGGAAGCTCTATGCCTTGACCACCGCGTATCAAGACTGCTTTGCTGTTGGCAGGCGAGAAACGCACCGAAATGGATTCTCCGTTTGCACAGGTGAATGCAACTTCACGGTCTGCATCTTGAGACGGCACAGAACTGCAGGCACTGACGGCGATTGCGGCGAACATGGCAAGCCCGATGACTTTCATAGACTTCTCCCGTGATATTTCATGGCAAGACTCAAGCAGTCATGAAGAACTCTTGTGTCTGGTGGCACTTCCAACACTTGGCAGATCACCTTTGTCTCGACAGGCTGGGAGGTCCCAACCTGCCACAAGCTCCTGCCAGCGAGTCAGACCGCAACGCGAAGTGGAACTTGATTGACGCATATCTGAGCTCAGGCTGAACTCACACGCCTGTCGCGTTCCTTGTCCCGGTAAAGGCGTGCTTTTTCAGCATACATGGCCTTGTCCGCCCCTTGAACAATGCTTTCTATCGGCGTGCCTTCCAGGCCACAGGCATGGCCCATGGAGACCTGGATGCTGTGACCCGGATAGAACTGATTGTTCAACTCCAGCAAGGACAGGATGCGCTCCTGCAATGCCACGGCACCGCGTTCATCGGTTCCTGGCAATAGCACGACAAACTCATCGCCACCAATGCGGGCGGCGCAGGCCGGCGCATCCACTGCCTTGGAGAAAACTTCGCCCATACGCCTGAGCATGGCATCGCCTGCAGTATGCCCATGCTCGTCGT
Source organism: Comamonas sp. E6 (assembly GCF_001010305.1). Taxonomy (NCBI): domain Bacteria; kingdom Pseudomonadati; phylum Pseudomonadota; class Betaproteobacteria; order Burkholderiales; family Comamonadaceae; genus Comamonas; species Comamonas sp. E6. The sequence goes on from NZ_BBXH01000014.1 coordinate 64,227, forward strand.
TGACGACCTTGAGTCCATTCATATCTATGGCAAGCATGGACAAGGGCCAGGGCCCTTTGCGGGACAGCCTGTTGAGCTCTTCGGTATAGAAAGCGCGGTTGCGCAACTGGGTCAACACATCATGCTTGCCCAGATATTCAAGATAAGCCTCAGCCTTCTTGCGAGCGGTGATATCCACGAGTGACAGCAGAACCAAACCCCACTTCTCCGCGTGGCTGCTCATGATGGCGAACTCCATATGAATATGGAGCACATCGCCAGCCAGCCCGTAGTTCACCACTTCCCGCTGCTGCACCAGCTTCCCCTCCCAAAGGTCTATCAGCTGCTCGGCAAACGAATCGTACATTTCGCCCCTGAAAACCTTGGACAGATTCTGCAGCAGTTGCTGCTTGCTCTCGGCACCGAACATTTGCAGCGTCTGGCGATTGACATCGAGCACCTGGATTTCCTGCATGCAGCGGGTCACGAATTCCGGATGCACTTTCAGAAAAGTCCGGAAATCGGTGATTCCGCGCGCTCGCACATCGTCCATCAGGCGCTTGACCACGCTGAAGTCCTCAACCCACAGCGACACCGGGGAGTACTCGAACAGGTCTCTGGCGTATTGCTCGCTGCGCTGCAGCTTCACCGTGCTCTGCACCTCCGCCGTCACATCCTCCAGAGAGACCAGCACCCGGCTCCAGCTTTGCTCGTAGCCCGGCAGTACACGCGCCCTCACCTGCACATCGAGCCGCCGTCCATCCAGGGCATAGTTGACCGAACGGGTCTCGAAACTGAGCACCCCCTCCCAGAGAGCGACCAGTTCATTCATGATGCTGTCGAGCATGTCGCCGCGAAAGACCTCGCTAAGCCGGCTCTTCAGGGTTTCCTCATCTTCGGCCTTGAACAGGTCCAGCGTGTACTGATTGACCCGCAGCACCTTGTAGGACTGACTGCAAAGCCTGAGCCGTTCCGGATCCTCTTTGAGAAAGCTGAGCAGATCGCTCACCCCCTGCGCCCGCCATTGATCGAAAATCTGTTTCAGGCCGCTGTAATCCTCCATCCAGAGCGATACCGGTGCCAGGTTGAACATATCCTCGAAGTCCAGACCTTCTGCGAGCGAATTTTTCACAAACGATACCTCCGCCAACGATTATTACCGAGACTTCAAGCCTGCACTCAGCCCTCTTTTGCAAGAGTCGAGCAACTATCTCGCCGCAATGAAAAAGACTCCCTGCGGAGTCTTTTCAGGTCAGATCACCTCAGGCAGTCTCTGCCTTGCGGCTTTCACCTTGTACATTGCGGCATCGGCTTTCTGCAAAGCATCATCCACATCGGTGTCATCGGGCATCAAGCAGACCATTCCCACGCTGGCTCCTGCGTACTCGATCTCACGCCCGTCGGCCAATTGCAAACGGGCAACAGAGGCTTTGCTCAATCGCAGCTGCATCTCCCTGATCACGGCCTCAGCGTCTTCATCCAGCAAAGGCCCGGCACCGACCATGACGAATTCATCGCCACCGAAACGAGCCAGCATGTCACTGCTGCGCAGTCCTGATCGCAGTTGTTCGGCCATGGCACGCAGCAATGCATCCCCTGCCTCATGACCGAACTGGTCATTGATCTGCTTGAAGCGGTCAAGATCCACAAAGCCCACCAGCACCCATTCACGGGTGCGGCGGCAATGAGCAATGAGTCGGTTGAGTTCCTCGGTCACGCAGCGGCGATTGGGCAATCCAGTCAGGGAATCGAGCATGGCCAACGAGGCCAGCTCCTCGTTGGCATGCTGCAGCGATCTCACCAGTTGCTCGCGCTCGGCAAAGCCTGCAATGATCTTGGCAAACAGGCGCAGCAGATCCTCGGCCTCCGCTGCCAGCGCGACTGAATGGTCGCTGGCTGCACACAAAGTGCCGAACAGCGCACCATTGGAAAAACGCACGGGCGTGCTCACATAAGTCTGGATACCCAGCTGACGCGCTGCATCCGAGTCGCCCCAGCACTCGCCAACATTGTCAGTAAAGGTACGCCCTTCGTCGAGCGACCGCTTGCACAAGGTGTCGTGCCAGGGCACCTCCAGCCCTTCGGGGATCTTCATTCCTCCCGTATTGAGGGAGTACAGGACATTCTGAATACCGCGTGCCTCATCCACGGTGGTGAGATAGGCCGACTCCAGATCAGTCACTTCCACCATGATTTCCAGAAGAGGTCGCGTGAAGCTGGGCAGATTCTGAGATGCGAAGACGGTCTGGGAAAGGCGTTGAATAATTGATGGCATGGTGCAATTTGGGGGTACGGTCGCACGACGAGTGCGGCAGCTCAAGCAAAGCCTAAAGCCTAGGCATCATCACTTTCATTCGGCTGAGACTATCGTTCAATCATGCAATGAAAGCCAGATCCCAACGCCTGTATTTTCAAGCAATCGATTGTCAGACTAGGACTGAGGCCACAGGACCCTGACACGCAGACCGCCCAGTTGCGGCGACTCGTCAAGCCACAGCTGGGCGCCGCTGCTTTGCGCAATGCTTTGCGCAATGGCCAGCCCCAGGCCACTGCCGCCAGCCATGCCACCAGCCCCCTGACCGCGAACAAAGCGCTGCAGGACGCGTTGGCGCTCGGCCGGTGCAATGCCTGGACCCGAATCTTCCACCACCAGTGCATGTCCGTGCTCGTCCTGCAACCAGCCCACATCAACCCGCCCCCCGGCGGGCACGTATTTGATGGCGTTGTCCAGCAGATTGCGCAGCAGCACCGCCAGTGCCTCGGCGTCTGCGGCCACGCTGAATGCGGACTGCTGCTGCGGGTCTTCACTAAGACCCATGTCCAACCCCTTGGCCTGGGCAGCCGGCGCGGCATCAGCCAGAGCCTGCTCGACCAGCACGCGCAAGTCAGCCAGCGGTGCATCTTCAGTCTGCGGCCTGGCTTCCTGCCTGGCCAATGCAAGCAACTGCTCCACCAGGCGCCTGGCGCGCTCGATTCCTTGCGCCAGACGGGCCTGCGCCGACTCGCGCTCGGAGCTGTCCGTTGCTTTGCGCAGCAGCTGCAATTGCAGCTGCAACGCGGCCAGCGGCGAGCGCAGCTCATGCGCAGCATCTGCCACGAAATTCTGCTGTGCCTCAAAAGCCTGCCGTACGCGCTGCAGCAGGCTGTTGAGCTCCTCTACCAGCGGGCGCATCTCATCCGGCAGATCATGCTCCGCCACGGGTGCCAGATCCTGAGGCTGACGCAAGGCCAACTCCCTGCGCACCCGCTGCACGGGAGTCAGTGAAAGGCGAATCACCCACCACACGGCCAGCGCCAGCAGCGGCAACAGCAGCACCACAGGCAACAAGCTGCGCCAGGCGGCTTCACGCGCGAGGATCTGACGCACGCGCATGTCCTGTGCAATCTGAATCACCTGAGAGCGTGTCTGCAGTGAAAACACACGATAGGTCGTGCCACGCGCAGGCACATCGGCAAAGCCCAGCACTGCCATCTGGGGCAAGGCATCCCCCAGAGCCGACTCGAAAATTCTCAGTCCCTCATTGGTCCAGACCTGGACGATGAACTCGTTGTTTTCATCTTCGGGAGGCGTTCCCTGCGGTCTGCCTTTGGCATCGACCGGCAGACCCGCCCGCAGTGCAAACGCCGTCTGCTGCATCTGGTAGTCGAACAGGGTATCGGTCTGCGCCAGTGCATTGCGATAGGCAAACACCCCTTGCAGCACGGCCACCAGCAAAATCGCCATGCCAATGAAAAGCAACAGACGCCCGCCCAGCGAGCCGGGCAGCTTCAACCGCTGCAATGCTTGGTTTTCGCTCATGGCCTGGGCACCATATAGCCAAGACCGCGCACATTGAGCACTGCGGCAGCGCCGAGCTTTTTACGCAACCCGTGGATATAGACCTCCACCGCATTGCTGCTGACCTCATCGCCCCAGCCATAGAGTTTGTCTTCGATTTGCTGACGTGACAGCGTGGCCCCCGGCCTTGCCAGCAACGCCCGCAGCACTGCCCATTCACGACCAGACAGAGTGACCGGCTGGCCATTCACGCTGGCCTCGCGAGTATTGGGGTTCAGCATGACGCCGCCATGTTCGTACACCGCATCCAGATGCCCTGCCGCACGCCGCGTTAGCGCGCGAATGCGGGCCAGCAGCTCATCCATGTCATAGGGTTTGATGACATAGTCATCGGCCCCGGCGTCCAGCCCCGCAATGCGGTCATGCACGGCATCCCTAGCGGTCGCCACCAGCACCGGCGTGGCATCCTTGCGCGCACGCAACTGGCGCAGCACCTGCAAGCCATCAAGCTTGGGCAAGCCCAAGTCGAGCAGCACCAGATCGTACTGGTGGCCATGCAAGGCTGTATCGGCCTGGGCGCCATCCTGAACCCAGTCCACCACATAGCCTTCACGGCGCAGCAGCGCCAGCACGGCCTGGCCGATCATGGTGTCATCTTCAACGAGCAGTAAACGCATGGAGCAAGGATAGCGCCGCTACAGCGGGAATGCCCAGCACCAGAAACAAAGGATGCATCGCACGCAGACTGCATGCCCGCAAGGCGGCAAGCGAGGCAGCTCCACCCCAAGCGGGCAAGCCGCCACCTCACATGAAGGGCCTCCGGTTACACCGCAGCTTCGATGCCCGGCATCGCCATACGTGCCTTGGTCAATGCCATGCCCAGGTTGGCGGTACGGCGGCAGACAAAGACTGCCACATAGTCGGGCACTGCCTTGCTACGCAGAAAGACGTGAATCAGGTTGTCACTGTTGACGATGATTTCCTGAAAATAGTGGTGACCATCATCGCTGAGGCCGCGCGAACGCTTGAACATGGTCTCGATCATGGAGACATTGGGGCCGTTGAACAGGTCGGCCGTAGCAGCCGCCACCAGATCAATCACCTCACGCGGATGGGAATCCACGGTACGGATCGACAGCAACATGCCCGAAGCAGCATCCACATAACCAGCGGCCAAGCACTCGGGGACCGAAGCCACGGCCTGCGTCAACACAGTATCCAAACTCATTACGCTCTCACTTTCCTATTGCTAATCTTTTGCGTCATGGCCGTTTGCAGTCCGCAGCGCCCATGCTTTGGTGGTCTTGAAAACATCACGCCATCTTTTGCAGCAATGCGTTTTCGAATTCATAAAGAAGCGCTTCCTGTGCCTCGGATTGCACATACTGAGCGTCAATCAATCGCACACGGCGCAGCGCCTCTTCGGCAGTCAGGCCCTCGCGCACCAGCCAGGCGGCAAGCACGGTTCCGGTACGGCCCAATCCTGCAAGACAGTGCACGGCAAGCACCTCTCCACGGCGCAGGGCGACCGACATGCGTGCCAGCAGCATCTGCATCTGTGCCACTGTCGGTGGCTCGTGGTCATAGACCGGCAGGTGAAAGTTCTTGAGCCCATTGCGGGCCAAGGCATCCTGCGGGAAGTCCTTTTCCGTCAGAGTGATCAGCATGGTGACGCCGCAGCGGCTCAAGGCCTTGAGATCGGCGTCCATGTCGTGCACCACGCCCGGCCAGGGCGTACCTGCCAGCCTTCCTGGCACCAGCCAGGAAAATCCGTTCGGGCCGCGGCTGGCTGGCATGGCATTTTCAGCAGCCAGCAGTGGCTGCATTTCCATCAGCACAGCCGCATTCACGATGCGAGGCTGGTGGCGGGTTGCAGAGGACAGGCCAGATGCCGCGACCGCTGCCGCTTGCGGCAGTGCAGGCGCAGAGACCGACGTTGGCACAGGCAGCACGGGTTCCAATTTGAAGGGAGCAACGGCCTCACTCACTGCTGCCGAAGATGCCGGCAGGTCGGAAAATTCGGCAATGGCCGCCAAGGCTGCGACAGGCAAGGGAGGTGGCGGCAATACATCGTCGGCCAGCTCATTCAAAGGGGTACCCGGCATGGGGACAGCGCAGCTGCCGGTACGCAGGAATTGCTGACCGGCGGCACTGAGCGGCCGCAGAGTGAACACCGCCATTGCTGCAGCTTCCTGAATATGACCACCTGCGAGCAACATCATCTGCTGGGCAGCAGCCTGGGCATGCTGCTGATGGTGCGTGACGAGCAGCACACTGCACTGCTGGCCGATCTGCTTGATCAAGTCCAGCAACAAAAATGCCTCATAGCCTTCCAGGTCGGCCGTGGGCTCATCCACCATCAACACCGCAGGCCGGGCCCAGGCCTCGCGCAGAATGGCTACGGCGCGTTGCTGCACCGCGCTCAACAGCATGGTGGACTTGTCCAGAGCCTGGGCCAGCTCGGCAAAGCCATAGTGCTGCAGCTGTTCAGTCACCCACCGACGCCACTCCAGTGGCGCACGGTGCTCGGTCCGACGTGCTTTCTCGATCAGAGCATCCAGGGTACTGGCGCGCATAAGCCGGGCATGCTGCTGTACCAGGCGCGGCAAGGCCTGCACGCCGTCGGCGCTCAAAGGCATGTGCAATGGCTGAGCGGCATAGACCACCTGCCCCCAGCTGCGAAAACGCGGATTGACCGCGTTCAGTCCGGCCAGCGTGCGCAGCAGCGTGGATTTTCCTGTACCCGCAGGACCCAGCAATGCGGTTACGCCTGATTGCGGAAGTGTGAAATCCACTTCGGCCAAAACCACGCGTGGACCATATGAAGCGCCCAGGCCTTGCACCTGCAGACTGTGTTGCTGATCCAAAAAATCCTCCCCTCGCAGCGCCTGCTCCGAGGGCCGTCACGATGTATTTGCGGTCACGCCGAATCGCCACCACACGGCGTCAAAAAGACGAATGAATGCTTTGGCCCGGCAGTCTATGGCATTACATCTCTAGAAACTCGTTACCTCTGGAAACATGACAACATCATGTGGAAATCCATCAAATATTCATTTATTCAGATATTTTTTGTTTTAAATCAATAAAAGCAGGGAAGAAAAAACCGCCCCCCTAAGGATGCGGTCTTTCATACGGCAAGGGATCAACTCAACCCAGGCGCACCGGCACAAAGATTTTGTTGCCATCGCGCCAGATCAGCACGGCCACGGTCTTGTCCGCTTTGGCGACTGCGGCCCGCACCTCATCGATATTTCCGGCAGGTGCGCCATTGATGGACAGCAGCACGTCTCCCTGGCTGATACCTGCTGCTGCTGCCGGACCGCTGGCCTGAGCCACCAGCAGGCCGGAGTCCACACCAATCTGCTTTTTTTCCTCAGGCTGCAGGGGGCGCAAAGCCAGCCCCAGCTTTCCCTTGTCAGCGTCCGGAGAGGACTTGGCCACCTTCGCAGCCTTGTCACTGGCATCGCCAAGGGTCGCACTCAGAGTCTGGGATTCACCCTTGCGCCAGACTTCCAGCGTTACCTTCTGCCCCGGCAAGGCCTGGCCGATAAAGGCCGGCAGATCGCCCGAACCAACAACGGGTTTGCCATCCACCTTGCGCACCACATCGCCTGGTTCCAGTCCGGCCTTGGCAGCAGGGCCATTCTTTTCGACACTGGCCACCAATGCACCTTCGGGCCTATCCAGCTTGAAGGAATCGGCAAAGGCCTGATTGACCTCCTGCACACTCACACCCAGCTTGGCATGCTGGGCCTTGCCCGTTGCCTGAATCTGCTGTTGCACACGGGTTGCCAGTTCGATGGGAATCGCAAACGACACCCCTTGATACCCGCCCGAGCGGGTGTAGATCTGGCTGTTGATGCCCACGACCTCGCCCTGTGCGTTGAACAGCGGGCCACCAGAGTTTCCGGGGTTGATCGCCACATCCGTCTGCAGGAAGGGAACAAAGGAATCATCGGGCAGAGAACGTCCCTTGGCACTCACCACGCCAGCCGTCACGCTGTTCTCAAAGCCGAAGGGCGAGCCGATCGCCAACACCCAGTCGCCCACACGCAGCTGGCTGGTCTGGCCCAGCTTGACCGTGGGCAGCCCGGCAGCGTCAATCTTGAGTACCGCCACATCGGTCTTGGGGTCGGCTCCCAGCACCTTGGCCCTGAACTCGCGACGGTCGTTGAGCTTGACCGTCACTTCCTTGGCGCCATGCACCACATGGGCATTGGTCAGAATCACGCCGTCGCTGGAGACGATAAAGCCCGAGCCTTGGCCGCGCATGGGTGTATCAGGCTGCTGCGCACGTGGTCCCATGCCCTGCCCGCCCGGCATTCCAGGAAAGCCGAACTGGCGGAAGAATTCAAGGAAGGGGTCATCGGGGCTGATGCCCTGACCCTGTGGCTGACGTTCGCTGGTCTGGTCGCCTTCATCGTCGCTCATGGCGCGAGAGGAGCCCACCACGCTGATATTGACCACGGCCGCGCCGTTGCGCGCCGTGATATCTGCAAAATTGGGAGCATTTACCGCAGGCAGGTTAAGGGCTGCGGGTTGCGCAACCGCCGCAGATTGCGTCACCTGCGCCTGGGCAGCGCTGCGGGTTCCCACCAGGCTGGCGCCGGTGGCGCCCAGTGCGCCGATCGCACCAGCGGCCACCAGGGCCATGACCAATCGGCGGGGTGTGGAGAGAATTGTGTTCATGGTCATCCTTTCAAAAAAGCACCGGATCGGTGTCGTTGAAGGGAAGTTTGAACGTCCACACTTAGGCGAGACTTAGACGCTTGCGGTATTCACCAATGCGCCTGAACCAGAATCTGCTTGCATCGGCAGCTCAAGGAGTTCAGGCCATTTTCAATCTGCAACCCACCTCGCTCAGATCAGCTCCAGCACCAGCTCCGGCGGGCGACAAAGCTTGGCCCCCTTGGGAGTGACCACAATGGGTCGATTGAGCAGCACCGGATGCGCAGCCACGGCCTGAATCAGCTGGACATCACTGACCGCTGCGTTGTCCAGACCCAGTTCCTTGAACTGAGCTTCCTTGGTACGCAGCAAGTCACGCACCGAAACGCCCAGGTGTGCCACCAGCTCTGCCAACTCTGGCGCCGTCAGCGGCGTGGCGATGTAATCGACGATATTGGGCTCGATACCATGCTCGCGCAGCAGCGCCAGCGCGCCGCGCGAATTGCTGCAGCGGCTGTTGTGAAAAATGGTGATGTCAGGGCGATTCACGGGGGTGTCTGTACTTGTAGTCATGACTGCAGTGTAGCGAGCCTGTACCTGTCCAAGGCTTGGCAGGCAGTCACTGCATAGCAGCTATGCCGGCTGCGCCAGAGCCAGGCAGAGCGCCATCTCATAGACTGTCTGCAAAACATCATGAGGAGACAATATGCCCGCTTTCACCGCACGTGAACCCTTCACTCTGAACCGTCGCCAATGGAGCCAATGGGCTGCGGCTACCACCTTGGGCAGTCTGACCGGTACTGCTCTGGCACAGGACTCGAAGTACCCCAGCAAGGCCATACGCATGGTCATTCCGTTCACGCCCGGCGGCTCCGCCGACATTCTGGGTCGCGCCATAGGTCATGAGCTGACGACTGCCTGGGGCCAGAGCGTGGTGCCGGAAAACGTCGCCGGCGCAGGCGGCAGCATTGGCGCGGACCGCGTGGCAAAGGCCAGTGCCGATGGCTACACACTGCTCATGGGTCATGTCGGCACGCTGGCCGTTACACCCACGCTCTACCCCAAGCTGCCTTACGACCCTATCAAGAGCTTTACGCCTCTGGCCTGGGTGGCGCGTGTGCCCAACGTGCTGGTCGTGCATCCATCGCTGCCGGTCAATGATCTGGCATCGTTCATCAGCTACGCCAAGGCCAACCCGGGCGCAGTGAATTTCAGCTCGGGGGGCAACGGCAGTGCCGCGCATATGACCATGGCCTATCTGAGCCTGCAAGCCGGGCTGAAGATGCAGCATGTGCCCTACAAGGGCACGGCACCGGCCGTCAATGACCTGGTGGCAGGTCAGGTTCAGGCCTTGTTCACCGGCATCCCTGCCGTGCTGGCCCAAATTCGCTCCGGCCAGATCAAGGCCATTGCCGTTTCATCACCTCAGCGCATCCCTGCACTACCCAATGTGCCTACCGTGGCCGAAGCAGGCTTGCCCGGCTTTGAGGCCGACCAATGGTATGGCGTGGTCGGTCCTGCCAATATGCCCGCCGACGTGGTCGCCAGGATCAATCAGCAGATCAATGCCTCGCTCCGAAGCCCCGCCATCCTCGAGCGTCTGCAAAGCGAAGGCGCCCAGCCCATGCCCAGCACGCCCAAGGTCTTTGCCGACCTCATCGTCAAGGACCTCGCGCGCTGGCGCAAGGTCATCATCGACAGCAAGATGACGCTTTAAGCGCCCAGGGCCTGCGCTTCAGGCTGCGGCGGAACTGGTTGCAACCGGGGCTGCCGTTGCGGACTCCAGCTCTTCCTCGTGGGCATCAAACTCACGCCCCGGCAGCAGCAGATTCAGGCCCACGGCCACCAGCGCCCCCACGGTAATACCCGAGCCGAACACCTCGCGCACAAAGGCAGGCATCTTGGAGAGCAGATCGGGGCGCACCGTCACGGCCAGACCGCAGCCCAGCGAGACTGCAATGATCAGGCCGCTGCGACGCGTCTGCTCTGCGCCGCTGAGCATGCGGATGCCCGCCAGGATGATCATGGCAAACATCATCAGGCCCGCACCGCCGAGCACTGGCTGGGGAATCGTCACGACCAGCGCTCCCAGCACCGGAAACAGACCGGCCAGCAACAGCATCACGCCGGTCAGCATCACCACATGGCGGCTGGCCACGCCGGTGAGCGAAACCACGCCCACGTTCTGCGCGAAAGTGGAGACCGGAGGACTCGACATCAAGGCGGCAAAGGCCGAACCCACGCCGTCGCAGAGCATGCCGCTGGACAGGCGCTTGCCACGGATCGGCGTCTGTGTTGCCGCCCCCAGGGCCATGAAAGTACCCGTGGTCTCGACAATGGTCACGAGAAAGGCAATGGACATGGCAACGATGCCCGATACCGGAAAGCTCATGCCGAAATGCAGCGGCTGGGGAATCGCGAAGATCGGCGCCTCACGCACCTGGGTGAAATCGATCAAGCCCAGGGCCAGGCACAGCAGATAGCCGCAGGCAATGCCCAGAACCACGGCCGATGCCGAGATCACGCCCTTGCCCCATTGCACAAAGCCGATCACCAGCGCCAGCACAAAGCCCGCAATCGCCAGATTACCCACGGCGCCATAGCTGCCGCTGCCCACACCGCCTGCGGCCCAGTCCACGGCGACGGGCGTGAGCGACAGCCCGATCATGGTCACAACCACGCTGGTCACGGTATGCGGAAAGAAGCGACGGATCACAGGCATGAAGAAGCTGCCGACGATCATCACCAGCGAGCCCACGAGCGAAGAGCCCAGGATGCCGGGCACACCATGCTCCAGTCCCACGCTGATGCCCGCGCCGACAAAGGCAAAACTGGTACCCATCACGCAGGGCAGGCGTATGCCGACAGGTCCTACGCCACGGCACTGGATGATGGTGACGATGCCCGAGCCCAGCAGCGCCGCATTGACCAGGGCCACGATCTGGTCGGCCGGCAGCTTGAGCGCACCGCCGAACACCAGCGGCACGGCGATGATGCCGCCCAGCGCGGCGAGCAGATGCTGCAGCGAAAGCAGCGTGGTGGTGATGAGGCTGGGCGGACGGTCTTCCACCCCGTAAAGCAGCTTTTCCATGGTCTTGTCTCCTGTTTTTTAGGTATGCAATCGCCGGGGAATAGGCTTCCCCGCGAAGGCCACAAGACTAAGCACGCAACCGGGAGCTCTCATATGCCGTTGCCGATACAGCCCATGCGCGGCGCCGTATAGCTTGTCCAGCATCGAGAAAGAATTTCTGGCACTCCAAGTCACCTGACACCAGTCCCGAGCCCACTTTCCTTCCAGTGCCACAAAGGCTTGGAATCTCTCTCACACCGATGTCCGGCCATCGCAATGGACCCACGATGGCCGTCACCGAAAAGTCTCAATGTCCTGCTGCGGCTCGCTCGAACAGGCTGCGCGCAAGATGGCGGTGCTGGCCCAGCACCACGGGCAGGTCGGCGGTCAGCAGACGCCCGTCCTCGACCACCACACGCCCGTTGATGACGCTGCTGGACACATTGGCCGGCGTGCAGAACACCAGCGCTGCCACGGGGTCGTGGCCGGCACCCGCATAGCCGACGTCTTCCATGTCGAAGGCCACGAAGTCGGCAGACATGCCCGGAGCCAGTGCGCCGATGTCATCGCGGTTGAGTACGCGCGCACCGCCCAGCGTGGCGATCTCCAGCGCCTCTCGGGCACTCATGGCCGCCGGGCCGTAGCCCACGCGCTGCAGCAGCATGGCCTGGCGCGCCTCGCCCAGCATGTGGGCACCGTCGTTCGATGCGCTGCCGTCCACCCCCAGGGCCACGGACACGCCGGCATCGCGCATGCTGCGGATGGGTGCGATGCCCGATGCCAGGCGCATGTTGGAGCATGGACAGTGCGCCACACCGGTGCCGGTGCGCGCAAACAGCGCAATGCCTTCGGGATCGAGCTTGACGCAATGCGCATGCCAGACGTCGCGCCCCACCCAGCCCAGGTCCTCGGCGTATTGCGCCGGGGTCAGGCCGAACTTCTCGCGCGAGAAGGCCACGTCGTTGTCGTTCTCGGCCAGATGGGTGTGCAGCGAGACGCCGTGCGCACGCGCAAGCACCGCCGATTCGCGCATCAGATCACGCGTCACCGAGAACGGCGAACATGGGGCCAGAACCACGCGCAGCATGGAGTGGCGCGAGCCGTCGTGGTATTGCTGGATCAGGCGCAGGCTGTCGCGCAAGATGGCCTCTTCCTCCTCCACCACCACATCGGGTGGCAGGCCGCCCTTGCTGCGGCCCAGGCTCATGGAGCCGCGCGCGGCGTGAAAGCGCATGCCCATCTGCTGCGCAGCCGCAATGGAATCGTCCAGGCGCGAGCCATTGGGAAACAGGTACAGGTGGTCGCTGGTGGTGGTGCAACCCGACAGCATGAGCTCGGCCATGGCGGTCTGGGTCGAGACATGGATCATCTCGGGCGTCAGATGCGACCACAGCATGTAGAGGTTCTGCAGCCACGAGAACAGCTCGGCATCCTGGGCGGCCGGCACGGCACGCGTCAGGCTCTGGTACATGTGGTGGTGGGTGTTGACCAGGCCCGGCGTCACGACCTTGCCGCGCATGTCCAGCACGCGCGCCTGGCCCTCGTCGGCCATGCGGCGGTATTGCGCCGGCAGCTCGGCCGTTGCCCCCACCCACAGCAGGGCCGGGCCGTCCGCCACCAGCGCACCGTCCTTGATCTCGCGGCGTTGCGCATCCATGGTGACCAGTACGTCGGCATTCAGGGCAATCAGGGTCATGGGTTTCTTCCTCTCTAAACAAGAAGCGCAAGTCTAGAGAGGCACCCCAGCGCGCGATAGCGCTGAATTCAGCCAAGCATGTCCACAAAATGTGGACAGTGAATCAGTGTTTTCTGGCGTAGAGCCGCGCCAGCGCGGATTCGATGCTTGCCGCCATGAGCTCGGCAGCGGCACTCAGCTCCGCGCCCTTGCGCACGAACAGCATCAGGGTCTGGCGCTGCAGATGCGCATCGCGCAGAGGCACGAAGCTCAGCGAGCCGCGATCCAGCTCCTCCAGTACATCCAGAGCGTTGAGCAAGGCAATGCCCTCGCCCAGCATGACCAGGCGCTGTATCAAGGCCATGGAGGTGGACTCGGCCACCGGCGTCACCTCGATGGCACTGCGCGCGAAGGCTTCGTTGAGCAGACTGCGTATGGTCAGGGCCGGTGCCGGCAGAATCAGCGGATGACCCACGCATTCGCTGAGCAGCAGCGACGAATGCTGGGCCAGCGGGTGCTTGACCGGCAGGACGGCTCCGATCTGCCATTCGCTGGCCGCCAGCATGCGCAAACCGGGTCTGGGCGTGAGATCGTAGGCAAGGCCCAGGTCCACCTCTCCGGCCTCCACGGCAGACACAATGGCCTGCGTTGGCAGGTCGATGACACGCACGACCATCCCCGGATGGCTGCTGCGAAAGTCATGCACCAGCGATGGCAGCAAGGAGCCCGCCAGGCCCGATGTCGCCGCCACAGTGATCTCGCCACGCCGCATGCCCTTGAAGTCGGCAATGCGCTCGCGCAGCGCTGCATGTTCGCGCAAGGTGCTTCGCACATGGGTCAGCACCATCTCACCCAGGGGCGTCAGACGCAGGCGATTGTGGATGCGGTCGAACAGCGGCGCTCCCAGCTCGGCCTCCAGATCGAGAATCTGCCGGTTCACGGCCGTGGGAGCCACATGCAGGTGCTCGGCCGCCTTGCGGATGGAGCCGCGGCGAACCACTTCATCGAGATAGCGCAAAACTCTGGCGTGCATGCGCGCAGCCTACAGGGTTTGACTGGACGCGCAAAGCGCCGGCACAGCGCCTAGTTCTGGCGCAGCCTGTCCACCTCGGTGTGCAAGTCCTTGGCCCAGGCACGGCGGTCGCGCCCTTGTGCGCTCTGCGCCTCGCCATAGTGCACCACGGCAATCAGCTGCTCCGAACAAAGCACGCGCCAGATGGAGCCCAGCAAGGTCTCATCCCCGACATAGGTTGCGGCATAGCTGGTGCTGCCTGTCTTGCCATCGACAAAGCGCAGCCCCACGGGCTGTACCGGCGCATCGCATTGCACGGCGGCTTCGAGCAGATTTGAGTGAAACGAGAGCAGGCTGCGTCCATCGCCCGTCGTTCCTTCGGGAAAGACGGCAAGGATTTCGCCGCGCTTGAAGGCCTCTTCCATGGCACCTACCATGCGCACCGCATCGCGGCGCGAGCTGCGCTGGATGTAGAGCGTGCCCGCTGCCGTCGCCAGCGTGCCGATGATGGGCCAGCCCTTGACGTCGGATTTGGAGATGAAGCGGCAATGGCGCGCCGCGTGCAGCAGCGGAATATCGAGCCAGGAGATATGGTTGCTGACCATCAGCACCGGTCCTTTGGCTGGCGGCAGGCCCTTGACCTGCAGTTGCACCCCGGCGCGCAGCAGCAGCGTTGCAGCCCAGGCCTGCACATGCTCGTGCTGCTGCAGGTAGTGCAGCTGCGGAAAGCGAAACGCCACGATCCAGGCGCCCTTGGCCACATGGGCCAGCAGACGCAGTCCGCGCCATACCGCACGCGAGCCGGTTTTGATTTTGTGCAAGCCGTTTGCCATGATTCTCAAACAGTGTAGCGGCTCGTTGTGACTCAGTTGCTGCAACTTGAAACCGGCAAGCGCCTAAGACTGGCGCAATGCAAAGTCAGAGGCACCGAGGAAGCGCCGCCGCGCACCGAGGGTGTCGTCCCCCTCCCGATGCAACGCATCGAGAGAGGGGGAAGCGGCAAAGCCGCTCAGGGGGAGCCTATCGTTGATAAGCGACAGCGCCGTCAACGATAGTCGTTACCACGCGCGCAGGCAGTTCATAGCCGTTGAATGGCGTGCTCTTGCCCTGGCTTTGCAGCGCCTTGGGATCGACCGTCCACTCCGCCTCGGGGTCGACGATGCACAGATCTGCCACGCCGCCCACCTTGAGCTGCCCCAGC
The DNA here is from genome assembly GCF_001010305.1 of Comamonas sp. E6. Taxonomy (NCBI): domain Bacteria; kingdom Pseudomonadati; phylum Pseudomonadota; class Betaproteobacteria; order Burkholderiales; family Comamonadaceae; genus Comamonas; species Comamonas sp. E6. The sequence continues at coordinate 79,613 of NZ_BBXH01000014.1, forward strand.
AGGGACTGCTGCTCGCCCAGGGCGCTACCCAACACGGCCACGGGAGCCGAAGTCACGACAGCCAGTGCGCGGTTCAGCGGCACCTTGTAGTCGCGGCTCCACTTCACGGCAATGGACAGCAGCAGCTCCACGCCGGTCGCACCGGGTTCGGCTTCGGCAAAAGGCAGCACCTTGGCGTCTTCGTCCACCGGGCAGTGATCGGAAACCAGCGCATCGATGGTGCCGTCCGCCAGTGCAGCAGATAGCGCATCGCGGTCGCGCTGCTGGCGCAGCACGGGCACCACACGGGCGCTGCTGTCGAAGTAGCCGATGTCGTTCTCGGTCAGCAGCAGCGAGTTGATGGACACGTCGGCGGTCACGTTCAGGCCTTCGGCCTTGGCTCGGCGCACCAGCTCCACGCCGGCGGCGCTGGAGATGCGGCACAGGTGAACCCGGGTCTGCGAACCACGGATCAGCTCGAAGATGGTGTGCAGCGCAATCGTCTCTGCCGCCACGGACACCCCGGCCAGACCCATGCGGGTGGCCAGCGCGCCGCTGGCGGCCACGCCCCTGCCCAGATCCTTGTCCTGCGGGCGCAGCCACACGGCATAGCCAAAGGTGTTGGCATAGCTCAGTGCACGGCTCAGCGTGGTGATGCTGGACAGCGGCACATCCGCCTGGCCGAAGGCCACGCAGCCGGACTCGGTCAGCTCGGCCATCTCGGTCAGCGTTTCACCCTTGAGTCCCACGGTCAGCGCGCCCATGGGGAACAAACGCGACTTGTGCTGCTTCTCGGCACGGAACTTGAGCATTTCCACCAGACCCTGCTCGTCGAGCACGGGTTCGGTATCGGGCGGGCAGACCAGGCTGGTCACGCCACCGGCCACGGCAGCCGCCATCTCGGACTGCAGCATGCCTTCATGCTCGTGACCGGGCTCGCGCAGGCGCACGGCCAGGTCCACCAGACCGGGCAGCACCCACTGGCCGGAGGCGTCGATTTCACGCTCGGCCACAAAACCTTCGGGCACCGTGCCAATGGCGGCGATCATGCTGCCATCGATGGCGATATCGGCCTGCTGGTCGAAACCTCGTGCCGGGTCCATCACCCGGCCATTGCGAATCAGAATCTTCATGGTTTGGCACCAAATTGGCTGCTAGCCCTTGCCACACAAGCGCTAGAAGCTACAAAAAACATATTGAACCCAATGCCACCCTGCCCTGTGTACCGGCCCGCTGTCGCATGAGACGCCAAGCAAGAGCCGCCTCGCGGCGAGGGCGTCGTCCCCCTTCCCGCAGCAGCGCTGCGAGAGAAGGGGGAAGCGGCCCAGCCGCTCAGGGGGATGGCCTGATGTTCCATCAGGCTTCGTTACCCGCGACGATCGACATGACCGCCATGCGCACGGCGATACCGAAGGTCACCTGCGACAGGATCACGGCCTGCGGGCCATCCACCACGGCGGAGTCGATCTCCACGCCGCGGTTGATGGGGCCGGGGTGCATGACGATGGCATCGGGCTTGGCCAGCTCCAGGCGCTTTTCGGTCAGGCCGAAGCTCTTGAAGTATTCCTGGCTCGAAGGCAGCAGCGCGCCACTCATGCGCTCGTTCTGCAGACGCAGCATGATGATGACGTCGCAGTCCTTGATGCCTTCCTCCAGATTGTGGAAGACGCGCACACCCATGCTGGCCATGTCCGAGGGCACCAGGGTACGCGGGCCGACCACGCGCACCTCGGCAGCGCCGAGTGTGGTCAGGGCGTGGATGTCCGAGCGCGCCACGCGCGAGTGCAGCACGTCGCCCACGATGGCCACGCGCAGATTGGAGAAATCCTGCTTGTAGTGGCGGATGGTGTACATGTCCAGCAGACCCTGGGTGGGGTGGGCATGGCGGCCGTCGCCGGCATTGACCACATGCACATGGGGCGCCACATGTTTGGCGATCAGATAGGGAGCGCCCGACTCGCTGTGGCGCACGACAAAGATGTCGGCCGCCATGGCCGAGAGGTTGTCGATGGTGTCCAGCAGGGTCTCGCCCTTGCTGGCCGAGCTGCGCGCGATGTCCAGGTTGAAGACGTCGGCCGACAGGCGCTTGGCCGCAATCTCGAAGGTGGTGCGGGTACGCGTGCTGTTCTCGAAGAACAGATTGAACACGCTCTTGCCACGCAGCAGAGGCACCTTCTTGACTTCACGGTCGTTGACGCTGACGAAGTTGCTGGCCGTGTCGAGAATCTGGGTCAGGATGTCCTTGGACAGGCCTTCGGTGGAGAGCAGGTGGATCAGCTCGCCGTTCTTGTTGAGTTGGGGGTTGCGCTTGTACAGCACGATCAGGCCTCTTGAATGCGGAAGTGGAAAACACCGCTCTCGTCGCGCGCCAGCGCCAGGGAACGGTCGGCCGGCAGCGCCACGCGCGCTGCGGCAAAGTCGGCCTGGATGGGCAGCTCGCGCCCTCCCCGGTCCACCAGGACGGCCAGTCGCACGCTGGCGGGACGGCCGTAGTCATAGAGTTCGTTGAGCACGGCGCGCACGGTGCGGCCGGTGTAGAGCACATCGTCGAGCACCAGCACATCGGCGCCGTTCACATCGAAGGCGATCTGGGTCTGGGCGCTGGAAGCCATGCCGCGCTGGGCAAAATCGTCGCGGTGCAGCGAGGAAGACAGCACGCTGGGCTTGCCCTTGAGGTTCAGATCCTTGTGCAGGCGCTCGACCAGCCAGGCACCGCCCGAGGTGATGCCCGCCAGACGGGTATTGGGGCCCATGATGCGCTGCACGCCGCGCAGCAGCTCGCTATACAGGGCTTCGGCGTCCAGGATCAGGCTGCCCTGACCTGCAATGGTTTCACTCATGGGAGACTCCTCAAAAACTGTTCAAGAATGATGCAGGCCGAAGCCGCGTCGGCGTCGCGTGCGCCACCCGCCAGGGCTTCGGTCGTGCTGTAGCGTTCGTCCACCTCGTACACCGGCAGCTTGAAGCGACTTCTGAGCTGGCGGCCGAATTTCAGGGCCCGGGCCGTGTTCTCGTGCGCCGCGCCATCGGGGTGGTAGGGCACGCCTATCACCAGGGCATTGGGCTGCCACTCGCGGATCAGCTTTTCCACCGCGGCCAGGCGTGCATCCGCCGCTTCGGCCTTGATGGTGGGCAGCGGGTTGGCGCCGCCCAGCACGCGGTTGCCCGAGGCGCAACCCGTGCGCTTGATGCCGAAGTCAAAGCCCAGGAACTGCTGGAAATGGGCCGGAACCTCCGGCTTTTGCGGTGCGGGCGCTGCTGCAGGCCTGGCAGCCGCATTTTCGGCCGAGGAAAAAGTCGAGGAAAAGGCCGCATCGGCGGCCTTGTTGGAAGAGGAAATATCGTTCATGCGCGACCCGACTCTGGGGACAACATCCAGCGCTGCAGACCCAGCAGGCCCAGAGCGCGGTCATAGCGCTCGTCCACCGGGGTGCTGAAGATCACCTCGGGGTCGGCTTCCACGGTCAGCCAGGCGTTTTCGCCGATCTCGGATTCGAGCTGGCCTTCATCCCAGGAGGAATAGCCCAGCGTGACCAGCACGCGCCTGGGGCCGGCACCGTCCGACAGGGCTTCGAGCACATCCTTGGACGTGGTCATCTCCAGACCGCCTGGAATGGTCATGGTCGAGGCATAGGCCGATTCGTTCTCGGGTGCGCCTTCGATGACCATGGGCTCATGCAGCACAAAGCCGCGATCGGTCTGCACCGGGCCACCGGTAAAGACCTGCTGGTCGCGCAAATCATCGCGCTTGAGACCCAAATCCACTTTTTGCAGCAGGCCTTGCAGGCTGAGCTTGGAGGGCTTGTTGATAATCAGACCGAGCGCGCCACGCTCGCTATGCTCGCACAGGTAGACAACGCTGCGCGAAAACGACTCATCTTCCAGGCCGGGCATGGCAATCAGGAAGTGGTGCGTCAAGTTGATAGGCGCAGATTCTGCAGACATGCAGCGATTTTACTGGCGATCCATGACTCCTTCTTACCCTGTGGGCTTGATCTGGCTGCGGCGCGACCTGCGTCTGGCCGATAACGCGGCCCTTTATCATGCATTGCAGCAATGTGAAAAGCTGTATTGCGTCTTTGTCTTCGACGACAGCATTCTTGCCGCCCTGCCCCGCGCCGACCGCCGCGTGGAGTTCATCTGCCAGAGTCTGACCGAGCTGGATGCCGCCCTGCGCGAGGCCGCAGGACGCCCGCAGACAGGGCTGATCACGCGGCGCGGCCTGCCCCAGGACATCATCCCGGCCCTGGCCCGGCAGCTGGGCGCGGGCGCAGTCTTCTGCAACGACGACGACGAGCCTGCGGCCATCGCCCGCGACGCCCAGGTGGCGCGCAGCCTCAAGAGCCAGGGGCAGTTGCTGCTGCGCTTCAAGGACCACCGCATCTTTGCGTGCGACGAGTTACTGACCCAGAGCCTGTCGCCATTTTCGGTCTTCACGCCCTACAAGAACGCCTGGCTGCGGAAAATCACACCGTTCTATCTCTCGGCCTACCCCAGCGAGCGCGATCTGGTGAGCAAGCTGGCCGATCTGCCGGACAGCGAGCGCCGCCCGATTCCCACGGCTGCGGATCTGGGCTTTGCCCCGGACACGCTGGCCGGCCTGCGCCTGCCCACCGGCGTCAGCGGCGCGCGCCAGCTGCTGGCCGATTTTCTGCCGCGCCTGCCGCAGTACAAGACGGCACGCGACTTTCCGGCCCTCAAGGGGCCCAGCTATCTCAGCGTCCATCTGCGCTTCGGCACCGTGTCGATACGCGAGCTGGCCCGCCTCGCCCATGAGGCGGCCCACAACGAGGACTGGTCTGCCGCGGCACGCGAAGGGGCGGCCACCTGGCTCAGCGAGCTGATCTGGCGCGACTTCTACTTCCAGATCCTGGCCCACCAGCCTTATGTGGTGGAGCGCAGCTTCAAGCCGGCGTATGACGCCATCGAATGGGAGACGGGAGCCGAGGCCGACCCCCTCTTTGCCGCCTGGTGCGAAGGCCGCACCGGCTACCCGCTGGTCGATGCCGCCATGCGCCAGCTCAATTCCAGCGGCTATATGCACAACCGGCTGCGCATGGTCACGGCCAGCTTTCTGGTCAAGGACCTGGGTCTGGACTGGCGCCGGGGCGAAGCCTATTTCGCCGAAAAGCTCAATGACTTCGATCTGGCGGCCAATAACGGCGGCTGGCAATGGGCGGCCTCCACGGGCTGCGATGCCCAGCCCTGGTTCCGCATCTTCAACCCGGTGACCCAGAGCGAGAAGTTCGATCCGGACGGCAAGTTCATCGTGCGCTACGTCCCCGAGCTGACGCCCTTGCCGGCCAAGCTGCGGCATGCCCCCTGGCTGGCCAAGCCGCTGGAACTGGCCGAAGCAGGCATCGCACTGGGGCGCGACTATCCCTTGCCCGTCGTGGATCATGCGGCGGCGCGGGAGAAAACCCTGGCGCGCTACGGAATCCTCCAGAAAGAAGCTTGAGCTTTCCTGGCTCCTGGCCCTGCGGAGCCCCACATCCGGGTGTACTCGGCTGCCAGCCGTCCAATAGGCTGTCACTCAAAAAAAGAAGCGGCTTGCGCACGTCCTTCATGTATTTCAGATCAATATCAATCTGAAATGCAATTCGGATCAGCGCAAGCCGCTCTGTTATGAGGAGCAAACCTTATTCGACAGCCACTCCTGACTCCTCGGCCGCAAACCCGCCGAGCGGGCTGCGCTCAGGCGCGGGGCCGCTGCGCTGCAAGGCGTAATGCTGGATCAGCCCCAGCAGTTCCTCATCGGAATAAGGCTTGCCCAGGTAGTGATTGGCTCCCAGGTCGCGGGCCATTTCGCGATGCTTCTGGGCAATGCGCGAAGTGATCATGACCACCGGCATGCCTTCGAGCGTCTGATCGGCGCGGATATTGCGCAACAGATCGAAGCCGTCCATGCGCGGCATTTCGATGTCCGACAGCACCAGGGTCGGGCGCTCGTCCTGCAGACGCTCCATGGCTTGCAGGCCGTCAGCGGCCAGCGTGACACGGTAGCCTTCGCGCTGCAGCAGACGCTGGGTGACGCGGCGCACGGTGATGGAGTCATCCACCACCAGCACCAGTGGCACCGTGGTCTGCGCAGCCTCGGCGCCCAGCAGATCGGCACCGCCTGAGTGAGCCTGCAGTTCGCCATCGGCTGCGGCCTGCTCGGCCCTGGCCAGCATGGCTCGCACCTGCTCGCCATGGACGTTGGCCAGCGCCACCGGGTTGTAGATCTGCACCACGGCCCCCGAGGGCAGCACGGACATGCCGGTAAGACCGGGCAGACGCGACAGCTGCGGCCCCAGGTTCTTGATCACCACTTCCTGGTTGCCCAGCACTTCGTCCACATGCAGCGCCACACGCTGCGAGGCACTGCGAGCTATCACCACGGGGCGCGTGCGACCGAGGTTTTCTTCGCTGCGCAGCGAGGTTTGCCACAGCGCGCCGGCCCAATAGAAAGGCATGACTTCGCTGCCGTCCTGGAACTCCTGCTTGCGGTAGCTCTCCTCCAGCACATCGACGGGCACGCGACGCACGATTTCCACCAGGTTGGCGGGCACGCCCATGGACACGGCGCCCATGCGCAGCATCACCACCTGGGTCACGGCCGTGGTCAACGGCACAACCAGCCGGAAGGCGCTGCCACGGCCTGGCTCGGTATGGGTTTCGATACGACCGCCCAGAGCATTCACTTCGGAACGCACCACATCCATGCCGATGCCGCGGCCGGCAACACCCGTCACCTCGGCGGCCGTGCTGAAGCCCGGCTCGAAAATCAGGCGCCCCGCGTCTTCCAGCGTCATGGGACGCTCGTCGGTCCACAGCTTGAGGCTGATGGCCTTGGCGCGAATCCGCTCCAGGTCCAGACCGGCCCCGTCGTCTTCCACGGACAGCGCCACGTCGTTGCGCTCCTGACTCAGCACGATCTCGATGGTGCCGACAGCCGGCTTGCCCAGCTCCTGGCGCCGCTCGGGCGATTCGATGCCATGAGCCACGCAGTTGCGCAGCAGATGCTCGAAGGCCGGCATCATGCGCTCCAGCATGCCGCGGTCCATTTCGATGGTGCCGCCCAGGATGTTCAGGCGCACCTGCTTGCCCATTTCCTTGGACGTCTGGCGCACCACGGCGTACAGACGCTCGGCAAAGGAGTCGAACTCCACCATGCGCGTGCGCAGCAGATCTCGCTGCAGATCACGTGCCTGCCGGCCCTGGGCCACCAGATCGTCTTCGGCAGCGGCCAGATCCCGCTGCAGATTGCGCTGCACGGTGGCCACGTCGTTGACCGATTCGGCCATCATGCGCGTGAGTTCCTGCACGCGGGTGAAACGGTCGAACTCCAGCGGATCGAAACCGGCTGCCGTGTCCTTGGACAGGGCCAGGCGCGACTGCATCTGACTTTCGGCCTGCACCTCGATGTCGCGCAGCTGCGTGCGCAGGCGCTCCAGGTTGCCCGTCAAGTCATTGAGCGCCGAACGCGCCTGCGACAGCCGCGCATCGACACGCGAACGGGCAATCAGCACTTCACCGGTCTGGGAAATCAAACGGTCCAGCAGCTGCGCCCGCACACGCACGGTCTGCTGCGACGCAGGACGCGGCACCACCGGAGCCGGCAGCTCAATGGCCTGCTCAAAATCTGCGGCAGTCTTTTCTCCGGCTTGAGCTTCCGCTGCTTGCTCTACAGCAGACTCCGCCGCGCTCAGATGCAGAGGCGCCTGAGCAAGAAGATCGTCCAGTTGAGCCAGTGGCTGCTCGGACTCCTGCTCACCGGCCATGCGCAGCACATCGAAGCTGGCTTGCAAAGCGTCAAAGCTGCTCAGCAGCGGCTCGATCGCTTCGGCTGCGGGATGCTCCTGGTCAATACGCTCCACCGCCGACTCCAGGCGGTGGGCCATCTCACCCATGCGCATGGCACCCGCCAGGCGGGCACTGCCCTTGATGGTGTGCAAAGCGCGCAGGGCTTCGTTGCGAGCCTCATCCAGCGTCGGTCGCCCATGCCAGCGGCGCAGTGCAGCACCGAGCTTGGGCAGCAGGTCGATGGCCTCTTCCTCGAAAATGGGAAATAGGTCGGCATCGACCTGATCGAGCACATCGATATCGTCTTCGTCGTCACCGGCATGCACCGCCAAAGCAATGGCTTCATCGATGCGGCGCTGCAGCTCGGCCTCATGCTCCACGCTGCCCGCGGCAGGCACCATGGAATACGGTGCCTGATCCGCGGCTTTCACCACGGCATCCAGCAACGGGTCGGCTGCCGATGCTCCCACGTCTTCCTCGGCCACATCCTTGGGTCCATCACCCGCAAGCTCGGGCAAGGCCCCGTCCTGCGAAAGCTCGGCAGCAAAGTCCAGCGGCAAGTCCTTGGGATCTGCAGGCGGCAGCAGCGCCTGCACCTCGGGCCACTCTGCCTCATCCAGCTCGGCCAGATCGGACAGCTCGAGATCGGCAGTTTCAGCTGCTGCACCGGCATCGATCGGAGTATTCAGGATTTCACGCAGCGCGTCTTCGACAGCGGGTAAAGCGTCCTTGAGGAAGCCTGCCGCAAACTGATGCAGCAAGCGGCGCACTTCATCGGATGCGGTCACGCATTGCTGAATCTGCAGCGCGCCGGCATAGCCCTGAGGCTGCAGATGCAGCAGTGCATGCTCGAGCAAACGCGCCAGCTCCGACAAGGCCTTGAAGCCCACGGTGCCGGAGCTGCCTGCCAGGGAATGCGCCAGCGCGATTGCGTCGTCGGGAATGACGGCAGCCGGCTCTTGCGACCACTGCTGCAACACCTCACCCAGTCGCTCTGACCACTCGTCTGCTTCGTTGAGATAGACGTTGTACAGCGCTGCACTGATGCGCAGCCCGTCTATATTGCGATAGCCGCCGTCGTCCGGCTCACCTGTCTGTTCGGTCTGTTCGAGCACCGGCTCAACCGCCGAGACTTCGGGCTCCGGCAGCTGAGCGGGTTCTTCGGCCATGACTGGCTCGGGCACGCCATCCAGCAAGGCTTCAATGGCCTCCAGCTCGATCGCAGCCTCTGCAGACGGCAGCTCGAGCGCCATCTCCACAGCGGCCGGCACCCCGGTAGCTGCGTCCATGGCGGGGGGCTCCACGGCAGTCTGCATGTCTATGGCAGCCTGCTCGCTTTCACGCATGGCCGCTTCGAAGGCGGCAAAATCCAGCTCCTGCACCTCTTCTGCCGCAGTGATTTCCTGCAGCGAAGGCTGAACCTCCCCTGCGTCCTCCATCCGCTCCGGCTCAGACCCTGCCGCCGACTCCAGAGCAGGCAATGCGGACGCTTCAAGCGCATCAGGTGCCTGAAGCTGATGCAGCAGGTCGTCTGGAATATCCAGTTCCGGCATCGCAAATACGGGCTCTGCGGCCACGGTCTGTGGCTCCAGTGGCCAGTGCAGCTCGGCGATCGGCTCGGGCGCTACAGGCAGCTCCAGCACGGATGCATCCGCAGCGGCGGCCGCCTCGGCCGACTCCAGGCGCTGGGCCCGCTCGCCGCGACGCGGAACCAGGGCCACCTCGGCACGCTCGCCCTGCAGACGCATGGCGTCTGCAGCGGCACGGAAGGCCGTGGCCGACCAGTTCTGCGCCTGCTGGTTTTCGATATCCTGTGCCCAGACGGCAAAGGCCTTCAGGGCGTCCTGAGCCAGCTGCTGCATGGCCTGCGGCATGGGTCGCTGCTCTGCCAGCCATGCATTGAGCATCTGCTCCATGGCCCAGCCGGCTTCACCAAACTCATCCAGCCCCACCATGCGCGAGCTGCCTTTGAGCGTGTGGAATGCACGGCGCAGCGTGGTCTGCTCGCTCAGATTGCCGGGTTCGTCCTCCAAAACCTTGAGGGCCTGCAAGCCGTTATCCACGACTTCGCGGGCTTCCTCCAGGAAGATGGACAGAAGCTCATCGTCGCCGTCCAGATCTACAGTGCTCAGTTCGGCTGCCGGCACCGTAGCAGCCGCAGGCACGCCCGCAGGAGCTGCGACTGCCGCTGCCAGATCCCGAGCGACATTCGCCTCGTCAGTTGCCTGCTTGCCCGACTGCATGCCCGCAAACACCTGAGCCATGGCATCGGCCAGGGCATCGGAGCCCACGCCGGCCGACTCTGCCACGGCTGGTGCGGGTACTGCCTCAAACTCGGGCAAGGCACCTGGCTCGGTCACTGCCCACGGCGGGGTGTCCTCGTCCTCGATGTGCCTGACTTGCAGCTGCTCTGGCTTCGCCACAGCAGCGGGAACTGGCCTCACTTCGACAGGCGGTGGCGGTGCGGCGACCGAGGGCTCCACTACCGGATCAGCAATCACGGCAGCCGAAGCGACCGGAGTCTGTCCAGAAGACGGTACGCCATCCATGGGAATATCCACGGTGGGACGGAAGGCTTCGGGGCCACGACTGCGGCTATGACCCATGACGATGCGCAGTTCGTCCTTTTCCTCGTCATAGACGAACAGCTTGCGCGCCATATTGCGCTGGTAGCTGAGCATGTCGATGAGAAAGCCCATGGCACCGAGACTGCTGCCCAGCTTCTCGAAGATGCGAGGCTGGTTCTCGACCGTCACCTCGCCGAGCATCAGATGCTCGACGGTGTCACGCATGCGCTGCATGGCGGTCGCGGCCTGCTCGAATCCCAGCACCGACAGCACACCACGCATTTGCGCCATCTGGCCCGGTACCGAGGCCAGCACCGAGGTGTCCGCGGGATTGCGAAAGAACAGATCCAGCTGCTTCTCAGCCTCGCCAAGGGTGATGCGCAGCTCTCCAACCACCGACCCCATGGTCTGCTGGTCGCTGGCCTGACGGTAGAGCTCCTCCATCCAGATTTCCAGCGGCTCGGACTGCGCGCCATGCAAAGCCGCATCCAGACGCTGGACCAGCACGCTGGACTGGGCGGCCTGTATTTCGTCGTCATGCCCGGCAGTCATGAAGCTGGCCTGCAGATACAGCACCGCGGTCGCCACCTCCATGGCCAGCTCGGCTGGTGGCGGCTCGCCAATGCGTTCCACCGTCTCCGCCACACGAATCAGCGCGCGCGCCAGCCCGTGACTGACAGGCTGCAGCTTGACCAGCGACTCGGACACCAGTCCGAACTGCTCGGCCATGGATCTGATCTTGCTGCGGTCGCCACCCGCTACGGCAGACCAGGTCTCGGCGGCGGCCGCAATGCGCTTGCGCGCCTGCACCAGCACCGAGGGATCGAAGCGGCCATAGCGCGCCACGTGGTAGTCCACCACCGGCATCTGCTCCATGGCATAGGCCTCGTGTACGGCCTTCAGACTCTCACCGGCCTGCTCGCGGGGCTTGGCCTGCGCGCAAAAGAACATCAGGTCCTGCAGCAGGCGCGCGGGCGGCAGGCTGTCGCCCTTGGCCATGCTGGCGTACTGCATGAGCACGCGCGAAGCCATGCGCTTGACGTAGATATCGGCAGTGATGAGTCCACGTGCCAGGCCGTCGAAGAAGGCCGCAGCGATTTTCCAGAAACTGCGCGCCGCCACATCTTCGGACTGAGCTGCCGCAAAGCGCCGGCAAAGCTCGCACATCTGGGCTGCCGCCTCGCGGTCGTCGCTCTTGACCATGCGCAGCACCACACCGTCCAGCATGGCACGTGCATGTGGGCCATAGGCCAGCGGCTCCGGCATGGTCCCGGTCCAGCGGGGCTCGCGTGCACGGCGCTCGGCAGGCCATAGGTCAGCCGGGTGGGCCTTGTCATTGCCGGCCAGCACCTGGGTCTCACGGTACTGAGGGAACAGGGCTACGGCCGAGACCTGCTGACCGGCCAGAACGGCCTCCAGGAATTCCATCAGCGCAAAGTGCGTGCGCTCCAGCGTGGTCGCGGCTTCCTGCGTGCAGTATTCGGGACGCTGTACAAAGCGGTTGACCGCAGCTTCCATGCTGCGCAGCACCTGAGCCGGGGCGGTGACCCCCACCATCTCCAGAGCACCACAGGCCTGATGCAGCTGCTGGCGTGCAATGCGCAGTGCCGATGTATCCAACTCCTCTAGATCAGACAAACGGGCCGCATCCGCATCGCGCATGAAACGGCTCACAGCCTTGGTCGCTGCCTCCAGCGACTTGCGCACTTCATCGAGCACCCAGGCCAGCGGGCCCAGATCCTGCTCTGCAGTTGCAGACATGGCTGTACGTATTGGCGAGTCGTCAACCACTGACATGCTCTAGTTCCTTAACCCTCAAGGGTCGTGCATTTTTATGAGAGAAAGAGCCAGTCAAATCAGGCAATCTTGAATCGGGAAACAGACTGACGCAGCTCTTCAGCCATGTGGGAGAGCTCTCGCACCTGCTGCGCAGTGGTGCGGGTTCCCTCACCGGTTTGCTCGGTCACGGCAAAAATGTGCTGAATGTTTTCCGCCACGCCGTTGGCCATATTGGCTTCACGTGATGTGGAGTTGGAAATCTGCTCGATCAGCTCGGCCAGTCGGCGCGACACGCTGTCGATTTCAGACAGTGCAGTACCTGCAGAGTCGGACAGACGAGCTCCTTCCACCACGCCCTGGGTAGAGCGCTCCATGGCGGCCACCGCATCCTGGGTGTCGGTCTGAATGGCCTTCACCAGCGCGGCAATCTGTCGCGTGGCGTCTGCGGAACGTTCAGCAAGGCGCTGCACTTCTTCCGCCACCACCGAGAAGCCGCGACCTGCTTCACCTGCAGACGCAGCCTGAATGGCGGCGTTCAATGCGAGCACGTTGGTCTGCTCGGTAATGTCCGAAATCAGTTCGGTAATTTCACCGATCTCCTGGGACGACTCACCGAGACGCTTGATTCGCTTGGAGGTATCCTGAATCTGATCGCGGATGGAGTTCATGCCGCCGATGGCGTTCTGCACCGCCTTGAGACCCGAGTCCGCAGCCTGCAGCGATTGACGGGCCACCTGGGCCGATTCCTGCGCCTGAGCCGAGACATTGTTGATACGGCCGGCCATGTCCAGAATCGACTTGCCGGTTTCGCGAATTTCATGCAGCTGCTCGTTCGATGCAGCCAGCAGCTCGGTCGAGGTGACGTCCACCTGCTCGGTGGTCTGGGCCACGCGGGTCACGGTGTTCTGCACCGATCCCACCAGAGCACGCAGCTCTTCCACCGTGTAGTTCACCGAGTCGGCAATCGCGCCCGTGATGTCCTCGGTCACGGTGGCTTCCTGCGTCAGATCGCCCTCGGCCACCGATTGCAACTCGTTCATCAAACGCAAAATAGCCGCCTGGTTGGCGTCGTTGATGCGCTTGGCTTCCTGCTCCTGCAAACGAGCATCGACCTGGTGACGCTCGGCTTCCTGCTGGCGCGCCCGGCTGTCCAGCAGTTGCACGCGCGAGATGCCGATACCGCTCAGAACCGCGGTCAAAATGGCGATGGCCAGCAGCGCCAGCTGCAGCATGCTGGCCCCGCCCAACCCCTGCAGCGCCGTCTGCAACTGCTCCAGCTGCTGACGCAGCGGTTCGCTGTCATTGTTGATGCTGGTCTGCGCTTCCCGGGCCGACACCAGCCCTTGCAGATTGCCCAGAATGGCACTGGCCTGGGTACGCGTATCGTCGTACTGCTTGATCAACGTCTCCAGCTGTTCACGCACCTGAGGATCGCGTGCCGCCGACAGCCGCATTTCAGCGCTGCCGTTGAGCAGACCTTCGGAGATTTCCTTGAAGGAATTCAAGTCCTTGCCCAGCAGGAAAACAGCCTCGGGACTCACGCCCTCCAGGGTCTGGAATTCGTTGGCAGACTTGGCAATACGCTGAGTCAACATCACCAGCTGACCGGCAGCAGAGATCTCGGCCGCGCCAGCGCCTTGCTGCAGCTTCAGCGAAGAAATGGTTTCCGCGGTTTCCAGCAGATCGGAGGACTGGCGGTTGATGGTGCGCAGCGCGTCGCCCACTTGAGTCAGAGTCTTTTGCTGTCCGAGAATCAGCCCGGCGCTCTTTTCCGCTCGCTCCATCAGGGTGCTGATGGAGCTGAGCTCGTCCTGCAAACCGCCACCCAGCGCGTTCACGCCCAGATCGGAATCGCCGGCAGCCAGCGCTCGCACGTTGCGCGCCAAAACACCGGCGCTGTCCTTGACGTCGGCAAACGCAGGAGCGGCTCCCGTCATGGCGATGGAGACCGACTTGGCCAGACGTTGCGACTGCATCAATGCCTGGCCGGTCGCCGCCAGTTGCTGGTTGGAGTTGCCTGCTTCGCGCAGCATCCATGCCGACAGAACCACCAGCACCAGCACCGATCCACCCAGCAAGGTAAACAAGGTGCGCTGATGCTTGGCAGTCGTGGCCGTACCAAGAATAGGCAGGCTCACCAGTTCGTCCGCGCGGCTGGCCTCCTCGACGCCGAAGACGGAAGGTGCCCCCTGCACGCTATTGAGCGATCCGTCGTACATATCCTGTACGACCGTGTCTCCCATCATGCTGCTATCACCACTGACGGCAGCCGCGATGGGCTTGCGTCGGAACCACTGATTTATTTTCTGTGCAAAGGACATAGCGCTGTATCCAGGAACCTCAAGCACGAATGCTCAAAAATTTGGCGGTTTGAGACAGGGACTGCAATTTCAGCTCCTGCCAGCGGCGGCCGCTCGCATCGATATGGACGGCTCCGAAGAAACTCGGGGAACGCTCAGGCGCAGGCTCGGCCTTGGAAAACGCGTCTGCGGCACGCAGGCCCAGCAGACGATCGGCCAGCAGGGCCGCGTTGACCTCCAATGCAGGGTTGAAGGCCAGCAGGCTGCAGTCCATCAGTTCCTGCTCATTGCGGACACTTCCATGACCCAGCAATTGAGCCAGATCCACCACCCCCATCAAAGCACCGCGCAGATTGGCGATGCCCAGAAACCAGGCCTGTGTGTATGGGACGGGCTGAACGCCGGTCCAGGGAAAGATTTCTCCTGCCTGATTCAGCGGCAGCAAATAATCCCGTCCACCAGCCTGCACTGCCAGCCAGGCAGCAACGCTGACGCCTTCGCTGCGTGCTGCCTGCAGGCGCCCGGCCAGACGGGATTGGAGATCTCGGAGGGCTTCACGGTTCGCCATAAGCAGCGCGGCTCGTTATAGCGCTGCGATCTTGGCTTGGAGCTCGGCGGCATCCACGGGCTTGGTGATATAGCCACGTGCGCCCTGACGCATGCCCCAGACCCGGTCGGTTTCCTGATTCTTGCTGGTGCACATGATGATGGGCACATCGGCATACAGGGGATCGCGAGAAATGGCGCGGGTCAGCTGAAAGCCGTTCTGTCCAGGCATGACCACATCCATCAGGATCAGGTCGGGTTTGTCTTCGGCCAGGCGCTTCATGGCTTCCTCGCCATTTTCCGCGGTACGCACCTGCATGCCCTGCTTTTGCAAGATATCGCTCAGAGCCATCAGCTCCGTCTTGGAATCGTCAACGACCAGAACTTTTTGAATTGTCATCATGCAGCTCCCACATCTGCAGCTTGCAGCGCGAATTGTTGTACGGCTTGCAGCAATTGATCTTTGGTAAACGGTTTGGTCAGATAGTCCTGGCAGCCCACCATGCGACCGCGAGCCTTGTCGAATACGCCGTCCTTGGATGACAGCATCACGACGGGCGTATTGGCAAAGCGAGCATTGCGCTTGATGATGGCGCAGGTCTGATAGCCATCGAGTTTGGGCATCAGAATGTCGCAGAAGATGAGCTGGGGCTGGTAGTCATTGACCTTGGACAGGGCATCGAAGCCATCGTCGGCAAGAAGAACTTCGTGACCACCTTGCTTGAGGAAAATTTCAGCGCTGCGGCGGATGGTGTTGCTGTCATCCACGACCAGAACGCGCAAAGGCGCACCAGATGCTGTCACGGTGAAATTCCTCCCAATTCGGTCGTTGATGGAGTGAGCGACTCTTGCACTCAGATTTCCACCATTTCAAAATCTTCTTTGCGTGCACCGCATTCCGGGCATGTCCAGTTCATGGGCACATCTTCCCAGCGGGTGTTTGGAGCAATTCCATGTTCGGGGCAGCCTTGGGCTTCGTCATAAAGCCAGCCACAGGTCAAACACATCCAGGTTTTAGGGTCAGTCACAGCTTAAAGGGGCTTCACATAGAATGCAACGATTGTATCTAGTCACAACCCCGGCTCCCACCCTTGCATTCCCGGGTGCAAACTGGGGTGCGCCATGGCATTGAACCCCATCTCCTCCACTCCCCCTCGCCGCACCCGCCAGGAAGAAGCGACAGAATCAGCACCCGTCTGCGTGCTGTCTTTCAACAGCAGTGACCCCAGCGGAGCCAGCGGGCTCTCGGCCGACATCGCCACCATCTCCTCCATCGGCGGTCATGCACTGCCCGTGGCCTGCGGCGCCTACGCCAGAGACACGGCCCGCATCTACGAGCACTTTGCACTCGACGATGACGCGGTAACCGAGCAGGCGCGCATGGTGCTGGAGGACATTGCCGTCACCGCCATCAAGGTCGGCTTTGTAGGCAGCCCTGCCAACCTGGCCGCCATTGCCACTATCTCATCGGACTACCCCGACATTCCCATCATCAGCTACATGCCGGACCTGTCCTGGTGGGAGGACGACAAGCAGGATCAGTACCTGGATGCGTTCAAGGAGCTTGTCCTGCCTCAAACCTCGGTGTTGGTTGGAAACCACAACACGCTGTGGCGCTGGCTGCTGCCTGAATGGGAAAACAGCCGTGCGCCCACGGCGCGCGACATTGCCATGGCCGCCGAGGCACTGGAAGTGCCTTATGTGCTTGTGACCGGCATCCCCCTGCCCGACCAGTTCGTGGACAACGTGCTGACCACGGCCCAGTCCGTATTGGGCAACAGCAAGTACGAGATGTTTGACGCCACGTTCACAGGTGCCGGTGATACGCTGTCCGCTGCGATTACGGCCCTGCTGGCCACCGGCAACGATCTGGGCGCCGCGACGCTGGAGGCACTGGAATACCTGGACCACAGCCTGGATGCAGGTTTTCGCCCCGGCATGGGCCACTATCTGCCCGATCGCCTGTTCTGGGCCCAGCCCACCGAGGACGAGCAGGCCGAAGACGAGCAGGCCGAAGACGCCACCGATGACGAACCCGACTCCAAGCCGATTGAAGGCTTTGTGATTCCCTCTCATGACACAAAACACTGATCTGAATATTGCATTGTTCGAGCGCGCCAAGGGCGTGATCCCCGGCGGCGTGAACTCGCCCGTGCGCGCTTTCGCCGCCGTGGGCGGCACGCCGCGCTTCGTGAAGCGCGCCCAGGGCGCTTATTTCTGGGACCAGAACGATCAGCAGTTCACCGACTACATCGGCAGCTGGGGCCCCATGATCCTGGGCCACGGTCACCCCGAAGTAGTCGAGGCCGTGCAGGCCGCCGTGCTCGAAGGCTTCAGCTTTGGTGCCCCCACCGAGCGCGAAGTCGTGCTGGCCGAGAAGATCCGCGCCCTCATGCCCAGCATGGACATGGTGCGCCTGGTCAGCTCCGGCACCGAAGCCGGCATGAGCGCGCTGCGCCTGGCGCGCGGCTACACGGGCCGCAACAAGATCATCAAGTTCAACGGCTGCTACCACGGCCATGCGGATGCGCTGCTGGTCAAGGCCGGCTCGGGTCTGGCCACCTTCGGCGCCTCTTCCTCGGCCGGTGTGCCTGCCGATGTGGCCAAAGACACCATCGTGCTGGAGTACAACGACGTTGCTCAGCTCGAAGAGGCCTTTGCCAAGATGGGCAGCGACATTGCCTGCGTCATCATGGAGCCGATTGCCGGCAATATGAACTTTGTGCGCGCCTCGGTGGACTTCACCCGCCGCATCTCCGAGCTGACCCGCGAGCATGGTGCGCTGCTGATCTATGACGAAGTCATGACGGGCTTTCGCGTCGCCCTGGGCAGCGCACAAAGCCTGTATGCCAAGGAGATCGAAGGCTTTGCGCCCGACATCACCGTGATGGGCAAGGTCATCGGCGGCGGCATGCCCATGGCGGCCTTCGGTGCCCGCCGCGAGATCATGGAAAAGCTCTCGCCGCTGGGCCCCGTCTACCAGGCCGGCACGCTGTCGGGCAACCCGATTGCCACGGCCTGCGGTCTGAAGACGCTGGAGCTGATCAGCCGCCCCGGCTTCCACGCCGAGCTGCACCTCAAGACCGGCCACCTGATGCAGGGCATGAAGGCCGAAGCCAATGCCGCCGGCATTCCCTTCAGCGTGGACTGGCAAGGCGGACTGTTCGGCTTCTATTTCCTGCCCGAGCTGCCCACGCACTACGCCCAGGTCATGAAGACCGACGGCAAGGTCTTCAACAAGTTCTACCACGGCATGCTGGAGCGCGGTCATTACTTTGCCCCGGCGCTGTATGAGGCAGGCTTTGTCAGCGCGGCGCACAGCGACGAAGATATCGACCGCACCATCGAAGCGGCCCGCGAAGTGTTCAAGATGCTGTAAATCCCTGCCCGCCCAACAGGCCCTGCAGACCATGTCTGCAGGGCTTTTTCATTGTTGGCGGCGGACTGCGCCTGCGCCGGCTTCAGCCGCAGCGGCTCGGCGTTTCACAGCCACGTCATGGACGCTTGCCACGCTCGCGTTTTTGTCAGCAATGAAAGCACCATGACCGACGAATCCAGCAAGCCGCCGCTGCACAACCTGCTCAAGGGCACCACCGACCAAGCCAGTGAACTGAACCGCCGCCGCTTTGTGCGCCAGATGGCCTGGAGCGCCGGCGCAATGTCCGTGCTGCCGCTCGCGGCCTGCGGCGGCGGCGATGGCAGCCAGACAGAGGTCAAGCCGGCCGACCCCGAAGTCCGCTTCGTCCATGGCCTGGCCAGCGGCGACCCGCTGTCCGACCGCGTGATGCTCTGGACCCGCGTCACCCCGCCCGCCGGCCACCAGGCAGACATTCCCGTGCAATGGGAGCTGGCCAGCGACGCGGCGTTCGCCTCCATCGTGGCGCGCGGCGAGAGCAGCGCCACCGCCGCCAGGGACTTCACGGTCAAGGTCGATGCAGCCGGCCTCAAGCCGGCCACGGTCTATCACTTCCGCTTCCGCGCCCATGGCGTGACTTCGGCGGCAGCACGCACGCGTACCCTGCCCACCGGCTCGGTGGCCCAGGTCAGACTGGCTGTCTTCTCCTGCGCCAACTACCCGGCCGGCTACTTCAATGTATACGCCGATGCCGCCAGGCGCAGCGACCTGGACGCCACGGTACACCTGGGCGACTACATCTATGAATACGCGCGCGGCGGCTATGCCTCGGCCCAGGCCGAGGCCATGGGTCGTCTGGTCAATCCTGCCGGCGAAATTCTCTCGCTGGCCGACTACCGCGAGCGCCATGCCCAGTACAAGAGCGATGCCGACCTGCAGGCCCTGCATGCCGCCGCGCCCATGATTGCCATCTGGGACGACCACGAATTTGCCAACGACACCTGGAGTGCGGGAGCCGAGAATCACCAGCCCGGCGAGGGCGACTTCGCCATGCGCAAGGCGGCTGCCATGCAGGCCTACCACGAATGGATGCCCACGCGCACCGCGAGCGCCGAGCGGATCTACCGCAGCTTCGACTTTGGCGATCTGGTCTCGCTGCACATGCTGGACACCCGCGTGATAGGCCGCGACAAGCAGCTGGACTATGCCGATTTCATGACCTCTGCCGGCATCGACTCGGCGGGCTTCACCACGGCCATGGCCAATCCGTCGCGTCAGTTGCTGGGGCAGACCCAGACACAGTGGCTGCAGCAGCAGATGGCGGCCTCCCGTGCCACCTGGCAGGTACTGGGCCAGCAGGTGCTGATGGGGCGCATGAACATTCCCGCTCCCATACTCATGGAGACCATCCAAGCCGGCGCGGGCGTATCGGTCTCGCAGTACGCAGCGCTGGTTGCCAAGGCGCAGGCCGCGCCGGCCACACTCACGCCTCAGGAGCAGGCCATCCTGGCCCAGCCTTCGATCCCCTACAACCTGGACGCCTGGGATGGCTACCAGGCCGCGCGCGAGACCGTTCTGGGCTCCGCGCGTCAGCTCGGCAAGAAGCTGGTGGTGCTGGCCGGCGACACGCACAACGCCTGGGCCAGCGAGCTGCAGGACATGAACGGCAAGGCCGTGGGCGTGGAGTTTGCGACCTCCTCGGTCAGCTCGCCAGGCTTCGAGGAATACCTGCCGGGCGAAGACCCCGCCACGCTGGCCGCTGCGCTGCAGCAGCTCATCAAGCCGCTCAAATACTGCGACACCTCGCGCCGCGGCTATATGCTGGTGACGGCCACGACAGATGCCTGCCGCGCCGACTGGGTATATGTGAACACCATCAGCAGCCGCCAGTTCACCGCCAGCACCGAAGCCTCCATGAAAGTTCTGGCCAGCGCGCCGGGGCTGCTGGTCAAGGCTTGACCCCCGGGCCGGCAAGGCGGAACAAGCCCGCCCTCAGGGCCTCTGAAAAGCGGCTCTGGCGCGTTCCACTTCTGCTCTGGTGATGCAGCCCGGCGCATGGTCGTTGACCATGCCCATGGCCTGCATCAGCGCATACATGGTGGTCGGCCCGACAAACTTCCAGCCGCGCTTCTTGAGCTCCTTGGACAGGGTTTGCGACTCCGGCGTCTGGGCCTGAATGGTCGTGCCTGTCGATGGCACAGCAGGCTGATAGCGCCAGAAGAACGCGGCCAGAGAGCCTTCGGCCTGGACCATTTCGATGGCCCGCTGGGCGTTGTTGATCACGGCTTCAATCTTGCCGCGGTGGCGCACGATACCCGCGTCCTGCAACAGGCGCTGCACATCGGCCTCGCCGAACTGCGCCACGCGATGAAAATCGAAACCCACAAAGGCCGCGCGAAAGTTCTCGCGCTTGTTGAGAATGGTCAGCCAGCTCAGGCCGGACTGAAAGCCTTCCAGACAGAGTTTCTCGAACAGGCGCTGATCGCTGCCCACCGGAAATCCCCATTCGCGGTCGTGATAGTGCACATAGCCCGGCGTGGCCAGACACCAGCGGCAGCGCTGCTGGCCGTCTTCGGCGGACTGGGTGGGGGAGCGGGTCGGCGTGGTCTCGGTGGGTTCGGTACTCATGCCCAGCACTCTAACCAATGCAAAAGCCCTGCAGAGCGTTCCCTGCAGGGCTTTTTTTTGATAGCTTCTTGCGCTTGATATCAAACGATTTCAGATATTAAACATATTGAAATCAATGAATATCAAGCGCTAACAGCTCACTTTTTATCCGTCTGAGCCAGGCGCGAATGGCGCATGCCATAGGCCATATAGATCACAGCACCCAGCGCCATCCAGCCCAGAAAGCGCAGCCAGGTCAGCGTGGTCAGATTCAGCATCAGATAAAAGCACAGCAGGGCCGAGAGCACTGGCAGCACAGGCACAAAAGGCACGCGGTAGCCGGCTCCGGCGTCGGGACGCTTTTTGCGCAGCACCAGCACGCCGATGCTGACCAGCACAAAGGCCGACAGCGTGCCGATGTTGATCATCTCCTCCAGCAGCTCCACCTTGGTAAAGCCTGCCAGCAGCGCCACGATCACGCCCACAGCCAGTTGCAGGCGAACCGGCGTCTTGCGCCTGGCCGATGTCATGCCCCAGCTGCGCGGCAGCAGGCCGTCGCGGCACAAGGCCAGCAACACGCGCGAGCTGCCCATCAGCAGCACCATGACCACGGTGGTCATGCCGATCAACACGCCCACCGAGATGACCTGCGCCGCCCAGCCGGCGCCCACGGCAATGAATGCAGTGGCCAGCGACGGGTTCTCGGCCCTGGCCAGTGCCGTATAGGGCACCATGCCGGTCAGCGCCAGCGTGACCAGGATGTAGAGCACCGTCACCAGCACCAGCCCGCCGAGAATGCCGCGTGGCAGCGTGCGCTGCGGGTCCTTGACCTCTTCGGCCGAGGTTGCCACCACATCAAAGCCCAGGAAGGCGAAGAACACCAGCGATGCGCCCGAGATCACGCCCAGCCAGCCATACTGGCTGGGCTCGGCACCGAACAACCAGGCCAGCATGGGCTGCCCCCACAGGTCACCGCTTACGCCATGAGCCACCACGGGCGGCTGTGCACTGGGTACAAAAGGCCTGAAGTTGTCGGTGTTCATGTAGGTGAAGCCGACGACGATCACAAACACGGTGATCGCCAGCTTGATGACGGTGAACAGGTTGTTGACCTTGGCTGAGACCTGGGTGCCTGCAATCAGCAAGGCCGTGAACACGGCCACGATGAAGAACGGCCCCCAGTTCAGCGAGAAGCCGCCGATCTCGATGCTTTGCGCGATCTCCAGCCCTGCCGTGGAGAACACGGCCGACAGATAGATACCCCAGTACTTGGCCAGCACGGCAGCGGCCGAGATCATCTCCAGCAGCAGATTCCAGCCAATGATCCAGGCCAGGCCCTCGCCCAGCGTCAGATAGGTATAGGTATAGGCGCTGCCCGTGACGGGCACGGTGGAGGCGAACTCCGCATAGCACATGATGGCCAGCGCGCAGGTCGCGGCCGCCAGAATGAAGGAGAAAATCACGGCCGGCCCGGCAAAGCTGCCGGCTGCGCGAGCCCCCACCGAGAAAATCCCTGCGCCCACGGCCACGGCCAGGCCCAGAATCATCAGATCGAAAACACCCAGCGTGCGCTGGAGCTGCCGGCCCGGCTCGTCGGAATCGGCCAGCGCCTGTTCAATGGTTTTGGTTTTCAGCCACTGCATGCATATCCCCGGGCTTTGAGAACGTGTTTACGATCTCTACGCAGCCGCGTTGGAGCGCAATCGGGATGAGTTCGAAGCGATGGCTCGCCGCTTGCACCGGGGTGCAAGCAAGAGACAGCGCACAGAAATCGCCCGATTTCGCTCCACCCCTTCGGGACAGTGTCTTTGCGGGCGGTCTGCGGCGTTGCGAATCCTCGCAATAGCACGGCTATTGCTGCGGTATCGCGCCTGGCATCCCATCCCGCAAAGCCACTGTCGCGGCGCGAGGAGACCGTAAACACGTTCTTAACCACGCTTTTGGCGCGGCGCTTTCGGCCCGGTCCTTTTTGTCAAAAAGGCATCCTAGGGATTTCACCAGTGGTGCGCAGATTCCCTGCAGCATCACCAGTCCATCTGCATGTTTTGTGCAGGCCCGGCTGCACACCCATCTCAAAACAGACTAGTCAGGCCCGCGTTTCACGAAGCCTGCACCGCGCTCAAAAATCGCGCTGTAGTCCTGCATGCAAGCGAGCACTGACGCAGGATTCAAAAAGACCCGAGGCAGAGCGATCCTGCCCGGCTCAGATACGCGGAGGCTGTGGCGGCACATCGGCCGGGCGAATCAGCAGGCAAAGCACTGGCACCAGCATCAGCGCAGTGACCACATCCAGCACATGGTGCTGATGCACCAGCATGGTTGAGGCGCAGATGGCCACGCTCCATAGCCCAATCAGCAGACACAGCCCCCAGCGACCACGCTGCCATTGCGCCTGGCAGATGGCCAGACAGGTCAGCGCCGTGTAGACGATGTGCAAAGAGGGCAGCAGATTGTGCGGCTTGTCCACCAAGAACATGGTCGCAAAAATGCTGCGATAGGGCTCGAATTCGGGAATCGCGCGCTCGAAGGCCAAATTTGCCGGGAACAGCACGAAGATCAGACCGCAGATCAGCGTACCCAACACCTGGCGCTTGCCCAGCGCCGCCGTGCCGGGCTGCCCCACCAGCCAGAACGGCAGGGCCAGAAACGGGAAAAACGAGAAATAGACAAAGATGAATTCCGGCACCAGCGGAATCATGGCATCCCAGCGCGTGATGAAGTCATAGCGCTGGTCGCGCAGGCTGGCCAGCCAGTTGGCCGTAGGATAGATCGCGTAGGTGGCGATGTTCACCCATATGGCCCAGAAGACAAAGCCACGCTGGCGAGCCGGACCAGCCCCGGATCCGTGGACTGCCTGATCGGCGGGGCGAAGAGCGGGAGCACGCGCGGGTTTTGCCATGAGCGGATTATGAAAGCAAGGCCTGCCACCCTGCGCAGGCTGCAAAGCAAAAAAGGCTAGCAGCGCAAAGCGCTGGCAGCCTTGGAATTCACGCAGGATCTCGGCAACCAGGCCTATTGAGCCGCGGCCGATGGCGCCTGAGCCGACAGCACCCAACGGGCCATCTGCAGAGAATCGGCCTCGCTGATCTGCGGGTGGCGCGGCATGATCACATTGCCCCAGACACCCACGCTGCCGCTGCGAATCTTGTCTGCCAGATAGCTCTGGGCATCGGCTTGCGAGCCGTACTTCTGTGCGATCTCCGTAAAGCCCGGGCCCACAAATTTGCGGTCCAGACCATGGCAGCGCATGCAATCTGCGCCCTCCACCAGCTTTCGGGCCGCCGCCAGCTCGGGCTTGGCAGCCACCAGCGCATCCGCCGCCTTCTCGGCCGTGCTGACCCGCATGATGCGCCAGCCGATATTGGCCACGCCCAGTGCCGACGCCAGCATGACCAGCCCGATCAGCCAGCCAATCCAGCGCGGCCTGGGCGGATAGTTTTCTTCGTCGTCGATGGGATCTGTCATACCAAGCACCAGATTCAAAAAAGAATGGCCAGCAAATGCCGGCCACAGAGCACAAAGCACAAAACTGGCGCGCCCTAAAACCAGAGACACCAAGGAAGCGCCGTCGCGCACCGAGGGTGTCGTCCCCCTCCGGCGCTCAGCGCCAGAGAGGGGGAAGGCGCGATAGCGCCTCAGGGGGAGCAATTAGTGCCTGAAATGGCGCACGCCGGTGAACACCATGGCCACGCCACGCTCGTTGGCCGCATCGATCACTTCCTGATCGCGCATGGAGCCGCCAGGCTGGGCCACGCAGGTGGCACCGGCATCGACCACCACGTCCAGGCCGTCGCGGAAGGGGAAGAAGGCATCCGACGCCACGACGGTGTTCTGCAGCGACAGCTTGGCGGCTTCGGCCTTGATGGAGGCGATGCGGGCCGAATCCAGGCGCGACATCTGACCTGCGCCCACGCCCATGGTCATGCCGTTCTTGCAGAAGACGATGGCATTGGACTTGACGAACTTGGCCACGTTCCAGGCGAACAGCAGGTCCTGAAGCTCTTCGGGGGTAGGCTGCTTGACGGTCACGACCTTGAGGTCGGCCAGCTTGAGCTCATGGTTGTCCGAGGTCTGCAGCAGCAGGCCCGAGCCGATGCGCTTGGACTCGATGGCGTTGCGGCCGTTGTCCCAGTCGGTTGCGCCGCCGGCGGGCAGAGCGATCTTCATCAGGCGCACATTGACCTTGGCCTTGAAGATTTCCAGGGCTTCGGCGCTGAACTCGGGAGCCATCAGCACTTCGACGAACTGCTTGGACACGGCTTCGGCAGCGGCCTTGTCCACAGCGCGGTTGAAGGCGATGATGCCGCCGAAGGCGCTGGTGGGGTCGGTCTGGAAGGCCTTGGAATAGGCTTCGAAGGCATTCGCGCCCACGGCCACGCCGCAGGGGTTGGCGTGCTTGACGATCACGCAGGCAGGGGTGTCAAAGCTCTTGACGCATTCCCAGGCCGCATCGGCGTCGGCGATATTGTTGTAGCTCAGCTCCTTGCCCTGCAGCTGCACGCCCGTGGCCAGCGAGCCGGGAGCGGGGTACAGATCGCGGTACCAGGCGGCTTGCTGGTGGCTGTTTTCACCGTAGCGCAGATCCTGCACCTTGATGAAATGGCCGTTGGACTGGCCGCCGAACAGGGCGCGCTCGGGCACATATTCTTCGCTGAGCTTTTCGTCTTCGAACTTGACGCTAGACAGATAGTCGCTGATCGCTCCGTCGTACTGGGCAATGCGGTTGAAGGCCGCCACGGACAACGCAAAACGCAGCTTGTCGGACAGCTTGCCATTCGCCTTGAGTTCGGCCAGCACTGCTTCGTACTGGTCGGCAGCGGTCAGAACGCCCACATCCTTCCAGTTCTTGGCAGCGGAACGCACCATGGCGGGGCCGCCGATATCGATGTTCTCGATGGCGTCGGCCAGCGTGCAGCCGGCCTTGGCCACGGTGGCTTCAAAGGGGTAGAGGTTCACGACCAGCAGATCGATGGTCTCGATGCCATGTTCCTTCAAAGCAGCCATGTGCTCGGGCAGTTCGCGGCGAGCCAGCAGACCACCGTGCACCATGGGGTGCAAGGTCTTGACGCGGCCATCCAGCATCTCGGGGAATCGGGTGACTTCGGCGACTTCGGTCACGGGCAGGCCCACGCCTGCCAGCAGCTTGGCGGTGCCACCGGTGGACAGCAGTTGCACGCCAAGAGCGTGCAGGGCTTGCGCAAATTCGACGATACCGGTCTTGTCAGAGACGGAGATCAGAGCTTTCATGGGCGTCAATTCAAAGTTTGGATAAAAACAAGCTGCAAGTGCAGATATATCAAGCGCTTGCAGCTATGGATTTGGTAGCTTCGTCGTTCAGAGCAATTCGTGATCGACCAGCTTTTTGCGCAGGGTGTTGCGATTCAGGCCCAGCCATTCGGCGGCGCGCGACTGGTTGTTGTCGGCCTGGCCCATCACCACTTCCAGCAGCGGTTTTTCGACAAGACGAATCACCATGTCGTAGACATTGGCCGGTGTTTCGCCCTCGAGATCGCGGAAATAGCCCTCCAGGCTATCGCGAACGACTTGTTCTAAATTCTGATTGCTCATGCAGCCATTTCTGCCGGTTCGTCCAGCTCGCTGCTTGCTTCAGCAGCGGCCATGGCCGCCGGGATCCGCTCCATCTGCTGCCCCAGGGCATCCAGATAGTCGGCCACGGCCTGCCATTGCACCGCACAGTCCTCAATAGTGTTGATGTGTTTTCTGATCTCTTCCCCGCCCGGCAGAGCTCGCAGATACCACGCAATATGCTTGCGGGCGCTGCGCACGCCGACTCCCTCGCCATACAGGCTGTAGTGATCTTGCAAATGTTCGAGCAGCAGACGACGCAGCTCGGCCACCAGGGGAGGAGCCAGATGCTCGCCCGTGGCCAGAAAGTGCGCGATCTCGCGAAAGATCCACGGCCTGCCCTGAGCTGCACGGCCGACCATGATGGCGTCCGCCCCCGTATAGGCCAGCACATCGCGGGCCTTTTCAGGGCTGTTGACATCGCCATTGGCCACCACGGGCACTTTGACGGCCTGCTTAACGGCCGCAATCGTGTCGTACTCGGCAAAGCCCTTGTAGCCCTGCTCGCGCGTGCGGCCGTGCACGGTCAGCATCTGGATGCCGACATCTTCAAACTGGCGCGCCAGCAGAACTGCGTTCTTGTGCGTATCGCACCAGCCTGTGCGCATCTTCAGGGTGACGGGCACGTTGTAGGGACGTGCGGCCTCCACCACGGCCTGGGCAATTTCCACGGCCAGCGGCTCGTTCTGCATCAGGGCGGAACCTGCCCATTTGTTGCAGACCTTCTTGGCCGGGCAGCCCATGTTGATGTCGATGATCTGCGCGCCGCGCTCGATGTTGTAGATGGCAGCCTCGGCCATCATGGGCGCTTCGGTGCCGGCAATCTGGACCGAGATCGGCCCAGGCTCGCCTTCATGGTTGGCACGGCGACTGGTCTTGAGACTGTTCCACAAGTCCTTGCGGCTGGTCACCATCTCGCTGACCGCGTAACCGGCCCCCAGTGCCTTGCACAGCTGACGAAACGGCCGGTCCGTCACACCCGCCATGGGAGCGACAAACAGACGATTTGCCAATGGAATATGACCAATGTGCAGGGCGGGCATGGAGAGAATTTGGTTTCTGCGGCAGACAATGTCTGGCACAGACCGGGCGCTGGAAAAGAGGGGGCAATTATACCTGCTCAAATTTTCAGCAAAACCAAACTCCATGCATCACCCTCCGAGGCGAGTCACTATCGGGCAATGCAGCACCGGCGTCTCAGTTTTTACGCACCGGCATATCAAAGTACTGCTCGGGATAGGGCTCGCTGACCAACGTGTAATGCCACCACTCCTCTGGCAGGTTCTTCCATCCGTTGCGCTGCATCAGGCTGCGCAGCCAGCGGCGGTTGTGCTGCACATCGGGCGATTGCTGGGCATTGTCGGTATGCGACTGCTCGTCAAAGAGATCGAAGGGCGTTCCCATGTCCACTTCGATACCGTCGGCCAGCGGGCCACGCACCAGCTTTCTGGCGCGCTTGGCATCCACCACCAGCAGCGTCATGTCCACGGTGCTGGCACGGCTGTGACCCGATTTCTCGGCGATATAGCCACGCTTGAAGAGCTCGCTCTTGGGCACGCGCGGGTAATACATGTCCTTGTTTTTCTGATCGGCCATATCGCGCCCCCAGCGCACAAAGTCGTCGACGGCCGCCTGGGGCCGGTAACAGTCATAGACCTTCAGAGCCAGCCCCTGTCCAGCCAGTTCCTTTTGAACAGCTGCCAGAGATTCGGCAGCCACGCGGCTGAGCCAGCAAACCCCGGCTTCGTAGCCAGCCACGGGGCGGCCCATGAAGTTGTGCTTGGAGACATAGCGCATGTCCTGCTTGATGCCGGGCGCCAGCGTCGCCAGCGGCACCAGATCGGCAGCCACCGTGACCGCTGATCTGGCATCGGACGGCGCGATGGTCTTTATGTTCGATGCGCAACCAGCTATCAAAAGCAAAACGACCGCCAGGCCTGTGGCCTGACTCGATCGCATCATTTTTTTTAGAGGGCTGAAAGCCATTCCTACTCCCATTGATCTGGCGTTACCGGATAACACCTGTGTACGCATTTGGATAAGAAACCATATATCAACAGCCTGCAACTATGGCCGATGACCGAGAAATGACAGGATGCAAAGTTCAGGGAATTGAGCGACCCGCCTAAACTAGCCGCCCTATGGAAGCGTGGATACATCAGTTGCTGCAATGGCTGGCCCTGCCGGAGCTGGGCCTTAGCACCGTGTTTGTCGTGGCCCTGGTCTCGGCCACCCTGCTGCCGCTGGGATCTGAGCCCGTGGTGGCCGCACTGGTCTCAGCCAACCCCGATCTGTTCTGGCCCGCCATTGTGGTCGCCACGGCGGGCAACACGCTGGGTGGGGCCATCAGCTGGTGGATGGGGCTGGCCGCCAACCAGGCCTGGAACAAGGCCAAAAAGCTGCGCCGACATGGAGAGCCGCCGCCCCAGAACATGCACCACAAGTCACGCTGGAACCGCATCGCCCGTTACTGGCTGCGCAAATACGGCGCCAAGGCCTGCCTGCTGAGCTGGCTGCCCGTCGTCGGCGACCCGCTATGCGCGGTCGCCGGCTGGGTGCGCCTGCCTTTCTGGCCCTGCGTCGCCTATATGGCAGTTGGAAAATTCCTGCGCTATACCTTGATGACGGCAGGCCTGCACCAGATCATCCTGCGGTTTTTCTAGATCAGAACTCGGTGTGCAAACGCACAGCCAGTGCGTTGACGGGCCCACGGTCCGCGTTGTATGCAGGGTTGCGGATATGCTGCCAGTCAAAGCTGATGCTGGATTGTTTGCTGATCCCCACGCTGTAGAACATCTCGAGAATATTCTCGGGCTTGTAGTTCAGACGCCCGTCACCAATGAACGCCCCCACCCCGCCCTCTGCCAGATACCGACGGTGTGTGGACGAGAGGAAATTGCGCGCCACGCCTATGCCCAGCGTATCGTTCGCCCGTCCCCATTTGCGCCCCTGGATCAGCAGACCCGCAGAAAGAGAGCGGTCGATTTCCGTGAAGGCATAGATTTCCGTCTTGCCATCGGCCCAGCTGCCACGGGCAAAAAGACCCACGTCATCACTCAGCGCCTGCTCCAGGTTGATGCCGAAGCCTTGCTTGCTTCTGGCACCGTAGCGCGCAACATTCAGATCCGGCACCGCCCCGGTCTGCGCCGCCAGGTTGAGTGCATCGTCATAGCGCGTCATCACGGCGTGGTTGCGAAAGACCAAAGCACGCAACTTGCCCGGCTGGCCCGCCAGCGTGTGTGCGTGGGCTACTTCCAGCTGATCGCCGTAGTGTTTGAAAATTCGATAGTCCAGCGGCTGGCCGTTGGGCTCCTTGGGCTGGATGAAGCGACCGAAGCGCACCTCCCAGTCGTCGTGAAACCACTCCAGCACCGCCCCCCAGCTGTAATCTCTGGCATCTGCGGCATAGTCAAACGCGCCTTGAGTCATCAGCGACCAGTTCATGAACTGCGTGCGCGGATCATGGCTGTAGCGGTTGTCGTCAAAGATATCGATGACCGCCAGATTGCCCACCGTGAGCACAGTACGACGCTTGTCCACCATGCCCGCCAACTGCCTTGCCTCCGACTCCACCGCCTCTTGCTCGCCGCCATGACTCCAGGTCTGGCGCAAGAATGCACGGGCGCGATAGAGCTTCAATCTTGCTCCCGAAGTTTTGGCCAATTCCCCATTGGTAAAGCCACCCAGGCCTGCCAGTCCCGACAGAGGAATGCCCTGCGCGCCTTCCAGATCAAGATAGACCTCCCCCCCAGCCCATGGACGGTATCCAAGAGATGCAGTGGTCGTGAAGGAGTAGCTGCGTTCGCGCCCCGGCAACAGGCTTTTCTCTCCGGTATAGGGTGCAGAAAAGGACGGCTTGCGCTGCCAGACATAGGTGGCCTGGAACTTGGCATTCCACCTCTCAGGCTCTGTGTTTACCCCACCCGCATCAGCTGCTGACGCTGCTGCAGAGGCCTCTTCACTGCCTGCATGGACTGGCTCTGCACTCTGCTGCGCATGAGCAGGCAGCCCCCATATCATGCACAAGGACATCAAACTGCCCGTGCAAAGCTTGGCGAAACCAATTTTGTTATTGAATGTTCTTTGCTGACGCATTGACCGCTCCTGGCGAACCCGCCATTGTGAACTGGCAAACCCGCACATGCTCCAGAAAATTCATGCGCAATCTGCACATGGAAACCGACACGAACAATTCTTACGTTCGCCGTACCGGCACCCGCGACGCCTGCTGCGCCCGCGAAGTGACAGTCCGGCAGGCCAACCATGTGGCTACCATCAGCGGATGCACAGCTTCTCCAGCATGCGCACCAGCTCGGCAACCGAGCCAGCCTCCATCTTGCGCATGGCTTGAGATCGCCTGACTTTGATGGTGATTTCGCTGACATCCAGCTCTCCCGCGATCTGCTTGTTGAGCATGCCTCGCACCACGCCAATCAACACCGACTGCTCCCCACTGGACAGCGAATTCCAACGCGAACGCAACTCCAGCAACTGCCCATCCTGCGCGCGACGCTGGCGATCAAGGGCAATACCTTGCTGTATGGCATCCAGCAAGTCCTGATCGCGAAACGGCTTGGTCAGAAACTCTATGGCCCCGGTCTTCATGGCCTCCACGCTCATGGGAATATCGCCATGGCCGGTGATGAAGATGGTAGGGAAACGCAGCCCCTGCTCCAGCATCTGGCGCCTGAACTCCATACCGCTCTGGCCCGGCATGCGGATGTCCAGCACCAGGCAGGCCGGCCCCTCGGGCGGGCTCAGCTCCAGATGGGCGAGAAAGTCGCGCGTCGCGCCGAAGGCGGACACGACCAGTCCCACGGAGAGAAGCAAATCCTCGATGGCCGCGCGCACCGAGGCGTCGTCATCGATCACATACACGGTTTCGAGCTCAGCCAAGCTTGTGTCCTCCTGATGCGGGATCACCCGAGGCGACGAGAGCCGCGATGGTCACATGAAACACGGCGCCGCTGTGCCCGTCCTCTCGCTCTGTGGCCCAGATGCGGCCACCATTGGCCTCGGCCATGTGGCGACTGATGTTCAACCCCAGACCCATGCCCTCACGCTTGGTGCTCCAGAAGGCATCGAACAAATGGCTTTTGGCCAGCGGCGATAGCCCCTCTCCCGCATCGGTGACTGTCAGCACCAGCTGCTGGCCCAAGGCCTGGGTAGCCACGGCAATGCGCCGCTGCACGGCCGGCGTTTCCTGCATGGCGTCCATGGCGTTGAGCAGCAGATTGCCCAGCACCTGCAAAAACTGCACTCGGTCGCACCAGGCCGGCGCCAGACCCGGCGCCAGTTGCAGGTCCATGGCAATGGCGCGCTGGTTCAGGTCCGCGCCCGACAGATTCACCATTTCGCGCACTGCCTCGTTGAGATCGAACTTCTGCTTGCTCGGTGCCTCGCCGCGCGCCATGGAGCGGATACGCGCAATGACCTCGCTGGCGCGCCGCGCATCACCCAGGATGCGCTCCAGCGCCTGACCGGCTTTTTCGAGATTCGGTGGCTGCTGAGCCAGCCAGCGCTGGCTGGCATTGCCGCTGGTGACGATGGCGGCCAGCGGCTGGTTGACCTCATGGGCGATCGAGGCCGTCACCTGTCCCAGGCTGGTGGCCTGAGTGATGCGCAGCAACTGGGTCTGTGCTGCGTGGGCCGCATTCTGGGCGGCCACCATCTTCAGGCCCAGATAGGCCGTGATAACGATGGCCAGGATGCTGATGCCCGTATTGATGAGTCCGGTTCGGTAGGCGCCAGCCGGCGTCAGCGCAAAGCTGGCCAGGGTGAGCGCTATGCACAGCGCCGTGGTGCCTATCACCAGGCGCGGGCTGAACCAGCGCACCGCCACGAGGATGACGGCCGTGTGGAACACGGCCGCGGCCACCGCATACTCGGTCAGCGTATCCAGCGCGAAGATGGCTGCCATGGTCGCTGCCATGCCAGCCAGGATCAGGGCCCGGCGCAGATGCAGGAAGCGTTGCGGTTTGGCTGTCATGGCATGCAGGGCGGAGCTCAGAGCGTGAAAGACCCGTTGATTGTGGCGCAAGATGCGCGCACGCCAGCCCTGCCCGCCTACTCCACTCATCACAGCGCAGGTCGCTGGCCTATGCTCAGTTGCAGATCGACCGTAGCCTTGGCCAGATCAGCATTGGCCTGCAGATAGCCGAGGTAGGCATCATCGGCCGAGCGCTGGGCCGACAGCAGCTCCAGCAATGAAGCCTGGCCGTGACGGTAGGACAGTCGGATGCTCTCGAGCACGCGCTGCGCATCCGCCAGCACATTGCTGCGATAGCGCTCCACATTCTCCTGCGCCGCCGCGAAACGGAAGTAGGCGGAGCGCACATCAGCCTCGGCCTTGTGCTGCGACTGCTGCAGCCCCAGCATGGCCTGGGTCACGATGGCCTCGGCCTGCAGCACCTCACCGCGGTTCAGGCGCGAGAACGGGATGGGCACGCTCACCGAGACCGACAACATGCGCGAGCGGTTGTTCGCATCGAAGACATTGCCTTTGGCGTCCACACCCGCAGACGTGGCTGGTATGGCGGTCAATCCCACGGCCAGCGTGGGATTGACCCAGCGGTTGGCCTGGGCCAGGCCGGCATTGTCGCGCGCATTGTCCAACGTGGCCTGGGCCACGCGCACATCGCTGCGCACATGCAGAGCCTGGGTCACCAGGACATCGATGCTCTTGTCGTTCGCAAAGGGCTGGAAATCGCATTGCAGCTCGTCGGAGCCGAAAATCTCCAGGATCCTGCGCCCCAGCGGCACGCTCAGGGCCAGACGTGAGGTCTGGGCATCGGCGCGGGCCTGCGTCACGTCGGCCTGGAACTGGTCGCGCTCCACGCGCGACTGCCGCCACTCAACGGTGCCGACGTCGCCGGCCTTGCGTCGCACCTCGTTGGCCTTGACCACATCGGACAGAGCATTGAGCGTCTGCTCCTTGCGCTCCAGCGCCTGGCGATCGCGGCAGGCCTGTGTGAAGTCCTGGGCCGCATCGGAGAACAGCTGGGTGCGGAATCCCTCGACCCCAGCCTCGGCCAGCCGTACCTGGCTGCGTGCGGCGCGAATGCGAGCCGAGCGCTTGCCGCCGGTCTCCAGCTCCATGCTGAGTTCATAGGTACGGTTCTGCGGGCGCGGCAGGCCGCTATTGACCTGCTCGCGCGCAGCGCCCAGCGAGAGCTGGGGATCGGGTCGTATGCCCGCGATGCCGACGCCAGCCCGGGCCGACACCACGTTCTGCTGCTGTGATTGCAGGTCCAGGCTGTGCTGCTCGACAGCGCTCAGATAGTCGCTGAAGCGCAGCCCGGCGGCGGCGGGCTGCGCCGCGGCCTGGGCCAATGCCGTGCCACCCAGGCCCAGCGTCGCCAGCAGCAGAGCCAGGCGCTTGAGGGAAAGAAAGGGAAATTGCATGGTGCTTCCAAGTTGGTAGGTATCGCGCGGGCCCGGACTCAGGGGGCCATGCGCTCCGCGGCGGCCGATGTCGTCACCGGAGCGGCATCCTCGTCGTCGAGTTCCCCGCGCTCGGCCGCTCGCCGGCGCTTGCGCTCAAGCGCACGCTGGGCACGCAGCTCGATCACGTAATAGAGATTGGGCAGCAGCAGCAGGGTAAGCAAGGTGGCGCTGGCCAGCCCGCAGACCACCACGGTGGCCAGCGGCCGCTGCACATCACTGCCCAGGCCCGTAGCAAGCATGGCCGGCATGAGACCGAAGGCTGCCACCGTAGCCGTCATCAGCACCGGACGCATGCGGCTCGATGCCCCCTCGAGCACGGCATCGCGCAACTCCAGACCGTCCTCGCGTCGCAACCGGTTGATCTGCGAAACCATGAGCACGCCCGACAGCACGGCCACACCGAACAGCGCGATGAAACCCACGGCACTCGAGACATTGAGCGTCATGCCGCGCAGATGCAGTCCGGCAAAGCCGCCGATCATGGCCAGCGGCACCACGCCCAGCACCAGCAGCGGCTGGCGCAGATTGCCGAACTCGCCGAACAGCAGCACCAGCATGATGCCCAGCGTCAGTGGCAGGATGACCAGCAGCCGTGCCTCGGCACGCTGCAGGTTCTCGAACTGGCCGCCCCACTCGATATGGGTCTTCTGGTGGTCGTACTGGAGCTGGGCATCGAGAGCCTCATGCGCATCCTTGAGGAAGCCCGCGAGATCACGGCCGCGCACATTGAGCTTGACCAGAATGTGGCGCTCGCCGCCCTCGCGCACGATCACGCTCTGTCCCACCGTGGTGCTGATGCGCGCCACATCGGCCAACGGCACCTGGGCGCCATTGGCAGCGGCCAGACGCAGCGCGCCTATGGCTTCGGGGTCACTGCGAGTGCCGGGCGCGAAGCGCACCGTCATGTCGTAGCTGCGTTCACCCACGTAGAGCTGGCCTATGGAGGCCCCACCCACACCTGTGGAGATCAGCTGGGCCACATCGGCCGCGTTGATGCCGTAGCGCGCGGCTGCCGCACGGTCCAGGTCTATGCGCAGATTGGGCAGCGGCGGCTCGATGTCCACGGCCACATCGGCCGCACCGGGCACCTTGGACAGAATGCCCACCATCTCGTCGGCCACGCGCCGGTCCTCGCTCAGGTCCTGGCCGTAGACCTTCACGGTCAGGTCGCTGTGCGCCCCCGAGAGCTTGTCCTGCACGCCGTCGATCATGGGCTGCATGAAGCCCACGGTATAGCCAGGCATCCTCTCGAAATGCTCAGCCATCTTGGCAATCAGTTGCTGCTTGTTCAGGCCCGACTTCCATTGATCGTAAGGATGCAGGCCCACGCTGGCCTCGATGTGCGAAGGCGTCCAGTAATCGGTGCCGTCGTCGTTGCGTCCAGTCTGGGTCACGACATAGGACACCTCGGGGAACTCCAGCGTGGCCCGACGCAGCTCGTCGGCCATGTCGCGGGCTTTGTCCAGCGTGATGCCGGGAGGCATCTGCACCTGCAGCCAGATCGAGCCCTCGTCCAGATAAGGCAGAAAGTCGCGGCCTATG
Source organism: Comamonas sp. E6 (assembly GCF_001010305.1). Classification (NCBI taxonomy): domain Bacteria; kingdom Pseudomonadati; phylum Pseudomonadota; class Betaproteobacteria; order Burkholderiales; family Comamonadaceae; genus Comamonas; species Comamonas sp. E6. Next base: position 115,105 of record NZ_BBXH01000014.1, read on the forward strand.
GTGCCGGCCAGCAGCACCAGCGCCACCATCGCCGCCGCCACGGCCCCTACCAGCCAACGCATCTTCCCCACAGCGTCGCTGAGAAAGCGGTCATAGCGCTCGCCCAGGAAGTAGAGCACGGGGTTGTGGAAGATCTTGCGCGGACGGCGAAAGGCCATCCAGGCCAGGCCCGGCGTGAGCAGCAGCGCCACGGCCAGCGCTCCCACCAGGGCCGCCCCCACGGCACTGGCCATGGGCGAGAACAGCTTGTACTCGATGCGCTCGAAACCGAACAGCGGCAGATAGGCAGCGGCGATCACGCACATGCCGAAGAAGATGGGGCGCGCCACCTGCAGCGTGGCCGAGATGGCGTCGCGCGGCGTCAAGGGCTTGTCCTTCTGGGCCTCGCGGCGGCGCAGAATGTTCTCGACCACGACCACAGCACCGTCCACCAAAATACCGAAATCTATGGCTCCCAGCGACAGCAGATTTGCCGGGATCCTGGCGTGATGCATGAAGACGAAGGCCAGCAGCAGCGCCATGGGAATCGTCAGCGCCACGATCAGCGCCGCGCGCGGGCTGCCGAGGAACAGCAGCAGCACCAGGGTCACGACGATCATGCCTTCGGCCAGGGTCTTGCCCACGGTATGCGTGGTGCGCTCGATCAGCGTGGTGCGGTCCAGATAGGGCACGACCTTGACGTCGGGCGGCAGCAGCTTCTCGTTGAGCTCCTTCACTGCGGCATGGATGCCTTCCAGCGCCTTGGAGGGGTTCGCGTCCTTGAGCAGCAGCACGATGCCTTCCAGCGTGTCGGAGTTGTCGTCCTTGCCCAGAATGCCGCGACGCTCCACATTGCCATAGGTCAGGCGCCCCAGGTCCTTGACCAGAATCGGCGTGCCGTTGTCCGAGGTCTTGACCACCACATTGCCCATGTCGTCGAGCGATCTCAGCAGGCCCACGCCGCGCACCACATAAGAGACTTCGCCACGGTCTATGACGCTGCCGCCGCCGCTGGCGTTGTTGGCATTGAGGGCCTCGATCACCTGGGACAGGGTCAGCCCGTACTGCAGCAGGCGCGCGGGGTCGAGTTCGAGCATGAACTGTGTGGTCAGGCCGCCAAAATTCGTCACGTCCACCACGGACTGTGCTTTCTTGAGGCGCGGAATCACCACCCACTGCTGCAGCTCGGACAACTCGCGCAGGCTGTGTGTGGGGCTTTCCAGCGTATAGCGGTAGACCTCGCCCGTGGGCGAGCTGTAGGGGTCGAGCGCGGCGCGCGCGCCATAGGGAAGATCGACCTCGTCCATGCGCTCCTTGAGGCGCTGGCGCGCCCAGTAGCCATCGACCCCGTCCTCGAACACCACGGTGATCAGCGACAGGCCGAACAGACTGCGCGAACGCAGCACATGCATGGCCGGTGTGGCCAGCAGCGCACGCTCCAGCGGAATCGTGATCTGCTGCTCGATTTCCTCGGCCGCCAGACCCGGCACCTGGGTGACGATCTGCGAGGTCACATCGGCGATGTCGGGATAGGCCTCGAGCGGCAACTGCTTCCAGCTGAACCCGCCATACAGGGCTGCAAAGATGAAGATCAGCCACACCACGCCGCGACGTGCAAAACTGAGATTGACGATGCGCTCGATCATTGCAGCAGCACTCCACCGTTGACGACGATGCGCTCGCCGGCCGCCAGGCCCGAGCGGATCTCCACCTTGCCATCCTGCTGCACGCCGACCTGCACGTCGCGTGGCTCAAAGCGGGCGCCCTTGTCCGTGCGCCCCTTGTCTACGAACACCCGTGAGCTCACATTGCCCTGGAGCAGCGCCGTGGTCGGCACCATGAGGGCGTCACGACCCGGTCCGTCGAAGCTCACGCGCGCAAACATACCCGGGCGCAACCGCCCTTCGCGGTTGTCCACGGCCACGCGCACCTTGACGCTGCGCGTGGCGGCATCAACGATCTCACCCACGTATTGCACACGGCCTTCGAGCTTGAGGTCGGGATAGGCGGTCAGCGCGATATGCGCTTGCTGGCCCACATCCACATGGGCTAGGTCGCGCTCGGGCACGCTGGCGCTGAGCCAGACCTTGCTGAGATCGGCCACGGTCATCACCGAGGCATTCACGTCGTTCCAATAGCCGCCCTGCGAGCCCGCCATTTCCACCACGCGTCCGCTGATCGGCGACTTGATCACATAGCTGCCGCGCGAGCTGGCCTGCACATCGGCACCAAGCTGAGCCAGGCGATCGCTCGCAGCGCGCGCATCGGCGCTGGCTGCGGCCAGCGCCTGCTGCGCGGCCTCGTAGTCCTTGCGCGCCGCGATCTCGGCATCAAACAGCAGCTTCTGGCGGTCGAACTCCTGACGCGCCAGCAGCAGCGCGGACTGGGCCTTGGCATTGTCCGCCCGAGCGACCGAGATATCGGAGGAGTCCATGGTGATCAAGGCCTCGCCGACCTTGACCGGGTCGCCGAGCTGTCGATGCAGATGCACCAGCCGGCCTGCGACCGGAGGCGTGATCTTGACCATCTTTTCAGGCTCGGCCTCGATATTCGCCGGCGCCGAGATCAGGGTTTGGACCTGCTCCTGGGTGGCCTGTGCCAGCCTCAGCTGCGCCAGCACTGGAGATTGCGACGGCACCACGACCAGATTGCCTTCGCGGTGCAGCGCAGTCCGGCTATCGGCAGCGGCGGCCGGCGTCTGTTTGTCGCCGTTGCAGGCAGCGAGTGCCAGACACAACAGCAGGCAGGCAGGCCCCACGGGACTGCAGGAGTTCAGGGCTTGTTTCATAAGCAGCAAACAATGGCATCGATATGGCCAGGGCAGGTCCCGGCCCAGGATTGATCCTGTCTCGCCCTCGCAACTTCTTGAATACAGAAGCAGCTTTGCAGCAGGACAGAGAAGCGGGAGAGCATGAGGAAGCCGCGCGCCATAGCGCCGTCAAGGAATGGGCATCCAAAGGTAGCTTCTTCATGCGATGGGCGGCAAAGCATGCCGCCGTGGCGCCAGGGTCTGGTGCCCTGATCCCCGCCTTTGATTATCAAACCCGCCAGTCGACAAAGCGAGCCTGCCTTGGGAAGAGAGGCTTGGCTTTTGGTTGGCCTCAGCTATACCTTCGTATAGCTAACTCGTCATATGCCTGAAACAGAACAGGCCACCTTTGCAGGTGGCCCGTCACGAACATGGGCATCCGGCGTCGCCCGCTGGCCTGCGCTCAATCCACCGTGAGTCCGAGCTGCGCGGTCACGGCCGCATAGCGCTCGATATCGGCTGCGATGAGCTTGCCGAACTGGGCGGCAGACTCCCCGGCCGGGGTATAGCCCTGCTCGCGCAGCGCCTGCTGCATCTCTGGCTCGGCCAGTATCTGCGTCAGCATCTGGTGCAGACGGGCGATCACAGGCTCCGGCGTGGCAGCCGGCGCCAGCAAGCCATGCCACTGCTCTACGGCAAAACCGGCCAGGCCCTGCTCGGCCATCGTGGGGACATCGGGCAGGGATGCGACGCGGGCCGGTGCCGTGACAGTGATGGCCCGCACGCGGCCTGCAGCTATCAGGGGCGCGGCGCTGCTGACTGTGACCACGGCCACAGGTAGCTGTGTTGCGGCTACTGCAGTGATGGCCGGGCCGCAACCCTTGTAGGGCACATGCTGGAGGCTTGCATGGGCGGCCTGGGCCAGCATCTCACCCGCCATATGCTGGGGCGTGCCGTTGCCGCAGGAGGCAAATGGCAAAGGCTGGCCAACGCTCGCTCCGGCCAGCGCATCGTGCAGATTGCGCACGCTGCTTTGGCTGGGAACCACCAGCACCGAAGCGATGCTGCCGACGTTGAACACAGCCTTGAAGTCCCGGCGTGGGTCGAAGTCCAGATGCCGGTAGACGCCGGGATTGATGGCAAACGAGCTGTTGGCCATGAGCAGCGTGGCGCCGTCGGGTGCTGCCTCGGCCACTACGCTCGCTCCGATATTACCGCTGGCGCCGGGCCGGTTCTCCACTACTACGGACTGGCCCAAACGCTGCTGCATGGCCGCGCCCAGGCGACGCGCCAGCAGGTCCGTGCCACCGCCTGGCGGAAAGGTCACAACGATGGTGATGGGCTTTTCAAAACGGACTACCGCCGTGCCCGCGCGGGCATGCCAAATCCCCGCAGCCGTCACCGCCAGCGCTGCAGCAACCAGTACCGCCCAGCTGCGGCGCCACTGAAGCACGGCCTTCATCAATGCCCCCCTAGAACAAGGGACCGCAAGCAAGCGCCGCTACGAAGCAAGGCTGCCCCTCTCCCATGGAAGGAAGCGACAAAGCCGCTCAGGGGGGAGGCCATCAAGCGTCCAGACCTATATCGAGCACGCGCGCACTGTGCGTGAGCCAGCCCACGGCAATCTGGTCCACGCCCGTGGCAGCCACGGCAGCTGCGGTTTCGGGGGTAATACGCCCCGAGGCTTCGGTGATGGCCCGGCCCTTGCACATGCCGACCGCAGTGCGCAAATCATCCAGACCCATATTGTCCAGCAGCACGACATCCACGCCCAGTTGCAACGCCACATCCAGCTGGGCCAGCGTATCCACTTCCAGCTCGATCTTGACCATATGTCCCACGCCGGCACGAGCACGCCCCACAGCCGTGGCGACATCGCCGGCCAGCGCAATGTGGTTGTCCTTGATGAGTACGGCGTCGTCCAGGCCAAAACGGTGGTTGCTGCCGCCACCGACACGCACGGCGTACTTCTGCAAGGCTCGCAGGCCCGGCATGGTCTTGCGCGTACAGGTCACTCGGGTGCCGAAGGGCTTGATGGCCTCTGCAATCGAATGCGTGGCGCTGGCCACGCCGCTGAGATGGCAAAGGTAGTTGAGCGCCGTACGCTCGGCCGTAAGAATGGCTCGGCTTTTGCCACGAATGCGGGCGATCTCCATGCCAGGCTGCAGCAGCGTGCCGTCTGCGCAGCGGACGTCAAACTCCATGCGAGCATCCATCAGCACAAAGGCCAGACGTGCCAGATCAAGTCCGGCCAAGATGCCATCCTGCCTGGCCACCAGACGCAACTCGCCCATCGCATCGGCAGGAACAATGGTGTCGGTGGTCAAGTCTGCGGCGCGTCCCAGATCTTCCAGCAAGGCCATGCGTACCAGCGGCTCCAGCATTACATCGGGCAGGGATGGGACGGACAAGGCTGCAATTTTATTAATGCTCATTTTGAGTATTTTTAGTTCAATAAAAAACGCAAAGACTTCCAGATCGCTTTCAGGCCTTACGCAAACGGACTTATGCTAAGTCTGAGCATTATTTAAGTCAAGCCGCTCCCGCAGTTAAAACAGTCCTCCATCCCAAGAGTGGCTCAGGGGCTAATGACTTCTTGCCAGCGGCAGCTTGTTGCCAGCAATGGCGCGCTCCAGCATTACATTGCGTCGGAAGCGGAACAGCTTGGCCGGGCGGCCCGCACCTACGGCCGTCATCTGGCCTGTTTCCTCAACCAGCGCCTGCTGCTCGATCAGGCGCCGGAAGTTCTGCTTGTGCAAGCCGCGCCCCGCCAATGCCTCCACCGTCTGTTGCAACTGCAGCAGCGAGAATTCCTCGGGCATCAGCTCAAACACCACGGGCCGGTATTTGATCTTGGCGCGCAAACGGGCCATGCCGGTAGCCAGAATGCGGCGGTGATCATTACTCATGGCGGCACCGGGCAGCAATTCGGCCGCGCGTGCTTCATCGCCCTCGCCCCAGGCTTCGGGCACCACACCTGCCTCAAACAGCAGCTCGTAGCGCTGCAGAACCAGCTCCTCGTTCCATTCGTGCTCATCAAGGCCAAAAGTCATTGAAGCTCTTTGCCAGCGTGCGCTTCTAGCTACACTATCTGAAGCAGCTTCGCTCCAGGCATGCAGCGCTGGCGCAATGCGCTCGGCAATCACGCCGGGCATCCCGTCGCGCCAGTCCTCCCAGGGAAAGTAGCGGTACCAGTCCTGCCAGCCCGGCTGTGCGGCACCGACCTCATCCAGTTCCTGAGTCAGCGCCAGATAGCTGATGGAGATGACATGCATGCCCAGCTGCTGCGAGCGCTCCCGGTCTGCGAAGGTGTAGAGCTGCTCCACAAAGCCCAGAGGATGGTGGGTCTGTTTCTCCACCCAGGCACGCAAGCTGGCCTGCAGCGAGCGGTGGTTGCTGGTAAAAGGCCCGGCAGGCAAGGCACGCCCGGACCCGGTGGTCAGGATACGGGGCTGGCCACCCGTGACGGCAACCAGCACTGCCACCAGATCGGCCTGCACGGAATGCAGTTCGGAATTGTTCAAACCACTCAAAAGCTATGAAGACGAGGACAGGGAGGAATAGCAAATTCTACGGTGAGGCAGCCCCTGTCCACGGCTTATCCGGACTCTTCCCCGAAAAGGTCAAGGAATCGCCCTGCGCCAGCAACTCGGGCGCTTGCACCAAAGGCATGTTCATCGACCCCGTGGCGATGGCCACCTGATTGCGCCCCCTATGCTTGGCCCTGTAGAGCGCCGCATCTGCGCGCTTGAGCAGATCGTCCTCGGTTTCGCCTGGCTCCCAGAGCCCAACCCCTAAAGAAATGGTGAAACGCCCCACCTCGGGATCGGCGCATTCCGCCACGGCACAGCGAATGCGCTCTGCCAGTCCTGCGGCCACACCGAGGCTGGCATCCGAGAGGACGATCAGGAACTCCTCCCCACCCCAGCGCACGGCATGGTCATAGCGACGAACCTTGCCGGAAAGCACATGTGCCACCATCTTGAGCACGCGATCTCCGGCGACATGGCCAAAGCGGTCGTTGACCTGCTTGAAAAGATCGATATCGCCCAATATCACGCCATAAGGCCGCAGCTGATTCTGAGCCTGAAGCTGGTTGCGCTTGAGCTCGGTCTCGCCTGCATGGCGGTTGAGCAAGCCCGTCAGCTTGTCGCGGTTTGCGCGCTCGCGCAGCTCCATCTCTCGCTGCACCATGCGGCTGATGTCCTTGGATGCCCCTACATAGTGGCTGATCTGCCCTGACTCGTCGCGCAGAGCTGCAATGCTTTGCTCGGCGTAGTACACGCCGCCGCTTTTGTGACGGTTGATGAAGGTGGCGCGAAAATTGTGGCCAAGACTCAATGCTTCCTGCAACTGGGCATAGAACTCCGGCTCATGCAGGCCCGAGCGCAGCATCTCGGTGGGCTGGCCCAGCAGTTCCGCCGCGCTATAGCCCGTGAGAGCTTCAAAAGCCTGGTTGACAAAGACGATGGTGGAGTCGCGATCCGTGATCAAGATGCCGTCATTGGTCGCATTCAATGCCCTGGCGAGCAGCGCGCGCTCCTGCTCGGCCTGCACACGCTCCGAAATATCGCGCTGCACCGCCACAAAGTGCCGAATGACGCCCTTCTCATCACGCACGGGGGAAATATTCCACTCCACGTGGTAGGTGCTGCCGTCCTTGCGGTAGTTCACCACACTGCCCTGAAATGGCAGGCCTTGCTCCAGAGACTCATGCAAACGCTGCAACACCAGTTGATCCGTCAGCGGCCCCTGCAACATGCGCGGCGAGCGGCCCAGAAGCTCTGCTTCGGTGTATCCGGTCATCTCGCACATGGCTGCATTGCAGTACTCGATGACAGCCCCCTCTCCATCCAACCTGGCATCGGTAATCATCACTGCGCAAAAGGACTGAGCCATGGCGATCTCCAGCAACTGGCCGGTGATCGTTCGCTTTGCGATGGCATTGGCACGAATCATGTTTGAACCTCAAGCGCGCTTGCAGTCGTGAAGGCTCATTATTCGTTACTTTGCGTCACTTGCGTATACCAAAAACATCAGCATCTCAGCTTGTCCACGCCGAGCTGCCCTCAGCGGTGCAGCCACCAGGCCATAAACCGGAAATTGCCGGGCTTGTCCCGTTGGCTGAGCTACCCGCGCTCATTACCCATGGTCAGGGACATCAGTAGCTCAAACCGTAATCAGATGGCAGCTGTCAGCCTCGGACCGACCGCAATGGGTACACCGGGCTGCCCCTTACCAGCCGGTATTGCATTGCCGAAGCCGCCGAGCGACGAAACCGGAAAAGGCAGCCGCCTCGGTGGCGTGCCGCAGCTGTTTCCATGATTCCTAGAAGCAAACATCAATGGAAAGAAAGCATGGTGGCCGGCTTCAAAGGCAAGATCGTTCTGGTGACCGGCAGTGGCTCCGGCATAGGCCGGGGACACGCATCGTGGCTGCCGAAATCAAGCCCTAGCAGGCCATTGCCGCAGGCGATTCGGGGCAAGGTACCGAAATCGAGGCTCTGGTTACCCAATGCGAGAGCCACGAGATCCATGGGCACGCTCGTGCTATCTGGCCTGCGTGGGGACTGCACCTCGTGCACCAGGCTGAAAAATGGCGCCACGTTCCGGCCTCTTACAGGGAAGGCGCGCCACTGGACTCTCTGTCAGGCAGCTTTCCAGAAAATATAGTCGGCCCGATACTGCACGATCTGCTTGCTGCCCAGATTCGCGGCTCCGCAGGCCATGCTCGGCGCGACGCCACCCTTGGTTGCCACACGCTGGATATAGGTCACCTCCTGCATGGCTCCCACGCCGCTAGCAGGGTTGGCCTTGACCAGTTGCAGAGGGATATTGCCCGCTCCGGCAGGAGCCACGGCAAGCTGCGTGGCAGTGACCTTGGAGCCGTCGTTATTCTCCCAAGTCGCTGGCGGCCCCCAGTATTTGCCGATGACCGTACCGCTTCGCGTTTGCAGCTTGGCATCGGGGCCTACAAACACCCATTCGTGCTCGGCTGCCATGTCCTTTTTGGCTCGGCACTCATAGGTGATCTGGCCAATACCCACGGTCTCCATGGCCACTTTGTGTCCTGCGGGTACTTGCACGGAAGCCGGAAGTTCAGCTTGCGAATACATGGAGTGCGATCCCATGGATGAGCAAGCGCTCAGGCCAAGCGCGGATAGGCACAGAGCAGTCAGCGAAAGTGTGTGTCGGTGCGTCATGATAATTCCCTCAAACAAGGTGAGAAATGCACTGGGCAGACTTGCCCGGTACTCGAGGCTGCGGCTTGTCAGCCGCCAAACGTCAAGGCGTTGCCAGGCAGCGGACGACCCAGAGCCGAGCTCAGTGCTGTGTAATGCATGGTTTCATCAGCCGCTAGGCGTCCCGCGACCTTGGCCAGATCACGGCTCTCAAAGGCGGGAATGACGCCCAGGTAGGCGTTGGTCGCCCCAAGTTCCAGTCTTGCGGCAAGAGCCAGTACATCAGCCTGGCTTTTCAGAGTTGCAGCCTTCAGCGATTCGGCATAGGTCTGCATCGGGGCCTCGGCTACCGGTTTGCCACCCATTTTCTGAATGGTTGCAATCAAGGCATCACGGTGGGCCTTGTGATGGCTTTGGAACAGCAGTGCGACATCCAGCACGGGCTTTTGCAGCAGACCGCTACCGGCTCCCAGCTGGTATGCATTGATAGCCTCATGTTCCAGCCCCAGGGCCACATTGAGGATGGATACATCCTTGGCTGGGTCATTGCCCATGCCTTGAGCCAGAGCTTCGCTGCCTGCCAGCATGGCGACGGCCACCGCTGACAAAGTGCCGGTAGTACCCAGAAATCCGCGTCGCGATGCCATGAGTGAGGGATGGCCTTCAAACAGATTGATCTTCATGATGACTCCTAGTTGGCTGTGGGGCTGTGTCGAGCAATTTCGATGTCCGACCCTTGGAATACGCAGGCTGTGGATCGGTGGATTCAAGTTTTTGAAAATATTTCTGAGCCAATTCATGCGTTGCCCACATCCGGCAGCCGAGATGCTGCGTATAGGTAAACAGGCAAGGTCGGCAATACGCCTTGGCAGTTATCCAACAGCGCCGCATTAAAGAGGCGCTTCTGTTCACAATGGCTGCATGAGCGCCAAAACATCGGACAACGAATTAATGGACTTACTCGACCGCGTCGCAACCCGGGATGAGCGTGCTCTCAAGCTGCTGTACGACCTGACCGCCTCGCGGCTGTATGGGCTGGCTCTGCGCATCGTCGCCAACAAAGAGTGGGCCGAGGATGTGTTGCAAGAGAGCTTTCTGGGCATCTGGCGCAGTGCGGAGACCTACCGAGACTCGCTCAGCCCGCCTCTGGCCTGGATGGGCATGCTGGTGCGCAGCCGGGCTTTGGACTTTTTGCGCCGGCGCAGGGCCGAGCGCCTGCATCTCAATGTCCCGATCGAGAGCGTGGAAGATCTGTTGCAGGACCAGGATGCGCAAGCGCCCATGCAGCTGATCGAGGCTAGCGAACAGGCCGCGGCATTGCATCAGTGCCTGCAGCAACTGGCGCAGCCCCAGCGCCAAGTGGTGAGCTTGGCCTATCTGAGAGATTTAAGTCATAGCGAGCTGGCCAGCTGCCTGAAGCTGCCGCTGGGCACCGTCAAGACATGGATGCGCCGCAGCCTGGAGCAACTGCGCAAATGCATGGCCCGCCATGTCTGAGCGTCAGGAGTCCACATCATGAATCTGACTCGAAACCCCGAATTACTCGACCGCCTGGCTGCTTCCTATTCATTGGGAACCTTGCACGGGGGAGCACGCCGACGCTTTGAGCAACTGGCACGCGAATATCCGCAGGTACGGGCGGCAGCATTGCTGTGGCAAGGTCGCTGGTCGGCCTTCTCCGAGGTTCAGACTCCAATACAGCCCGATGCAGCGGTCTGGACACGCATCGTCAATTTGCTGCAAGCCGAAAATGCCAGCATCAGACTGGCTCGCCAACGTGAGGCCGCTGTATCGAAGCCGCCAGTGCCATCACTCGCTTGGTGGCGTGGGCTGGCCCTGGCAGGCGGATTGGCCACTGTGGCGGCTGTCTCGGTGGGACTTTGGTTTCAGCGGGGGCTCGAAGACGCCTCACAGCAACAACTGTCTGCGCTGCAAGCTCAGCTCCAGATGACACAGGCTGCACTGCAGGCTGCTCCCCAGATTCAGTATGTGGCGGTGCTGGCCGACGGCAAGGCCGATGCATCCATGCTGGTGACGTTCGATCCTCGACATAAGCAATTGGTGTTGCAGCGTGTGAGCGGCTTTAAAGAAGCGGACAACCAGTCTTTGCAACTATGGGCCTTGCCCCAGCAAGGCGCTCCGCGCTCTTTGGGCGTCATGGGTGATGGAAAGCTTGAGCAACTCACTGCGCAGGAGAGCGATGTGAACGCAATCCCGGCCCTGGCCATCAGCCTGGAGCCGAAAGGCGGCGTCCCCAGCTCAACGGGGCCGACTGGCCCGGTGCTTTTCAAGGGCTCACTCATTCGCCGAGATCTCTGATTCGCGTCTCCATTGACACTGCAGCGAACTGTGCCCGATGTGTCCAGAACCTTTGAGGTTCTGCCATAAGTGGCGAGTCCTGTCGCTGCCTTCTGCTGCAAAAACGGTGCATCGGCTTGCTCGCCCGAATGAGCGCCTTGAATTGCTTGGCAAATGCGCGGCCATCATTCAGGCTTCCTGGAGGCGCAAGGTAAGTTGCGACATCGCCGTATGACCATGCTCAGGACATGCTGACGTGGCTGCCTGGATGGATGTGCGGCTACAGCCCCCGATCTCTTGAATCACCAGCAAGAATGCCGGTGATGATTGGCACCTGCTACGGCTAGTACAGATGCCGACCCTTGAACTTCGGACTCCAGCCCTCCAGCGCATGAACGAGCCGACTATCTTTCAGGACAGCATCTGCTCGTCTTCCGGCCGCATCGTGACAGCCCAGCCCAGCCCAGCCCGGCCCGGCTCGGCCAGAGTGGCCCGGACTGGGTGGTCCGCGCGTTGTGATTGCAGGAACAAAATGAGCTTGATGCTGCGTCAGCTGCGGACGCAGTAGCTGGAGTGCGGGGAGCGACAAGACGTCAAGATGGCTATTGCCGCTCCTTTGCTTGCTATTTGCCCATGGCGCCCTTTGACATTCCTTCCTTACCCATGGCGTCCTTGCTCATCTTGTCCTTGCCCATGTGATCCATGGAAGACTTTTCGTCCTTGGTCATTGCGCCCTTGCTCATGCTCATGGAATCCTTGTGCTTGGAGTCCTTGCCCATGGCAGGCTTGTCCATTTGATCTTTGCCCATGGGCTCCTTGGTCATCGCATCGGCTGCAAAGGCCGAAGTGACGCTCAATGCCAGACACATGGAAAGCGCGGTGGTGATGAATGCGTGTTTCATGATGGTACTTTCTTGGCTCAGGTGGAAAAAGACGGCATGCGCCGCAGTGGGAACAGGAGAGATCGGTTTGAAGAAGTGTTTCCTCAGCTGCCGCCGAACCAGTTGTAGCCCTGGTCTTCCCAGTAGCCGCGGTTGAAGGAGTTGCTCACGAAGATGGCCCGTATGTGCTTGGGATTCTTGTAGCCCAGCTTGGTAGGCATGCGAAGCTTCATCGGGAAGCCGTATCTGGGTGGCAGAGGCTGTCCATCCCAGTCGAGTGCGAGCAGCGTCTGAGGATGCAGGGCTGTCGCCATATCGATGCTGGTGTAGTAGTCATCGGCACATTGAAAGCCTACATAGCGGGCACTGAGGTCAGCTCCCACGGCGCGTAGAAAGTCACCAAAGCGTGGACCACCCCATTTGCCGATGGCGCTCCAGCCTTCCACACATATGTGGCGCGTGACCTGCGTGTACTGCGGCAGCGCGCGCAGCTCGTGGAGCGTCCAGCTGCGCTTGTCGGCCACAAGGCCTGTGACCTCCAGAAGAAAACTGGCTCCGTCCACTTCCGGAACCCTGCTTTCGTCATAAAAAGCATTGAAGGGAAATGGCCGGGTGATCATGGATTCGGGATAAGTGGGTGCAAGACGCGAGGAGTCGAACAGCCAGCCCTGTATACGATCGTTGAAGCGCGATATCCGGGAGAGCGCCGCTTCTGCTGTGGCGTTGTCGTCGATGCGGCACCCACTGAGCAGACCGATACCGCCCAGTGTGAGACCTCGTGCCAGAAACTGCCGACGCGTTGATTGCGACAACTGCCTGTCGATCAGCCGACTAGCCTCGGCGACCACGACTTCACCGTTGTCCCTATGCCAGGGGGATGTGCTCATGTCGTGCTCTCCTTGATCGCAGGGCGGAACGTCGGGCGGCCCAGCACCATGAGGAGCAAAGAGCGCGGAACCAGTACGACCATGAGAAGATGAACGGCAACAAAGCAGACAATGGCCGCCATGCAGTAAAAATGAATGCGTCGTGCCATGTCGTAGCCACCCAGAAGCTCGCGCAGCAGCGGAAACTGCACCGACTTCCAGATCACCAGGCCACTGAGCACCAGCAATATCAAATCTGCAACGGCAAACAGGTAGGCTGCACGCTGCAGCTGGTTGTAGTGACTCAAGTCTGAATGCGACAAGCGTGCCGTCAGTGCGAGCCAGGTGTCACGCAATATGCCGCGCACAGTGACGGGAAGCATGCGCTGCGCAAACCTGCCTGTGAACAGATTGAGCAGCAGATAGGCAAGCCCATTGAGCACGAACAGCCACATACCCGCGAAATGCCATTGCAGTGCGCCGCCCAGCCAGCCGCCCAGGGTGAGGCCGGCGGGAAAGAAGAAGTCAAAAATGGGCGAGGCGTTGTAGATTCGCCAGCCGCTCATCACCATGACCAGCACAGCTAGTGCATTGATCCAGTGGGTCATACGCAGCCACAGCGGCTGAACTGTGGCGCTGCGCTTCGGCGGTTGATGTGCAGGAGAAGGCATGAGCACATTGTTTTGCGCACCTGATCTCGAAGTCCTCACCGAAAGTTCAAAAAATCGTGATAGTTCGGCAAGCGCAGTGGATGAGCTGAATCGAGCCTCTTCTACGCAGTGCTCAGCAATTGCCTTTGTTGTCAGCAGAACTTTGCAACCTTGCCGAATGCATGCCTCCCTGCTTCAGGGCAGTTGCAGCACAGACAAGACCAAGGGCTTCCAGCCTGTTTCTCGAGGGTTCACAGTCCCTCTTCTTGAACGACAAGACTATCGAGGATTCACAGCTGAACAAAGCTGCAGCTCCCATGCCTGCGAAGACTGACTGGCCGGCCACTCTGCTTCCAGCAACTGGGCTCGCTTAGACGACGGCATCAGAAACGCCTGGTTGGGCGAGCGCTTCAGGCTTGAGCGGGTAAAGGCGGATTGTTCTGGCGGCCATCTGCTTCGCAATCAATGACTACCCGACAACAGTGGTGCAGACATGTATCGCTTTTGGGGCGATGCAGCTCATTCATAAGCTGCTTGACCTGGCTGCGCACTGGTTTTCCTCGACAGCTGCGAGCCGCAGAGATCGGCCCCAGAGACATGTCTATTGGGTGACGCGGCCTGATCTACGCATGGCCTGCATCGTTGACATCAATAGAGATTGAAAACCGCGTAGTTACCGCTCTGCATGGAATAAACCGCTTCGTTGAACTGTTTACAGCAAGTCAACCAAAAGGAGACTCCATGACCCGCCTCGTTTTCCTTGTCGCCCTGAACTCGGTGCTGCTGGCGGCCTGTGCCATGACATCCGGGACCCAGGCACAGATGCCAGCCTCCGCCATCAATGGTGTGCTCGTTGGCCCCAATCAGATGACGCTCTATGTCTTCGACAAGGATGCCGCTGGTTCCGGAAAAAGCGTGTGCAACGGAGTCTGCGCCACGAACTGGCCTCCGTTGATGGTGGCCGCAGGCAGCGCTGCTAGTGGCGACTGGAGCGTCGTGATCCGCGACAGCGGCGACAAACAATGGGCCTACAAAGGCCGTCCGCTCTACTACTGGTCCAAAAATGCCAAGCCAGGAGACAAGACGGGAGATGGCTTTCTCCACAACGTCTGGCACACAGCCCAACCCTAAGCGTCCAAGGTCCGACCATTGAAAGGAAGAAACAATGAACCGCAGAAAAATAAAGCTCGCAGCGGCTTGCGTCATGGCACTGCCCCCGGTTTACCTCCAGGCTGCTGAACCTGAAGTGACGGCACCCGAGGTGGTCCAGGCTCTGGAGGGTACCTTTGGCGTACACCAGGGACAGCGCCGCAATCACATCAAAGGAAGCTGCGCGATCGGCGAATTCGTCGGCACCGCTGAGGCGGCCGTTTACTCGCGCTCCCTCTTGTTCACAGGCAAAGTCGTTCCGGTAATCGCCCGCTTCTCTCTGGCAGGTGGCAATCCCAAGGTCCCTGATGCCGCCAGGAGCGCGCGTGGCATGGCGCTGCAATTCAAGCTCCCGCAGGGGCGGTTGCAGCAGATGTCCATGTTGAACACCCCCATGTTCGGTGCATCCAGCCCCAGGACTTTCCTGGATCTGACTTTGGCCCAGCGCCCGGATCCCGCCACCGGCAAGCCAGATCCGGAAACGCTCAGCGCATTCAAGGCTTCCCATCCCGACAATCATGCCCAGGCGCAATATTTGGCCAGCCACAACCCGCCGGATAGCTACACCCACAGCGCATTCTTTGGAATTCACACGTTTAAGTTCATCAATGCACAAGACAAGGTGACCCCGGTGCGCTGGCGCTTCGTGCCGCAGGAGGGTGAGAAGTCTCTGAGCAACGAAGCATTGAAGACTGCAGGTGCCGACTTCCTGGAGAAAGCCTTGATCGACAGCACGGCGCAAAAGCCGGCTCGCTGGGACATGCTGGTGACTATAGGGCAGCCTGGCGATCCACAGGACGACCCTACGCAGCCCTGGCCTGCACAGCGGCCCGAGTTCAAGGCCGGTACATTGACGATCACCAGTGCTTCGCCCCAAAAAGCATCCATGTGCGAGTCGATCAACTTTGATCCTATGGTCATGGCCGACGGCATTGCGCCGACCAATGATCCGGTGCTCCGCTTTCGCTCCCAGGCCTATGCTGTGTCATTTGGCAAGCGCTTGAGCGGTCAATGAATTCCAGGATCACCTCGAATGGATCAAGACATCCGGGCATCCGAGACTGCGGCCGGCAGACCTTGCAGTTCGCGGCCGAACCAGCCTGCGTGCATCCGGCAGAGTGCATAGGGCGAATGCTCGTCTCCTGGCCTCCCTGGCTTTTCAGCATGCGACGACCGAGAACATATGGGTCTTTATAGAATCGGGCATGGATATCGACAAGATCAAGGGCCGTCTGGCCTTTCTGCAAGAAGCGGAAAAGCTCAAGAGCGTGCTCCGAAGCGCGCGCACATCGACAGGCAGGACGGAGAGCACCGCCGAACATACTTGGCGTCTGTGTCTGATGGCGATGACATTCGAGGACGAACTGGCCGACATGGACATGCTCAAGCTGCTGAAAATGTGCCTTGTGCATGATTTGGGCGAAGCGATGTTGATTTCCACGCAGAAGTGACCCACTAACCCCCAGGATTTCCATCTAAATCTGATCCACGTATTAACCCTAGCCTGCTGCTTTCTTAGGCAGCAGGAGACCAGGAGTGATAGACGTGGCAACACTGAGTGTCATCAGGCGATGGGCCCTGCGCGAGCAACTGTCCATCCGCGAGATCTCCCGCCGCACAGGCCTGTCTCGCAACACCATTCGCAAGTACCTGCGCGCTGACTCTGCCGAGCCCAGCTATGCCAAGCGGGTCAGTCCCAGCAAGCTCGATCCGTTCGCCACCAAGCTGGCCGACTGGCTCAAGACCGAGTCCACCCGGGGTCGCAAGCAGCGACGCACCGTCAAACAGATGTACTTTGACCTGAAGGTGCTGGGCTACAGCGGCTCTTACAACCGCGTGGCGGCCTTCGCCCGAGTCTGGCAAGCCCAGCAGATGCAGGCACAGCAAACGACCGGCCGCGGCACCTTCGTGCCCCTCCTATTCGATTGCGGTGAGGCGTTCCAGTTTGACTGGTCCGAGGACTGGGCCGTCATCGCCGGTGTGCGCACCAAGCTGCAAGTGGCCCACTTCAAGCTCAGCCACAGTCGTGCTTTTTATCTGCGTGCCTACCCCCTGCAGACCCATGAGATGCTGTTTGACGCTCACAACCACGCCTTTGAGGTGCTTGGTGGCGTACCTCGCAGGGGCATCTACGACAACATGCGCACCGCCGTGGATCGGGTCCGCAAGGGTAAGGACAGAGACGTCAATGCACGCTTTGCCGCCATGGTCAGCCACTTCCTGTTTGAAGCCGAGTTCTGCAACCCGGCCTCCGGGTGGGAGAAGGGGCAGGTGGAGAAGAATGTGCGCGACGCTCGTCATCGCCTGTGGCAATCGGTGCCAGCGTTTGCAACGCTGGACGACCTCAATGCCTGGTTAGAGCAGCGCTGCCAGGCGCTGTGGCACGAGATTGAGCATGGCAAGCTTCCCGGAACCGTTGCGGACGTCTGGGCCCAGGAGCGCTCTGCACTGATGCCCGTGCCAAGGGCCTTTGATGGCTTCGTGGAGCACACCAAGCGAGTCTCACCCACCTGCCTGATTCACTTTGAGCGCAACCGCTACAGTGTCCCGGCTCCATACGCCAACAGGCCCGTTAGCCTGCGTGTCTATGCCAGTCGGCTGGTTGTGGCGGCTGAGGGGCAGCTGCTCTGCGAGCACCAGCGGGTCATTGAGCGCAATCATCACGGTGCGGGCCAGACGATCTACGACTGGCGTCACTACCTGGCCGTCCTCCAGCGCAAACCTGGCGCTTTGCGCAACGGTGCCCCATTCCAGGAATTACCCCCAGCCTTCAAGAGGCTGCAGGCCTTGCTGCTCAAGCAGCGAGGCGGAGATCGGGAGATGGTGGAGATCCTGGCCCTGGTGCTTCACCATGATGAGCAGGCGGTGCTCGCAGCAGTTGAGCTGGCGTTGGAGGCCGGGGCTCCCAGCAAGACACACATCCTGAACGTTCTGCATAGATTGGTCGATGGCAGACCCGCTCCGGCTCCGGTCACTTCCCCCCAAGCCTTGCGCCTGGTGGTGGAACCCATGGCCAATGTGCTGCGCTATGACCAGTTGAGGGAGGTGCGCCATGCGACATGACCCAGCTATTGCGGCCATCGTCATCATGTTGCGAGAGCTCAAGATGCATGGCATGGCTCAGGCGGTCAATGAACTGGCTGAACAAGGGGCCCCAGCGTTTGACGCTGCGCAGCCCATCCTGTCGCAGTTGCTCAAGGCCGAGACTGCCGAACGGGAGGTACGCTCGGTGGCCTATCAGCTCAAGGTGGCAAGGTTCCCAGCCTATCGAGACCTGACGGGCTTCAACTTCAGCCACAGCGAGGTCAATGAAGCCTTGGTTCGGCAGTTGCACCGCTGTGAGTTCCTAGAAGATGCCAACAACGTGGTTCTCGTGGGCGGACCGGGAACGGGTAAGACCCACATTGCCACAGCCCTGGGCGTGCAAGCGATTGAACATCACCACCGCAGGGTGCGGTTCTTCTCAACGGTGGAGTTGGTCAACGCATTGGAGGAAGAGAAGGCTCAGGGCAAGGCGGGACAGCTCGCTCACCGGCTGGCGTATGCCGACCTGGTGATTCTGGATGAGCTGGGTTACCTGCCATTCAGTGCCTCTGGCGGGGCACTTCTGTTCCATCTGCTGTCCAAACTCTACGAACGCACCAGCGTCGTGATCACCACCAACCTGAGCTTCAGTGAATGGGCCAGCGTGTTCGGGGACGCAAAGATGACCACGGCACTGCTGGACCGACTCACCCATCACTGCCATATTCTTGAAACCGGCAACGACAGCTACCGATTCAAGAACAGTTCTGCCCAGCAACCCCAATCTAAAAAGGAAAGGAACACCAAGAACTTATCCACAACGTGAGCTTCAAGTTCACGCAACAGGGTGGGTCAGATCGAGATGGAATTGGTGGGTTCAGATTGCATGGAAATCAACAGAAGCGATTCACGGAGACATTCCTGCCATCGAGAAAGACCAGCATCCTGACAAAAGCGAGCAGGAAAAGGCCGATCTGCTGCATCTCACACGCTCGCTCGATAAGTCGCACCAAGCCGAGATCCTTGCGCTTTGGCAGGAGTATGAGGATGCCGCATCGCCCGAAGCCAAAGCCGTGAAGGCACTGGACAAGCTGGAGACCATTCTTCAGCACAACCAGGGAGCCAACCCGGCCGACTTCGACTACGGATTCAATCTGACCTACGGTCAGAAGCACACCAGCGCCGAACCTCTGTTTTCATTGATGCGCAGAATCCTCGACGAAGGCACACGCCAGAGAATGGCCGAAGCCTCCTGCAATCCTGGCCAGTCGCTCTAGGCCACCGTCAAGCGACTGCCAGCAAGGCATTTCTTGTCTGAGAATGAGTGTTGCAAAGCAGCCCTTGCTCGTCGCAATCGAGCTGCTGCATCGTGCTCGGGTGAGCAGCAGCGTACGGGAATCGACAATCACAGCAGTTGGAATGGTTCGACTGCTCCCCAAAACCTGAGTCTTCGATTTTTCATACGGCCTCGGTCGAGCACAGTCGCGGCTTTGGGCCAGAAGCTTGCGGCCGCAAACCTCAGCCTCTGGACAGATATGCAGCGGCAGCATCGAATCGAAACATCAAGCAGCACTCATACCTGGCAAACGCATGATCTTTGGGGGCTTCGAGCCCTCAGTCGAAGTGAAGACCTGAGGCCAGCCTTCGGGCCCCGCTGCCCGTGACCCACTCAAGCATGCCGGTCATCTCCTTGCGCACACTTGGCCAGTCAAGAGCAGCACTCGCAGCTTGCCTGCAAAAGCATGCCGCCTGCGTCTGGCGAAGATGTCGCATAGCTTAGCGGGAAGCCTGTGATTCGGAGATTGCATTGCTGGCCGCCGAATCAAGGCAGACCTGGCTTTTCGCAGGTGTCTCAACACTCGGTTCACCGGAATGCCAGAAGGCTCTCACAGAATCGAGCATGGGGGGCTTTCGCTGCGACGGCGCTGCCCTGATGCTGCCGAGGCTGATGAATCCGGCCAGATACTCGGTGGACTCGACCCCCAGCTCAGAGCAAAGCAAAACGTCGAAGCAGCGCTCTCCGCTGAGCATGATGGCACCAAAGCCGAGTTGATGCGCGGCATTCAGCAGGTTGCCCAGCGCTGAGCCGGCTGCCAGCCATTGTTCACGCTCCGGCACCCGCATGCGCAGCTTGGGCGAAATGATGAAAGCGAGCAAAGTTGGGCTGCGTGTAGCGTGCTCACGCGCACGCCTGAGGTCCTCAGTGGAGGCTAGAGGGTCGCGGCGCAATTTCTCCTGTTCGAATAAATCTGCCAGCCGCGCTCGAGAATCCGCGGGAAACACCAGTACACGCCAAGGATGTAGACCACCATGATCTGGTGCGCTTAACGCCGCCTCGATCATCAGGTCGATCTCCTGGCTGTCCGCTCCAGGTGCCTCAAGTCGCTTCGGTGAGACGGAGCGTCGATCTAGAAGAGGGGCAATTGCCTTTCTGCTGTTCGAAGCCGCAAATACATGCTTGAGGGTGGAAATGGCCTCCGACAAGCCTTGAGCCCAGACAACGACCTTCTCGCCTTCAGTCGTGAACCCCCGAAAGACTGTCCCGGTTTTCACCAGGGAACAGCCGTACTCGCGTTCGGCTTCTGCCACAGCTTTCTTCAACTGCGCTTGAGAGATTTGACATGCAATTGCTGCTGCCGCCCAGTCCTGCTCCCGATGGAGGGCCAGCAGGTAGGAAATGTGATCTTGCTTCACTAAAGCCCTCTACTAAACATGATCGTCGCGAAGTACGAACAAGGCATTGACTATTCGAACCAGCTTATGAGCGGTGATCTGGGCGAGCCGTGTTCGTCATGTCTTTGCACATAGAGCGCACACCTTCTCGAATCGATGTCTGCCCTTGCAAAGCCGCACCTGCTTGCGCAAATCTTTGAGGGGAAGATGTGACGTTCAGTCTGCAGCCCCTGAATATCGAACCAAGGGACGCAGCATGGGTTTGAGCGGATCAGGCGTGTTGTCCAACTCGGACAGCGCATCCGCCTGTTCATACAAAGCAGCAGTCACGCCTGGTGAGTACGCCTGGTGCAGGTTGGCCACTTCAAGACGGGTATACAGAGCAGACGCGATGGCCTTGCGGTGCTCTGGCCGCTCGAGATGGAGCCCCCAGATTGACTCCTCCAACAGTATTTCCAGCACTTGCAGCCGCTCTTCAACGCTGAGCTTTTCGCTTCCCATATAGGTCTCAATTCACATAAGCACAAGAGTTCGGGAGACAGTGGCAGGTGGAAGCAGGAGGAGCCGCTGCGTGCCAACTAGACGAAGTCTGCCATGCCAGCCTTCGTTATATTTGAGTATATATTACGAAAAGATAAGCCCCCCTGAATAGGGTGGGTGAAAATGGGGCTGCACTGCTTGCTCATGGTTTGCGAGAAGCAGGCCAGCGTTTCCGGCGGAATTGATGCGATGCATTCAGCGCCCTGCCCTCGTGGTGACGGGGAGGCGATGAGCGTTGAGCGATGAAGCTCGTACTTGAGCCCCAGCACGAAGCTCAATGCCATGAGAGATTCTTTGCACTACGCCACTGCGGGCCACGCAGGATGCCGCTGCGTGCCAGTGCTTGTGCCGCCAGCCTGCCTAGCTGCTGTGGACCAAGGCGACCAGCTTGTCCAGATCGGCTTGACATGCCCTAAGAGCATGTTGCTCGATACGCCTATACAGAGCAATCACCAGATGCCCCGTTTCAGTGAGCTCCGTACCACCGCCATGAGAACCTCCCGTTGATGTGATCACCGCCGGCTTATTCAGCGCATGATTGATGCCATCGACCAGCAACCAGGCCCGGCGGTAGGACATGCCCAGGGATTTGGCGGCCGCGGCAATGGATTTGGTTTCGTTAATGGTCTCCAGGAGTTCGATTTTCCCAGGGCCGATGGCAATGATGTCACCGGCCATAACACGCATGCGCAGCTTCACTTGCGGTAAAGCGCGATTGGAGCGTGAAGGTGTATTGGACATGTGGTTTGAAAGCGCAAGATGTGAAGTTACTGAAGGCTCAGCGTAACCACGTCGCCCTGGGCGGAACTATTCCGGCACAGCACGAATTATGACGATGGCTGAAGCCTCAAGTCCGAAGTATCAGCCTCGTCAACAAGCTCGGTTCATATGGTCGGAGTGCCAAAACCGCTGAACATCGAGGCTGAATGCGCGGCAATAGGCCTTCCGCTCTTTTGCGTGAGCCCTGACCGCGGACTTTGTCGTAAATCATTTGCTGTATGCGACGACCGCTCGTTACTGCGCAGCCCCCCTGGAGTCGTGGCTCAGCTGAGCGCTGTGAAGCGATGACCGACAGGCCGCAACGTGACCATGAGCAGCTCCAATCGCGGCAAAGCCGTCTTCTGGCACATGACTGCATTGTGTCGATGTGCGACAGCCGCAAAACCAGCCCTTGTTGTCAATCGGCTCTGCGATCTGCCGACTCCATGGCCTCACTCCATATCGGAACCTGTGACGCCGCATACCGGAGCAAATTGCAGGTTCTGCAACCTCGAGCTTGGCAACCGCGCCCCCTGGTGCCTCTTGACTCCAGGTTGTCGAGAACCGGCGCTACCATGAGCTGCGCACACAGACATTAGCTTTAGCATTGGCATGGCTTGTAAACCCAATCCGCCTGCAATAGGCTTTGATACCTCCTGTCAACATCTGTGAAGTGCGCATGGCGGATCATCACAGCCCAATTCAGGAAGCTCGTCCCTGATGACGCGTGCGATGTCAGCGGCGATGTGTATGGGTCGCGCGCAAGGAGACTCTGATGTCTCATTTCTCGTTCGCTCGTTCAGCCAGCCTCGTCGCGCTGGCAGTGATACCTATGGCATCCTGGGCCATCCACGGCACCGAAGGTGTCGAGTGGGGAGCACCGCCTCCGGTTCTCGCCAAAGGAGCCAAGTTCGCGGTACTCCTAGGTGATCCCAATCAACCTAGCCCCTATGTGGTGCGTCTGTCCGTGCCCGCTGGCTATCGCGTCTTGCCGCATTGGCACAGCCAAGCCGAGAACGTGACCGTCATCTCGGGCACGGTCATGATCGGAATGGGCGACAAGTGGGACTCGAAGGCACTCAAAGTCCAAAAAGCCGGCAGCTTCGGTTCGATTCCGGCCAAGACCAATCACTTCGCCATGTTCAAGGTTCCAACCGTGATCCAGATCCACGGGGAAGGCCCATTCGACCTGAACTACGTTGATCCGGCAGATGATCCGCAGAAGGCGCACAAGTGAACCCAGGTTGCACTACCAGCGTGCTCTCGGCGGAGCCGCTGGCGTGCCCCCTCGCGCAGAGCAAGCGCATCAGAAACAGCTTGGCACATGCCATCGCCCCCGGTCAGCATCGTAGATACAAGGCATTTGACATTCTCATGATGTCAGGGTTGAGACTTGACTCACAACCTTGAAAGGAGCATGCAATGACTGCTTTTCGTGTGACCGACATGACATGCGGTGGCTGCGCGGGGCGCATCAAACGATCAATTGTGGCCATGGATGACAAGGCCTGCATCGAGTTTGAGCTTAAGAAACGAACCGTGCTTATCTCGGGAACCGCATCTGACGCCGAGTTTGCAGAGGCCATCCAGGATGCGGGGTATACGCCTGAGCTAATTGAACCGACCTCCGCCCTTGCAGGCAATGCAGGCAATGCAGGCCCAAATACTGCTCGATGCAAATGCCGGGCGGCTCATCACGGTGTTTCATGCTGCGGTGGCGATGATTCGCCCTCATGAGCGGCTCGGGTAATGAGGAGACCGATTGAGCCAGGGGCCTCGCCAGAGCGATCGGTTCACCCTCCTGAAGTGCTGGTGCATCCGGCGTGCTCGTCACTTGCCGGAACTCCCGGCGCTTCACACTGCGATTGCAACCCCGGTGATCTCCGATGGATGAAATGAAAGCGGCCTGAAAGGCCAGGCTTTCATTTTGGGAAGCAGGCGACAGCATGATCTGGGCATGGATGCTGAATGCCACGAGCAGCATTCCGACCCATTGCCCAGTTTTTTCTCAAGGTGCCAGAACCAGATCCTTGGTGGTCACACTGTTGGCGGCTGTCAGCGTCACGGCTGGCGCAGTGGTCTGAGTGGTGTAGCCGGCAGCGCTACCCAAGATGTTGTACTTGCCAGCGGCAGCGGTGTCTGCAGTGAAAACCAAAGGCCCGCTTGCGACGTACGGTGCTTTATTGGGAGCCCCCAATGGAAGAGTCAAGCTGTAGTTTGCATTGGCGGGATCAACCAAAGTCCATGCGACGTCCAGCTTCTGGCCTGCACTCAGCACCTGTTGGGCATTGACCTCGGCATCTGTCAAAGGCGTATTGGATGTGTTTGTCACCTTGCCCGCAACAGTCGCCGAAGCAGATGTCGGCAGCGGAATGGGGGCTGTCGATGCGTTGAGCGTGGTGGTACCAGCAGCGATCGAGACAGGAACGCCAGTCACTGCGGCGGTGGTCAGGTTCTGGCCTGCAAGGACGACGGTGTAGTTGGTGTTCTCCGGCAGGTAGGCCAGCACGAACTTGCCTGTGGTGGCATTGGGCACGGTGGCGCGCAAATTGTTGTCCGGGTCACGCGTGGACACCACGATGCTGGAGGCCTGAGCAGGATCCACATAGCCCACAATTGCTGTAGTCAACCGCTTGATGACGGCCACCACGGGTTTGAGGTTGTAGTTGCCTGAGTTACCTGCCTTGACAATGGACTTGCAGGCATCGAAGTCCAGAACCATATCGGCGACCTGGCCGCCGGTGACATTGAAGTTGGCCTTCAGCTTGAAGCCGCTTTGTTGGCCGCTGGGAGTGGTCAGCGCGATCTCGTTGGTCGAGCCCGACAGCACCAGTGCATTGGCCAGCGGATTGGCTGATGTCGGGTTGGAAGGATTGTCAGCCAGCACCAAGCGGACTTGCTGGTAGTTGCCAGCCGATAGCGGCAGCGAACCCAATTCCTGCAGCACGCCATTAGTCAAACCGAGCAGGTCAATGCGCTGGGCAGGAATCGTCAGCTCGCTCCAGCCAGAATCGGTGGCACCAGCCGTAGCGCTCTGATGCACGCGGATTTTGGTGACAGTGACATAGACATGGTCATAGCCACACGCCGGAGCGTCGGTCATGGCCAGCTTGAGCGTGCCTTGCTGTGGGGGGCTATCGCCACCACCACCGCCGCCACATGCTGCCAGGCCGGCAGCAATCAAACCCAGACCCGTCCAGCACAAGGCCTTGGCAGACCGGCATCCATGCAAGTTGCTCATACCTTACCTTTTTGAAAACAAAGACAGCGCAATGCTAGGAGTGCCCTTGGATACAGTGTTACGACTCGTAGAACCCAGTATTCGAGCCGGTCTATGTGCGGATCCAATCATGCTCTACCTTCGGTAACAAAGCCATTGAAACCTGCCTCCATATGCCACGGTCATCGCCGAAAATAAGGCATGGTCGAGGTGATTCAGGTATGGGAGCCATGAAGGCTCGGATGCCAAGCCTGCATTGCCGCCATTGAACAATCCTTGATAGAGAAGTACAGACAAAAGCCATGCTGCGCAGCAAATTGGGAACACTGCTGGTGGTCAGTGCGG
Source organism: Comamonas sp. E6 (assembly GCF_001010305.1). NCBI lineage: Bacteria > Pseudomonadati > Pseudomonadota > Betaproteobacteria > Burkholderiales > Comamonadaceae > Comamonas > Comamonas sp. E6. Next base: position 140,419 of record NZ_BBXH01000014.1, read on the forward strand.
CACTTTCTTGTGCAGCAGGATTTGCCCTGGATGCCCAGGGCAGCATCGCGAACCTTGAGCTCTGGATAGCTTTGGCAATCCTGCTGCTCCTCAGCGGTGCAGTCCTGATCGTCTTGGGACAGAACGACTAGCCCGACGCTGTTGCCAGCATCAATCGCGACCGCCAGTTCCAGGCCCTGAGCAAAAGAAATAGTGACGTCACCGAGATCCTCCCGATCATTCTCAGGACCTCCCTGCAGCTCACGGTGACATGCGTCAGATGGAAAGGATTTCTATGAAAAAAATGCTAGCGCTGGTCGCGACAGCTTTGCTGCTCAGCGGCTGTGTCGTGTATCCGAACGGCTACTACGACGACGGATACAGAAAACCCCACCCTCATGGGTGCCCACCTGGGCAAGCCAAGAAAGGCAACTGCTAGCACTGAACCTCGCTGTGCTCAGCCCATAAGCACTTGCAGACATGAATCCATCTGATTGACTGTCATTGGCCCATCATGGAGCCACCGTCGACACAGGCTGACTGCCAGCACAGACCGGGATCAGGCGGTCACCAACTAAGGCAAATCTTCTAGATGGCGCAGAGCCATTAGCTGCCATATCGACAGAATGAATGTAGCCAGCATCAGCGCAATCGACATGGGCTGAATGAATGACTCGCTGCCTTGGAAGAAGAAAAACGCGTGAATGCCTACGGTCAAAAGGCCGAGACAGGCCACGAGCTTGTAGAAAGGCAAGCCGGTTTTCATGTTGGCGACAACCCGGCTGTGCGAGTACATGACCAATCCAATGATTGGAATATTGAGGAGCAGATTGATTTGATTGCCGCCAGGAATGAGGAACAGCTCCCATTCATGCCAATAGGCAGCGTCAATTTGATGCGTGATCAAGATGGTGGCATTGACAGTGCGTCTGTCTATTTTGCGGACATAAAGACTACCCTGGCCGGGTTCTTCAAGCAATTCCATCGGGGATCGCCTCGCACGACCAAGAACGACAGGTCATGAGCATTTGCGGGCTGCTCGGGCTGGACTTGAGCAAGTGACTTGACGCAGGCTGCTCACCATGCAGTCAACGTGCCCCCAAAACCAGCCGTTGCCCCCAAACCCGTCAGATCCGGCCACGGAAAGACTGCACAGGCCAAGCACTCACTGCAGCAACCACTCCGCAGGAATTCGATTGCCGATGCCTGCTTGGTATCCACTCTCACCAGTCAAGCATCGCCGGTCCGCTGAATGCGTCAGCTCGGCGCGAATGCAGACAGTCTGTTGCGTCGGCCAACTCCATGTAGATATTGACTCAACGCACGATCAAAACCGGCATCCGTGCCAAGCGCAAGACTTTGCAAGTCACAGACCCGAGCAGTACGGCTTCTGTTGCCGTTAGCCCGTGGGAGCCGATGCAAAGACCGAAGCAGCCAAGAGATTCAGCCAAACCCACGATCGCGATTGCATCATCACCCATGACGACGTGAAGATGCCAGGGGATAAGGGTAGCTGATTCTGCGAGCGCTCGGCGCGCCCTGGCCGTGGCTGCCCAGCCGTATCGACCCAACTCTGTCTCCGCCGCCTCTTTGCTCAACCAGGGTTGCACATTCACGAGGTCAAGCATGCTGCCTTGCCCCATTTCCACCAAACGCGCACCAACGACAACAGCACGCGAAGAGCATGCAGAGCCGTCCACTGCCACCAGCCAACGTTCGCCGCCGGTGTTTGCACAACTGCATTCGCCTTTCCACGTCAATGAAATCAGCCTGCCAAGGCTATCGCGCCGCTCGAGATCAGGCGCAGGCATCGCTGCATCGCTCATAGAACACTCCTTGAAGATTTTCGGCCTGAGAGCTTCACGCTAAGCAGCACGGAAATCAGGACAATCGAGCCAACAATGAGTAGCGACCAATGCACGGGCATATGAAACCAGGGCATCATCAGCATCTTGCCTCCGATATAGATCAGTACCAGAGCAAGGCCGTACTTGAGCAGGTGAAAGCGTTCGGCCATGTCGGCCAGCAGGAAGTACAGCGCCCTCAAACCCAGTATCGCGAAGATATTGGATGTAAAAACGATAAATGGGTCGGTGGTGACAGCGAAGATGGCCGGAATACTATCCACGGCAAAGACCAGGTCACTCGCTTCAATCATCAGAAGCACCAAGAACATTGGTGTTGCATGAAGCAATCCATCGATGCGTACGAAAAACGACTGGCCGTGAAAGCCTGACGCTATACGCATGTGGCAGCGCAACCAGCGTAGCAGTGGATTCTTTTCCAGATCGGGCTTTTGCTCGGCCATGATCAACATCTTGCCGCCCGTGACCACGAGCAGCAGCCCAAAAACGTAGAGCACCCACTCAAACTCGGAAACGAGCCAGATTCCGCCAAGAATCATTGCTGCCCGCATCACGATCGCTCCCAGAACTCCATACAGCAGCACGCGTCGCTGCAACTCTGGCGGGACAGCGAAGTAGGTGAAGATCATGACGAAGACGAACATGTTGTCTACCGACAATGCCTGCTCGATGAGGTAGCCGGTAAAGAATTCAAGTGCCTTGCGATTGGCAATTTCACGACCTGCGGTAGCGTCCAGATACCACCATAACAACGCGCCGAATGTGGTGGCAAGAGCCATCCAGGTGGCAGTCCAGCTTGCAGCCTCCTTGGCCGATACGCGGTGAGCCTTGTTTCCTCCGAGGACAAATAGATCCAGGCCCAGCATGATGAGCACAAAGACAATGAAGCCGACCCACATCGGGCCAGTTGCCAAGGTTTCGATGTTGTGCATGAAATGGCCTCAAGCGTTTGCTTCTTTTGCCTTGAGATACTGCTTGCACCATGGGCCGCTGACATGCCCCGGCCAACCGCAGAGACAAGGCGAAGCAACGGTGTAGCAAGGGCAGTGCGAGCGGCTCTCAACGTCGCTGTCGAGCTCTTAACTGGAAGCCATCCATAGAGCCACAATGCCCGCTCCGGCACCGACTCCCGCTGGAATACCAATGCGCTCCAGTTTCGAGGCAGGCTCACCCGGGATCACCTCTACAGGCACGCTGGTTCGCTCCAGCACCTGATTCGTCACTGAATTCTCGATAAGACGCACCAAGGAACTCTTGCGTGCCGTACTCATGACAATCAGGTCGCAATGGAGCCTGCGCGCCACATCCACGATGCAGTCAACCTTGTTGCCGACTTCCGAGTGGACAGCATATGGAATCCCGGCGGCGTCCAGCATTCGTCGAGTAGTCAAGAGCGCCGACTCCGTCTGCTCGTGGTGAAACTCCATCCTGTCACTCCTGCTTGAGTAATCGGTGATGAGTTTCGAGAATGGCGGCTGCACGTTCAGGAGATGAATCTCCAGATCTTCGCTCTTCCTGAACTCGTCGATCACGTGACGTATTGCAAACAACGAATTGGCTGATCCGTCTGACGGGACAAGAACTCTCAGCATGGTGCTTCTCCTTTGAGGTGAGCTGCTTGGTGCAGTGGCTCACCTGAGTGAAACCTCGTTCAAAGACCGCTTGCGCCTTCTGATTCGAAGGTTCTCTGCCGAGCACTTCTCCTGGCCCTGGACAACACCAACGATAGCGATGCAGCAATTTAATAAAAGCAGATAATTCGGAAGCAATAGCTCCGAAAAGCCGAACAATGAGCCCTGGCTTCAGTTACAGGCACCTTTACTATTTTTGGGTTGTCGCCAAAGAAGGAGGCATGGCCCGTGCTGCCGAGCGCCTGGGCATGGCTGTACAAACTGTGAGCACCCAAGTTCGTGAGCTGGAGCGGTCACTGGGCTATGCACTGCTCAAACCTGCAGGGCGAGGCGTTGTCCTGACAGACGCAGGACTTGCCGCCATGCGACAGGCAGAGCAAATCTTCCAGCTAGGGGAACAGCTGCCTGCGGTAGTGCGTGACGCAGTGGGCATGCCGACCATGCGTTTGATCGTCGGTATCGCCGACGAGTTGCCCGAGCTGGCGGTGCGAAGCCTGATGCAACCTGTGATGCAGGAACCCCATCTTCGACTTTTGTGCTTGGTTGACGAATTCGAGGATTTGCTGGGTGACCTGGCTTTGCATCGACTTGATGTCGTTCTTGCCGACCGGGCCGCTCCTCCAAACCCCAACCTCAAGGTCTATAGCCACTCTCTGGGCTCATCCCCATTGGCCTGGTACGCACCTGCATCCTTGTTTGCGGCAGCTCGGCAAGACTTTCCGCAATCTCTGGCCAAAGTTCCCGTACTTCTGCCAACGGCCCATGCGGCAGTGCGCGCAAGGCTTGATCAGTGGTTTGAACGTGAATCCATCAAACCGCATGTCATAGGCGAGTTCGAGGACAGTGCATTGCTCAAGACGTTTGGAGCAGCTGGCATGGGTGTCTTTCCAATGGCCAGCTTGGTTCACGAAGACTTGACGACCCGATATGAGGTGAAACGTTTGGGCGATTGCGAGGGTGTGGAGGAACACTTCTTCGCGATTGGTGCAAGCAGGAAGGTACTACACCCGCTGGTGCAAAAGCTATTTTCGACAAGAGGCTAGATTTCCTCGTGAAGCAAGCGTTCAGCACTATCGGCGAATCGAGGTGTGGTGAAGCTCGCCCCTGCGATCACAAACCGTCTATGGCCGAAATCCCCAAGAGCCATCAAAGCAGACTGTTGTGAAATGTGAAAAAAGCGCTGTGCTGACTTATTCAAGCACAATCTTTACAAGCTCGATATCACCAGTGCAGGTGCTTAGACAATATGAAATCAACTCATTGGTTTGCTATTGATCGTAGTCACTTCTCCAGCATCTCCTATGCAATGCTCTTCGTGGCTGGAGCAATTGCGCTCTCGATGGCGGCGATATGCGCGGCTGCTCTTTATCAAAGTCGGCTGGACACGATGAAGCACGCGGTGGAGACATCGCGTAATGTGGCTCTTCTCGCTGAAAATGATGTGGTTCGAAATCTCGAACTCTATTCGCTGTCATTGCAGGCCGTGATTGATGGATTGAACGATCCCGAAGTGATGGCGGCATCGCCACATCTGCGCGAAGTTGCCTTGTTCGACAAAGCTGCGACTGCATCCTATTTGGGATCAATTCTGATCTTGGATACCGAGGGAAACATTGCCATCGATGCACAAAAAATCAACCCGGGCAATGTCAACTTATCTGGCCATGATTTCTTCACCGTGCATCGAGAAAATTCAGCCAAGGGACTCTATGTGGGAGATCCATACGCATCACCGCTGCATGACGGCGCCCTGAGCATTCCCCTGAGCCGTCGGATTTCCCATGCAGACGGCTCTTTCGCAGGCGTAGTGCTGATCGATGTCCAGCTTGAATATTTCAGAAAACTATTTTCCGGGCTATCGCTGGGTGAGAATGGATCGCTCGCATTGATAAGAAAAGATGGTGCGATGATGATGCGCCAACCCTTTGATGCCAAGGTCATAGGGCGCAATATACGAAACGCAAGCACATTCAAGCGGTTCATTGCTGAACCTGAGGGCAGCTTTTCAGATACCTCCTACCTCGATGGCACTCATCGCCTGTACTACTTCAAGAATCTTCCGAGCTTGCCGTTCATTATCATGGTCGCGAAAGCGCACTCCGATATTTTCACGGCTTGGCGAAAACGTGCACTGATCATTGCCTGTCTGATGGGGGTGCTCACAGCAGCCTTTATCGGCTTGTCCTTTGCTTTCGTGACACAGCTCCAGCGACGAATACATGCCGAGTCGGAGCTGGCTCTGCTAGCTCGTACCGATGGGCTGACGGGCTTGAACAACCGCCGCAGACTCGACGAAATGCTGGATCAGGAATGGCACAGGGCCAGACGAAACCATAGTATTTTTTCATTGCTATTCGTCGACATTGACAGGTTCAAGGTCTACAACGACACATACGGACACCAAGCTGGGGATGACGTCATCGCAACCATAGCCCAATGCATTGGTGACAATATTCGCAGGCCTGGAGATATCGCAGCTCGTTACGGAGGCGAGGAGTTCATCGTTGTTTTGCCGGATACGTCTATAGAGGGCGCTTCATGCCTTGCAGAAAGCATCCGCGCCGCCGTTTCGCAACTCTCTGTTGAGCACTCCGGAAGCGAATTCGGCTACATCACCGTCAGCATTGGTTGTGCGGCATGGGAGCCAGAACACGATGCAGATGTAGCCTCGGTGATCCGTTCGGCCGACGAGGCGCTGTACAAGGCCAAGACGACAGGTCGCAACAAAGTTGTTGTATTCACCAAAAGTCCGACACAGCGAGCAGCAGACTTTCGGGACACAACGAAAAGCCATAGCCAGTCCCTGATCTGACTCCGTCATGGAGGCGGCACCGGCGCTGATGTTCGATGAGCACAAGAAAGAATGACGAAAGGTTGCAACGCCGCTCGACAATGTCTGCGTTGCCCTGGCAGCAGCAAAGGCTGCAACGGATCTTGCCGACGGCCAGAAGCTGTCTGTCACAAACTTCAGCTTCTGCGCTGCTGAGCTGCATTACGATCAACGCGAAAACTGCCACTACGTTCCCAGCGAACCACTCGACTGACATCGAGTTGAGGAGCAGGCTGCATGTGCATTGGCTGCTCAGGTTCCCGGTCGCCACAGGCAATGTTGAAAGGCCATGCTCAGCCTGATTGCTGGAGCGTGATCTGCGCGCTCAAGGGGTCCAGGCTGAGAGCACTGCTGCCACCGGCCCTGCGGGCATTGTGAGTGCGGCGCCAGCTCCGCATCTAACGGTCAATTCAGCAGGAGTGAAGAGATGTCATATATCGATGGTTTCGTGATCGCTGTCCCCACTGCCAACAAGCAGAAGTTCATAGAGCACGCGCGCAAGCTCGACCCGATATTCATCGAGCTGGGCGCAATCAGGGTGATCGAGGCTTGGGGAGATGACGTCCCCGATGGCAAAGTTACCGACTTCCGCCGCTCGGTTCAGGCCACGGCCGAGGAGACAGTTGCTTTTTCATGGGTCGAATGGCCGGACAAGGCCACGCGCGACGCAGCCATGAAGAAGATGATGGAAGACCCACGCATGGACCCATCCGCCCCCGGCAACCCGCCCATGCCCTTCGACGGCAAGCGCATGATCTTTGGGGGTTTCGAGCAAGTCGTCGAAGTGAAGCCCTGAGGTCTGATATTCAGCTCATTGAGCTGTCAGGTTCAAGCCCAGGCGACATCACCCTCTCACCAGTTGCTTGATGCAATGCAGCCTGGTCTCCACCTAGCTGCGCCGGTGATCCCCGCACCAGCCCTGGCTAGCCTGCGTCCAGAGCGCCTGCATGCTGCAGTCGCTCTCATCGCGATGCACAAAGACATCGCCTTTGCGCATCCGGGCATTCTCTCTCGGGCGAGTGATGGGTGTGGCGGGGCGACATGCAGAGGGCTGTGCGTCATGAGCTCCACAAGCCGTGATGGTCAACCGCTACTCATCGCCGTGGGTTGTGCCTGCAATTGCGGCGGTACCGCCGCCCCGGGAATTTGAGTCCGGTGGACTCAGCAAGCAGAAGCAGCCCGCCCTCGCTGGATGGATGCACCGCCTGCCGATACCGGCTATCGCCGCCTCCGGCACAAAGCCGGAGCTGAGCGCTGCCTTGTACTGCGTCCCGTTGGTGCTCGATAGCGGGGCTGGACTGCGGCCGCGACACTGATTGATTCAACAATGCCGCCGCAAGCATCTGCCGGTTGCACCCTTCGGTGACGATGACACCTGGGCACACATGGACATCCATATGTGGCCAGGGTGCATGTCAATCGTACTTATTTGGGGGAGAACAGGAAGTTCATCACATCGCCGTCCCTGACGATGTACTCCTTGCCTTCGGCGCGCATCTTGCCGGCATCCTTGGCACCCTGCTCGCCCTTGAAAGCGACGAAGTCTTCAAAGGCAATGGTCTGGGCACGAATGAAACCGCGCTCGAAGTCACCGTGAATCACACCCGCAGCCTGGGGAGCCGTAGCGCCGACACGCACAGTCCAGGCTCGCACTTCCTTTTCACCGGCGGTGAAATAGGTCTGCAGGCCCAGCAGCTTGAAGCCAGCACGAATCAGGCGATTCAGGCCAGGCTCTTCCAGACCCAGCTCCTGCAGGAACATATCGCGGTCTTCGTCTTCCATCTCGGCCATCTCGGCCTCGATCTTGGCGCAGATGGCGACCACGGGTGCGCCCTGAGCTTCTGCATATTCCTTGAGGCGATCCAGAAAAGGATTGTTTTCAAAGCCGTCTTCGGACACGTTGCCCACAAACATGGCGGGCTTGGCAGTGATCAGGCAGAAAGGCTTGAGCAGGGGCGCATCTTCCTTGGACACCGACACCACACGGGCGGGCTTGCCTTCATTCAGGGCGGCCTGAATGGGAGTCAGCAGTGCCACCAGCTTGGCGGCTTCCTTGTCGTTACCGGACTTGGCGGCCTTGCTGTAGCGATTCAAAGCCTTTTCCACCGTGGCCAGATCGGCCAGGCACAGCTCGGTCTGGATGACTTCGATGTCGGAAATCGGGTCCACCTTGCCCGCCACGTGAATCACGTTGGGATCTTCAAAGCAGCGCACCACGTTGACGATGGCATCGGTTTCGCGGATATGGGCCAGGAACTGGTTGCCCAGTCCTTCGCCCTTGGAAGCACCAGCCACCAGGCCGGCGATGTCCACGAATTCCACGATAGCGGGAACGATGCGCTCGGGCTTGACGACCTCGGAGAGCTGATCCAGACGCGGATCGGGCACTTCCACCACGCCGGTGTTGGGCTCGATCGTGCAGAAGGGATAGTTCTCGGCGGCGATGCCGGCCTTGGTCAGGGCGTTGAAAAGAGTGGACTTGCCCACGTTGGGCAGGCCCACGATGCCGCATTTGAGGCTCATGGAAATTCCTTATGTATCAATGCACTATCGAGCACCACACCCATGTGGCGGAAGTGCCCGATCCGCATCGTCGCGAATCCGGTTCTTTTGAAGCGTGACCCATAGGCACTCTGTTCACCCAGAGTTTCGTCCCGGTTTGGCCACGGAAAGCCCCCGATTGTAATGACCCGGCAATCTCTGCTCATCTGCGGTAGATTGCGCCGCGGTTCCGGCCAGAAAGCAAAAAAGCCTGCGCAAAGACAGGCTTGGGAGAAAAAGTCCGGGAAATGTCGGATCAATCAGCGGTCAACGCCGGCGAACTCTGTCGCATGGGGCCAAACAGTTGCTCCAGCCCGGCGGTCTCCTCCAGCCGTCGGAACTGGGATTGCGGACTGCACAGATATTTGGTCATGCAGGGAGTCCGACAGCTGCGCATCAAGGCGGGCACCTTCTGGGCAAACTCCAGCACCCAGTCTCCGGCCTCACAGCCAATATGGGCATGACCGTCCGGCAGACAGAAATCTCTGTCGGGGGCACGAAAAGTCAGGCGAGCGATCTTTCCGGCAAAAGCACTGCTGCCGGTGAGAACCACGAAATCGCCAGATTTGAATTCAGCCATGCCGCCCTCCCCTCGTTGCTGCTGCCAATGGCCTTATTGGACACTGGTTCTGCTGCATCACTATTACAGGGATGCCCCAAGTCTTTGAGGGTCAAAGGCCTACACCCTCAATCAAAGCGCAGATTGCCCGCCAGTTGCTGGCCCACAGCCAGCTCTGCTGCAGCATCCGCAACGTCCGGCAGACCCAGCACTATGGCATTCATACCAAAAGTAATAGCACCATCCACACGCGGATCCTGGCGATAACTGTAAATTGAATCTCCCACTGCCGTGCCGGGTACGGCGGTGTCGGGGTCTATATCGGGAATCGGGCAGCGCGTACAGGGCTTGCAAGGCAGCAGGCTCAGACCGGGCAACTGGGGCAGATCCAGCTGCTCCACACGATCTTCATCATGGGCTTCGATATCGGCAATCACGATATTCGCACGAAAGCGCCGCGCATCGACGGCAGCCTCGCCGGCCTGCGTCAGCCGCTGATTGAGCTCGTCCACGGCCGACTGGCTGAGCAGCAGCAAAGGGTAGCCGTCGGCAAAATGCACTGGAGCGTCGCCATCGCCCACCCAGCGTTCGCTGGCCCGGCGAGGTTGCGAATTATCAAAGCGCACCAGATGGCAGTCCTGCGCCAGAGCCCGGCTCAGCCAGCTGCGTGCAGGCGCGGCCCATTCGCCGAGGTTCCAGGCATCGACCGTATCCTTCCAGACCCGCGCACGGCATTTGCTGCCCTGTACCAGCAAAGGAATCTGCAAGCTGTCCATGCCCGTAAAATGCAGCAGCAAGTATTCGTCCGTAATCTCGGGCCTGATCAGCGCCATGCGCGGATGACTGCGCTGGGTCAAGAAATCGCCATTGGCATCGACCACCATCCAGTGCCTGTCCCATTGCAGGCCATGGCGCGAAAGCGCGGCCTTCGGCACGGCAATACCGGCGCAGGATTTGACGGGGTAGATCCACAGTTCGGCAATCCGGCCCTGCACGTCATAGGCGGTGTCGGTCATCACATCTCCTTCGATTACGGATTCATCTTTCATTTTGCCCTCTAGTCCCTGCTTGACCTGCACAGCCCGCTATCAACAACATAGTTGGCTGCAGTCGACGACCGCATGGCATGAGGTTTCCTCTATGGACGCAGGCCCTGTCCGCGCCTCCTACAATGCCGGACATGGCGCAAACCTTTGATGTATGTATTCGTGGAGCCGGCATTGTGGGCCGGACCTTGGCTCTTTTGCTGGCGCGTGAGCGTCTGCGTGTCGCGCTGGTGGCGCCGCCACAGCCTCGATCCCCGCAACAAAAGGATGTGCGCGCCTATGCGCTCAATGCCAGTTCCAGGGCCGTGCTGCAGTCGTTGCGCTGCTGGCCTGACGACGAGGATGCCACACCCGTGGTCGGCATGCAGGTGTTTGGCGATCTGGACGGCCAGGTCCAGTTCGATGCAGCTTCTCAGGAAGTGCCGGCACTGGCCTGGATCGTCGATGTCCCCGCGCTGGAGCAGCGCCTGGCCGAGGCCGTGCGCTATCAACCCCAGGTGGAAATCGTCAAGGAGCCGGTGGAAGCCGCACTCACCGCCGTCTGCGAAGGCCGCTCCAGCAGCACGCGTACCGAATTCGGCGTGGAGTTCTCCGTCACGCCCTACTCCCAGCACGCCATTGCCACCCGGTTGAGCTGTGAGCTGCCGCATGGCGGCATTGCACGCCAGTGGTTCACGCCGGAAGGGATCCTGGCCTTTCTACCCATGGGCGGTCCCGACGGTCACGAAGTGGCCGTTGTCTGGTCGCTGGAGCAATCGCTGGTGCCTGACTGGCTGGAAAGCGACGAAGAAAGTTTTACCACTCGCCTGCAGTCCATCAGCCAGGATGCGCTGGGCCAGCTGGAGCTGGTGGCCGAGCGCGCCACCTGGCCTCTGCAACAGGCCGTGGCTGACCGCTGGTGCGGACCGCTGGACAGGAACAGTCAACAAAGCTGGGTGCTGGCGGGTGACGCCGCCCACAACGTCCACCCGCTGGCCGGCCAGGGTCTGAACCTGGGCCTGGGCGATGTGCAGACTCTGGCACGCATCCTTCAGGAGCGCGACTACTGGCGCAGCCCCGCCGACCTGAAGCTGCTGCGCCAGTACGAGCGTGAGCGCAAGGCATCTCTGGCCCCCATGGGCCTGGCCATGGACGGGCTGCAGCAGCTGTTTGCCCGTCCCGAAGTGCCTGTGCAGATGCTGCGCAACTGGGGCATGAAAGGCTTTGAGCGCAGCGGCCTGCTCAAGTCCTGGATGGCCAAGCAGGCCATGGGTCTGCTCTGAGAAGACGGCTCAGGGAACCCTTGACTCAGTCCGTACTCCAAGCAACAGCCCTGCCGTCCATGCATAGTGGATGGCAGCCGACCTCATTCTTTCCACGCTGCAGCGCGCTGCAGCCCACGACATCTTCCATGAAACTTGTTGCCTGCCTGCTGGCCACCGCCAGCCTGACCTTCGGCCTGAGCGTGCATGCCCAGGATGCCAACCTCAAGAAGACGCTGACCGAGCGCATTCCCCAGCTCGAGAAAATCGACGAGGTGCGCTCCACCCCCATGAGCGGCCTGTACGAAGTACGCGTGGGCACGGACATCTTCTACACCGATGCCAAGGGCAACTATCTGATTCAAGGCGAGCTCATCGACACCAAGGCGCGCCGCAATCTGACCGAAGACCGCATGACCCAGCTCACGGCCGTGGACTTCAAACAGTTGCCCATCAAGGACGCCATCACCATCGTGCATGGCAAGGGCGAGCGCAAGATGGCCGTGTTTGAAGACCCGAACTGCGGCTACTGCAAGCGCTTCGAAAAAGACCTGCAAAGCGTGGACAACGTCACCATCTACCTCTTCCTCTACCCCATCCTGAGCCCGGACTCGGCCGAGAAGTCGCGCAATATCTGGTGCGCCAAGGATCAGGCCAAGGCCTGGCATGAGCAGATGCTGAACAGCAAGAACGCACCAGCCGCCCAGTGCGACCCCGCCGCCATCCAGCGCAATCTGGCTTTCGGCCGCAAGTACAAGATCACCGGCACGCCCACCGTGATTTTTTCCAACAATGTGCGTGTGCCCGGCGCCATCTCGGCTGCCGAGGTCGAAAAGCACCTCGCCGCCGCCAAGTAATCCCTGTCTTATTGCCGGAGCAGCGTGCATCTGATGAAGTTTCAGGCACGCTGCGATAGGTTCGCATGCTCCGGCCCGCATTTCTGGAGCTGCCATGATCTCTGCCCCCAATGCCTCCGGCATTCGCCCCGACATCCACTTTGCCGTGCAGGCCAGCGCGGTGGAAGCCCATCTTTTCGATGTGGAGCTGCATATCGCCCAGCCTGCGGCACAGCAGTTGCTGTCGCTGCCGGTGTGGATTCCGGGCAGCTATCTGGTGCGCGAGTTCTCCAAGAATCTGCAGGGCTTGAAGGCCACGCAGAACGGTGAGCCCGTGACCGTGCAACAGCTCAGCAAGAATCAATGGAAAATCGCCTGTAACGCTGATTCAGCATGCGTTATCAGCTATCAGGTTTGCGCTTATGACACCTCGGTGCGCACCGCCTGGCTGGATCGCCGGCGTGGCTTCTTCAACGGTACCAGCCTGTGCCTGCGCGTGCATGGTCAGGAAGAGCGCCCCCATGCACTGGAGCTGCTCGGCAGCCCCGCCACGCAGGACTGGCAGGTGGCCACCGGCCTGACGCCCGCGCAAATCGATGCCAACGGCTTCGGCCTCTACACGGCAGCCCATTACGACGAGCTGGTGGACTGCCCCGTGGAGATGGGCCGGTTCTGGCGCGGCAGCTTTGTGGCCGGAGGCGTGCCCCACGAGTTCGTGGTGGCCGGTGCTGCGCCCAGCTTTGATGGCGAGCGCCTGCTCGCCGATACGAAAAAGATCTGCGAGGCCGAGATCGCCTTCTGGCACGCCGACGGCAGCCAGCCGCCCATGGATCGCTATGTCTTCATGCTCAATGTGGTGGATGACAACTATGGCGGCCTCGAGCACCGCAACAGCACGGCACTGATCTGCGGCCGCCGCGATCTGCCGCGCAAGGGTGAGGCCAAGGCCGGCGAGGGCTATAACACCTTGCTGGGCCTGATCAGCCACGAGTACTTCCACACCTGGAACGTCAAGCGCCTGCGCCCGGCCGAACTGGCCCGCTACGACTACGAGCAGGAGAACTACACCGAGCTGCTGTGGTTCTTTGAAGGCTTCACCAGCTACTACGACGATCTGTTCCTGCGCCGTGCCGGACTGCTGGACAACAGCCAGTACCTCAAGCTCGTCACGCGCACCATCAACCAGGTGCTGCAGACGCCGGGCCGCCTGGTGCAGTCCGTGGCCGAGGCCAGCTTCGACGCCTGGGTCAAGTACTACCGCCAGGACGAGAACACCGCCAATCACACGGTCAGCTACTACACCAAGGGCTCGCTGGTCGCTCTGTGCCTCGATCTGGCCCTGCGCGCCAACGGCAAGAGCAGCCTGGACGATGTGATGCGCGGCCTGTGGCGCAGCAGTGAAGGTGGCCCCATCAGCGAAGCCGATGTACTGACCGTGGTCAGCGAAGTGGGCAACCCCGAGATTGCCGGACAGCTGCAAACCTGGGTACATTCCACCGAGGACCTGCCGCTGCGCGAGCTGCTGGCCCTGCATGGCATCAAGAGCAAGGCCGAGCCCGCACAGCTGGCACAGAAACTGGGTCTGCGTGTCCAGGAAAACCACAGCGTGCAGATCAAGACCGTGCTGCGCGGCGGCGCTGCCGAGCAGGCCGGCATGATGGCTGGAGACGAGTGGCTGGCCGTCGAGGCCGATGGTCAGCGCTGGCGCATCAGCAAACTGGACGATGTGCAGCTGTACGCGGCCGGCTCCAATCAGCTCACGGCCTGGGTAGCACGCGACCAGCAGATTCTGCAGCTGACGCTGAACCCGGGCGGCCTGCTCGCCAAAGCCGCCAGCGAGGATGCAGATAGCGCCAGCCCCATCAACAATCTGGGGCTGGAAATCAGCGACAAGGCCGCCGCAGAGCGCTGGCTGACGGGCATTGCGGCCTGAGCCCGGCCCCAAAGTGGCGCTGCAGCGCGACAGCTGGCAGCCAGACTCAGCGGTTATTCTTGGCAGCAGCCATTCATTCTTTAGCAGGAGACAAACTTGGCCTACGAAACCATCGAAGTCCGCGTGGAAGCGGACAAAGTCGGCGTCATCACGCTGAACCGTCCCAAGCAGCTCAATGCCCTGAACGACCAGCTCATGGACGAACTGGGCGATGCGCTCAGGAAGTTCGATGCCGACAAAAGCATTGGCTGCATGATCATTACCGGCAGCGAACGCGCCTTTGCCGCCGGTGCCGACATCGGTGCCATGGCCAAGTACAGCTTTGCCGACGCCTATGGCGGCGACTACATCACGCGCAACTGGGAAACCATTCGCAGCATCCGCAAGCCCGTGATTGCCGCCGTCAGCGGCTTTGCCCTGGGCGGCGGCTGCGAGCTGGCGATGATGTGCGACTTCATCATCGCTGCCGATAACGCCAAGTTCGGCCAGCCCGAGATCAAGCTGGGCGTGATTCCCGGTGCCGGCGGCACGCAGCGCCTGCCCCGCGCCGTGGGCAAATCCAAGGCCATGGACATGGCTTTGACCGCCCGCATGATGGATGCCATCGAGGCCGAGCGCGCCGGCCTGGTCAGCCGCGTCGTGCCTTTTGACAAGCTCATGGAAGAAGCTCTGGGTGCGGCCATCATCATCAGCGGCTTCTCCCAGCTGGCCGTGATGGCTGCCAAGGAATCCGTGAACCGTGCATTCGAGAGCGGCCTGTCCGATGGCTTGATGTTCGAGCGCCGCCTGTTCCATGCCCTGTTTGCCACCCAGGACCAGAAGGAAGGCATGGACGCGTTTGTGAACAAGCGCCCCGCCAACTTCACCCATCAGTAAGCACCAGATTTTTCGCAAGAAATTTCAGCGAACCACTTGAAGCAGCCATTTTTTGCATATAATCGCTGTCTTCGGTCGTATAGCTCAGTTGGTTAGAGCGCAGCATTCATAATGCTGATGTCGTAGGTTCAAGTCCCACTACGACCACCAAACAGAAAACCGCAGTGCTTGCAAAAGCACTGCGGTTTTTTCTTTCTCCCAGCGACCGCGGCAGGCTGCACACAAAAAATCCCAACTTGGCTGCCAAGGCAATTTCTTCCTATACAATTGCGGGCTGTCGGTCGTATAGCTCAGTTGGTTAGAGCGCAGCATTCATAATGCTGATGTCGCAGGTTCGAGTCCCGCTACGACCACCAAATACAAGCCCCAGTTGCTCACGCAGCTGGGGCTTTTCGCTTTTTACAGAGGCGACATGGCGCCGCACTGCCCTTTCTGCCCTGCAGAAATCAGCGCAGATCGCTCCGCCATGCTCCAGCCGCTCAAACCTCCCCTTCAAGGACTTTTTTCGTGCCCGTTGCACCCCAAGGATGCCGCACGCACGCTGCGTGCCCGCGCGCTGGTCTTGCGCCCAGCGAGGGCCGGCTTTTTTCTGCAAAAGCCGGCCTGCAGGCACCCCAAGTCCGTCTTCGCTCAAGGACTCCCCCGTGACCACACCAACCACAGGCGCCGTGGCAGGCATAGCCGCGCCCGCCGCTCCAACAGAAGTCAACGGATACAGCTGGAAAGCACTCATGGGCTCGGCCGTCGGCTACGCCATGGACGGCTTTGACCTGCTGATTCTGGGCTTCATGCTCTCGGCCATCTCCAAGGACCTGAACCTCACGCCCGGCCAGGCCGGCTCTCTCGTGACCTGGACCTTGATCGGCGCCGTCTTCGGCGGCATCGTCTTCGGCATGCTCAGCGACAAATACGGCCGCATCCGCGTGCTGACCTGGACGATCGTGCTGTTTGCCGTCTTTACCGGCCTGTGCGCTTTTGCACAAGGCTATTGGGACTTGCTGATCTACCGCACCATCGCCGGCATCGGCCTGGGCGGCGAGTTCGGCATCGGCATGGCACTGGCCGCCGAGGCCTGGCCCGCACGCCATCGCGCACGCGTCTCGTCCTATGTGGCTCTGGGTTGGCAACTGGGCGTGCTGGGCGCAGCCATGCTGACCCCGCTGCTGCTGCCCTCCATCGGCTGGCGCGGCATGTTTCTGGTCGGCGTGATTCCTGCTGTCGTGGCCTGGGTCATCCGCAACAAGCTGCATGAGCCCGAAGTTTTCGTGGCACGCAGCAAGAAGGAGCAGCCCTCGGCCATGCAATGCCTGAAACTGCTGATGAAGGACAAGGCCACGCGCAAGATCAGCCTGGGCGTGATCGTACTGACCTCGGTACAGAACTTCGGCTACTACGGCATCATGATCTGGATGCCCAGCTTTCTGTCCAAGCAGATGGGCTTCAGCCTGACCAAGTCGTCCATGTGGACGGCCGTCACCATCGTCGGCATGTCGCTGGGTATCTGGGTCTTCGGCCAGCTGGCCGACCGCATCGGCCGCAAGCCCACTTTCCTGATCTTCCAGCTCGGCTCCGTGATCTCGGTGCTGGCCTATTCCCAGCTCACCGATGCCACGGCCATGCTGTGGGTGGGAGCCATCATGGGTCTGTGCGTCAACGGCATGATGGGCGGCTATGGCGCCGTCATCAGCGAAGCCTATCCCACCGAGGCCCGCGCCACGGCTCAGAACGTGCTGTTCAACATCGGCCGCGCCGTCGGCGGCCTGGGCCCGGTCGTCATCGGTGCGCTGGCCATGGCCTACTCTTTCCAGGTGGCCATTGCGCTGCTGGCCGCCATCTATGTGCTGGACATGCTGGCCACGGTCTTTCTGATTCCCGAGCTCAAGGGCAAGGAACTTCATTAAAGATAGCTGCCATCGCAGACCCATCAAGCGTCAGAGCCTTAAAGCCTGGCGCTTTTTTATTGCCGCTGAGTCAGCCCAAGGCAACAAGCCTCCGCTGGGGCGCCCGACGCAGGGGCAGCGGCCACACGAAGCGGGCATGTGTGGGGGCCGAGCACCTTATCTGCGCTGCCCGAACACTTCGCTGACCAATGCCCGCAGCCACTGGTTCGCGGGCTCCTGCGCAAAGCGCCAGCTCCAGTGCAAAGAGACATCGAAAGCACTCTCTGGCAGATCGGCCTGCAGCACCACATATCCGCCCTGTGCTTCAAAGGTCTCGGCAATCTCGGCGGGCATGATGACGGCCAGATCCGTCTGATGCACGATGGAAGGCACGGCCATGAAGTGGGCCGCCGACAGCCGCACCTGATCCTGCAACTCGAGCTTGCGCAGAATGCGCAGCGTCTCGGAATGCGAGCGCACGGCCACATAGTCGAGCCCGCGCAAATGTTCAGCGCTCAGTCTCTCGGCCTTCAAATCCTTGAGCACCGGATGCCCCTGACGCAGCAACAGGGCGTAGTGGTCGGACAGCAGCACCTTCTGCTGCGTGCCCGTCACACCAGGCAGAAAGCCGATGGCGATATCCAGCGAGCCGCGATCCAGGGCATCGGCAATCTCGCCCATGGGCATGGGCAGGGTTTCGAGCTGCACATGGGGCGCCCGGCCTCTCAAGGCCTGCATCAGCGGTGGCAGGAAACGCGCCTCGCCAATATCGCTGAGGTGAATGCGAAAGCACTGATTCGCCTGCAAGGGATCAAAACTGTGTGCCTCTGCCAAGGCCACCTCCAGCGTTGCCAGCGCAGTTCTTACCGCCTGAGCCAGCCGCTCGGCACGCGGCGTGGGGCGTACGCCCCCGTGCATGCGTTCGAACAGCGGATCGCCCAGCAAATGGCGCAGCCGCGTCACCGCCTGACTGGCTGCGGGCTGGGAAAGACCCAGCTCCTGCGAAGCGCGGCTGACGCTGCCGTGGCGGAACACCGCATCGAAAACACGCAAGAGATTGAGATCCAGACCTGATATATCCATTAAACGAATATCTCTTAGATGATTTATTCAATTGCTGGAAATTATCTCCAAAGGCAGGATTGATGCCAACAGTGCCAAGGCCCGATGCCAGCCCGATCCAAGGAGAATTTTTTGCCCGCCAACACCGCCCCCAATGCCCAGGCCGCCGAGGTCTTCACCGTGCGCCACGCCGTCATCAACATGCTGCGCGAGCTGGGCATGACGCGCATCTTCGGCAACCCGGGCTCCACCGAGCTGCCCTTGTTTCGCGACTATCCCGAAGACTTCTCATACATCCTCGGCCTGCAGGAAACCGTGGTCGTGGGAATGGCAGACGGCTATGCCCAGGCCACGCGCAATGCCAGCTTCGTGAACCTGCATTCGGCCGCCGGCGTGGGCCACGCCATGGCCAATATCTTCACGGCCTTCAAGAACCGCACGCCCATGGTCATCACGGCCGGCCAGCAGACGCGCTCGCTGCTGCAGTTCGACCCCTTCCTGCATTCCAACCAGGCCGCCGAGCTGCCCAAGCCCTATGTGAAGTGGAGCTGCGAACCCGCGCGTGCCGAGGACGTGCCCCAGGCCCTGGCGCGGGCCTACTACATTGCCATGCAGGAGCCGCGCGGCCCGGTCTTCGTCTCCATTCCCGCCGATGACTGGGATGTGCCCTGCGAGCCCATCACGCTGCGCAAAGTCGGCTTCGAGACCCGACCCGACCCACGCCTGCTGGACAGCATAGGCCAGGCGCTGGAGAGTGCGCGCACACCGGCCTTCGTGGTCGGAGCGGCCGTGGACCGCAGCCAGGCCTTCGAGGCCGTCCAGGCCCTGGCCGAACGCCACCAGGCGCGCGTCTATGTGGCGCCCATGAGCGGACGCTGCGGCTTCCCCGAGGACCATGCGCTGTTCGGAGGCTTCCTGCCCGCCATGCGCGAGCGCATCGTGGACAGGCTTTCGGGCCATGACGTGGTCTTCGTCATCGGCGCACCTGCCTTCACCTACCACGTCGAAGGCCACGGCCCCTTCATCGCCGAAGGCACGCAACTCTTCCAGCTCATCGAGGACCCCGCCATCGCCGCCTGGGCCCCTGTTGGCGACGCGGCCGTGGGCAATATCCGCATGGGCGTGCAGGAGCTGCTGGCCCGCCCCCTGACGCATCCGCGCCCCGCGCTCCAGCCCCGGCCCGCCATACCGGCGCCGGCGGCACCCGAGCCAGGCGAGCTGATGAGCGATGCCTTCCTCATGCACACACTGGCCCAGGTGCGATCGCGCGACAGCATCATCGTCGAGGAGGCGCCTGGCTCGCGCTCCATCATCCAGGCCCATCTGCCCATCTACGCTACCGAGACCTTCTTCACCATGTGCAGCGGCGGGCTGGGCCACAGCCTGCCTGCTTCCGTAGGCATCGCGCTGGCCAAGCCCGACAAGAAAGTCATAGGCGTCATCGGCGACGGCTCGGCCATGTACGCCATCCAGGCCCTGTGGAGCGCAGCCCATCTGAAGCTGCCGGTCACCTACATCATTGTCAAGAACCGCCGCTACGCTGCCCTGCAGGATTTCTCCAGGGTGTTCGGCTACCGCGAGGGCGAGAAGGTCGAGGGAACGGACCTGCCCGACATCGACTTCGTGGCCTTGGCCAAGGGCCAGGGCTGCGACGGCGTGCGCGTCACCGAAGCCGCCCAACTGCCCCGGGTTCTGCGGGACGCCCTGCGCAGCCCGCGCGCCACTCTGGTCGAAGTCGAGGTCGCCTGACCCGGCCCCGAGCTCTCGGAGACAAGACATGCACAACACACAAGAGTCGCGAGCGGCCACCGTCGGCATCCTGGGAGCGGGGGCCATGGGCACCCTGTTCGGCACCCGGCTGGCCCGGGCCGGCATCCCCGTCACGCTGGTGGATGTCAACGCGCAGCTGCTCCAGGCCATACGCGAGCACGGCGTGCACTGCGAGACCGACCAGGGTCCGCTGCACGCCGGCGTTCAGGCCCTGCAGGCCCATGAGCTGACGCAACCGCCCGCGCGCTGGCTGATCTTCACCAAGGCCGCCCATACCCAGGCCGCGCTGCAAAGCATTGCCCACCTGATAGGGCCCGAGACCCTGCTGCTCAGCCTGCAAAACGGCATAGGACATATCGAGACCCTGCACGGATTTGCCGACTCCCAGCAGATCGCCGTGGGTGTGACGACATGGCCGGCCCGGTTGCTGGCTCCCGGAAAAGTGAGTTCGCTGGGCAGCGGCAAGATCCGCTTCATGCCGCGCACCGGGCAGGCGGACGCCAGGTTCCAGGAATTCTGCGACGACCTCAACCGCGCCGGACTGCATTGCGAGATCGATCCCGAGGTCGAAACCGCCATCTGGGAGAAGCTGGCCTTCAATGCAGCCTTCAACGGCCTGTGCGGCATCACTCGCCAGACCGTTGACGGACTGGCCAGCCCTCTGGGCCGCAGCCTGATCCACGAAGTCCTGGACGAGGTCGTTGCCGTAGCTGCGGCCAACGGCATCGCCGTGGACGCCCTGCGCATCCGGGCCACGGTGGAGGACGCCCTGAACCATCATGTGGGACACCAGCCATCGCTGCTGCAGGACCTGCTGGCGGGGCGCCCCACCGAGACCGACTCCATCCACGGCGCGGTGGTGCGCGCGGGCGAGCGGCATGGCATTGCCACGCCCATGACACGCACCCTGCACCGGCTCATCAGCATGGCACAGCAGCGCACGCCATAGGCCCAGGACTCGGCGAAAACGCATCAAAGGCTCGGGAAAGACAGCCAAACAAAGAGAAAGACAGCATGGCCCGGGCCCACGGATTCAACAACAAGGAGACAACATGCGCAGAACCTTTCTCAAAGCCGGAGCTGCTTGCGGTGTACAGCTCATGCTGGGTGCGGCCCACGCCCAGCAGGCGTCCGCCAGACCCATGGAGTGGGTGGTCGGCTTTGCAGCGGGCGGCGGCTCGGATGCTGTGGCTCGCGGCGTAGCCGAGGCCTGGGCCAAGCCCATCCATCGCAACATCGTGGTGATCAACAAGCCGGGGGCCGGCACCAACATCGCCGCAGAATATGCGGCGCGCTCGCGCGACTATGGCAACCTGGTCTTCACCGCCGACTTCGCCACCCTGGCCGCCAACCCGCATCTGTTCCCCAAGCTGGCCTACAACGCCGAACAGGACTTCGTCCCCATCAGCCTGCTGGCGCGCTTTCCGCTGCTGCTGGTCGTCAACAACGAATTGCCGGTGCGCAGCTTCCAGGAGTTCGCGGCCTGGGCCAAGGCCAACCCCGACAAGCTCAGCTATGGATCTCCCGGGCTGGGCACCCCGCATCACCTGGCCACCGAACTGCTGGCCCAGAAGATGGGCGTGAAGATGACCCACGCGCCCTACCGCGGCGCCGGCCCGGCCATGCTGGATGTGATCGGCGGCCAGATTCCCTTCATGCTGGTGGACAGCGCCGCAGGCCTGCCCCACATCAACACGGGCAAGGTCCGCGCCATCGGCGTGGCCAGCGCGCAGCGACTCAAAAGCCTGCCCCGCACGCCCACGCTCATCGAGCAGGGCGTGGCCGGCTTCGAGGCATTCGCCTGGCAGGGCCTGGTCGCCCCCAGGGGCACGGATGACGCCACCATCCAGATGTGGTCCAGGACGCTGCAGGAAACCCTGAAGACGCCGGCCGTGCAGGCCCGCTTCGAATCACTGGCCCTGGAGCCCCTGCCCAGCACTCCCGAGCAGATGCGCGAGTTCTGGCTCTCCGAGAAGAAGCGCTGGGGAGAGGTCATCAAGACCGCAGGCATCAAGCTGGACTGATCGATATCAATGACAAGCAGGAAAACGCATATGGAGACTCCCATCACTCAACGCCCTTCTGCGCACAGGCAGTTGCGCGCCCTGATCACCAAGGGCTGGGCCAGCCTGGGCATGGCGCTTTGCCTGGCACCGGCCGCCCAGGCACAGACATGGCCGGATCGCCCCATCCGCCTGATCGTGAACTTCGCCCCTGGCGGCGCCGCCGATGTGATGGGGCGCGCGATCTCTCCCACCATGAGCCAGGTGCTGGGCCAGTCCGTGGTGGTGGACAACAAGCCCGGAGCCAACGGCAATATCGGCATCAGCGAAACCGTGCGCTCTGCCAAGGACGGCTATACGCTGCTGCTTAGCAGCGGCGGCGGCATCAGCATCAATCCGCTGATCTACAGCAAGCTGCCGTTCAACCCTGAAAAGGACTTGATCCCCGTGGCGGCCGTGGCACGCGTGCATGTGTTTCTGGAAACCAACCCCAGCCTTCCCGTGAGCAATGTGCAGGACTTCATCAAGCACCTGCAGGCCAATCCGGGCAAGCTGTCCTACGGCTCGCCAGGCCCGGGCAGCTCGCCTCATCTGGCCGGTGAGATGTTCAAGCGCGCGGCCAAGGTCGATGCCAGCCATATTCCCTACAAGGGTGCCGGTCCGGCCTTGACCGATGTGCTCAGCGGTCAGCTGCAATACTGGTTCGATCCGGGCCCGGGACTCAAGCAGGTCGAGGCCGGCAAGCTCAAGCTGCTGGCCATAGGCAGCCCGCACCGCTCGCCTCTGTACCCCAAGGTACCCACGCTGGCCGAAAGCGGCCTGCCGGGCTTCGATGCCGACACACTGTTCGGCGTCTACGCGCCGGCCGGCACGCCCGCACCCGTGGTGGATGCCGTGCGCGCCAGCGTGATCAAGGCACTGGAGCAAAAAAGCGTGGTCGATGTGATCCAGGGTCTGGGCGCCACGCCCGAGCCGCGCATGAGCCGCCAGGACTTCGTGGACCACCATGCCAAGGAACGCGCCCGCTTTGCACCGCTGATCAAGGAAATCGGCTTGAAAGTGGACTAAGAAATTTCAGTTCAACGTGGGAGTCCGGTTGCCCGAAAACTCCCTTTTGACCGCCCGTCTGAAAGGACCGGCGGTCTTTTTTTGGTTTGTGCAAACAAGAATGCTCAACAGGCGTGCCTACCGACAAAACACCGAGTCAGATCCGAATTTGCGCAAGTCGTGCTTCAGTGGGAGGCCACCGCCACCACTACCGCAGACTCGGCCACCTCCAGCCAGACATTGTCATTGGCCACCAGCCCGCTCATGGCCGGCGCAAAGCCCACGATCTGAGCACCCCAGCTCAAGCGACAGATGGCTTCGTCGGAAGCCAGGCTCTCTTCCGTCACCGTGGCCGCGCCATAGGTCGCGCGCTGCACCACGGCAGGCCAGATATTGATGGGCTGCGTGGACCCAGCAGGCCGCTCCTGCCCCAGCCAGACCTTGACGGCCGTGGCCTTGCACAGTGCCAGCACCTGCACACCGGGTGCCAAACCCAGCAGCTCATAGCTTTCGGGCGTGATACGCGCGGCAATCGTCCAGTCCGAGCCTGCATCGCTTGCGGCACGCAGCCAGACACGGATCTGCCCGCCTATGGACTCAACCTTGAGCACACTGCAGGGCCACTGATTGCGCATGCTGGTCATCAGGCCCAGATTGGGCTGCCCGCCACCGGGCGTGCCGGCCTGCATGCGCTGCAGCAACTCGCTGCGCAAGCGCATCATGGCCTCGGCCGCATGCAGCAATTCTTCGCCCGCCGGCGTGATCTGTGCACCGCCGCCCCCGGCGCCGCCCACGCTGCGCTCGACCAGCGGCACGCCGGCCAGATTGGTCAAGGTATCGATGGCCTGCCAGGCCGCCTTGTAGCTCACGCCCACATCGCGCGCGGCTTGGGAGATGGAGCCGCTTTGCGCAATCCCGCGCAGGATGGCAATGCGACGGTCGGCCATCTCATAGCCCAGCGCCAGGGAAACCGAGTCGGACGACAGTGCGCCACCCGGCACTACCTCGTCGCCGGCCATATCCAATTGTTCTTGTTCGAAATTTTCTGTGTCTGACATAGACCGCCATCATGCCCTGACAGCCAATTTCCCCGCTCGACCTCAGTTGTTCATTCACGCTACACTCGCTATTCCATTAATGAATAGCGAAATTTCAATGACTCAGATCACTGCCCGCTCCACCGGTTTTTCCTTTCAACTGGCTCGCTCTGCGGCCGTGATCGGCACAGTCGTGCTGGGCCTGTGGTCTGCGCAGGCGCAGGCCGCTGAAGTGACGGTCGCCGTGGCCGCCAACTTCACCGCGCCCATGAAGAAGATTGCGGCCGAGTTCGAGAAGGATACAGGCCACAAGGCCGAGCTGTCGTTTGGCGCCACCGGCAAGTTCTACGCCCAGATCAACAACGGCGCGCCCTTCGGCATTCTGCTGGCCGCCGACGACACCACACCCGATAAGCTGGCCAAGGAAGGCAAGGGCGTGACCGATTCGCGCTTTACCTACGCCATCGGTACGCTGGTGCTGTGGAGCCCCAAGGCCGGCTATGTGGACGACAAGGGCGATGTACTCAAGAGCGGCGACTACAAGCACATCGCAATTGCCAATCCCAAGCTGGCCCCTTACGGAACAGCTGCCATGGAAGTGCTGAACAAGCTCGGCCTGAGCGCACAGGTGCAGCCCAAGGTGGTGATGGGCGAGAACATCGCCCAGACCTACCAGTTCGCTGCCACCGGCAATGCGCAGCTGGGTTTTGTGGCGCTGTCCCAGGTCATGGAGAACGGCAAGATCCGCGAGGGTTCGGCCTGGCAGGTGCCCGGCAACATGCATGAACCCATTCGCCAGGACGCCATTGTGCTCAACAGCGCCAAGGACAACGAAGCCGCTGCGGCTCTGATGAAGTACCTGCGCAGCCCCAAGGCACATGACATCATCCGCTCCTATGGCTACAGCTTCTGACGCTTGACCGGCAAATCCTGGAGCTCAAACCAATCCGCTCTACCCTTGGCGCTGCTCGGCTAAGCTGGGCGCTCCAAGGGTCTTTTTTTTCGACTTGCGCAAATTCGGATCAGACATGGTGCTTTGCCGATAGAAATGTCCGTTGTGCATGCTTGTTTGCGCAAGTCCTGTTTTTGATTCCATGCAACTGAATGCCGAAGACTACGCAGCCATCTGGCTCACGCTCAAGCTCGCGGGCGTGACTACCGTGCTGCTCATGCTGTTGTGCACGCCGCTGGCCTGGTGGCTGGCCCATACCCGTTCGCGCTGGCGCGGCCCGATCGGTGCCGTGGTGGCGCTGCCGCTGGTACTGCCGCCCACCGTCATCGGCTTTTATCTGCTGGTCACCATGGGGCCCAACGGCCCCATAGGCAAGCTCACGCAGGCCATGGGCCTGGGCAATCTGCCGTTCACCTTTGCCGGCCTCGTGGTCGGCTCGCTGATCTACTCCATGCCATTCACCGTGCAGCCGCTGCAGCGTGCCTTCGAGGCATTGGGCCCGCGCCCCATGGAGGCTGCCGCCAGCCTGGGCGCCAGTCCGCTGGACCGCTTCCTGACCGTGGCCCTGCCGCTGGCGCGTCCCGGATTCATCACTGCCGCCGTGCTGACCTTTGCCCACACCGTGGGCGAATTCGGCGTGGTGCTGATGCTGGGCGGCAACATCCCCGGCGTCACGCGCGTGGTCTCGGTACAGATTTACGACCATGTGGAAGCCATGGAGTACGGCCACGCCCATATGCTGGCGGCCGGCATGGTGGTGTTCTCCTTCATCGTGCTGCTGGCTTTGAACTGGCTGCAACCCAAAGCGGAGCGCTGCGCATGACAGCCACCAATTTCATCGCCGCACAGCTCAGGCTGAGCCGGCCGGACTTTGAACTCGATGTGGATCTGCAGCTACCCGGCCAGGGGGTCACGGCCCTGTTCGGGCCTTCGGGCTGCGGCAAGACCAGCTGTCTGCGCAGCCTCGCCGGGCTGGAGCGGGCGCAAGGTCGCGTCACCGTCAACCAGACTGTATGGCAGGACGATACCAGCCGACAATGGCTGCCCACGCACCAGCGCGCACTCGGTTATGTGTTTCAGGAGGCCAGCCTGTTTCCTCATCTGTCGGTGCAGCGCAATATCGACTACGGTCTCAAGCGCACGCCGCAGGAACGCCGCAAGGTCTCCAAGGAGCGGGCCGTGGAACTGCTGGGCATCAGCCATCTGATGGATCGCATGCCCGCCACGCTTTCGGGCGGCGAACGCCAGCGCGTGGCGATTGCAAGAGCGCTGGCCACCAGCCCCGAAGTGCTGCTCATGGACGAGCCCCTGGCCGCGCTCGACGCCCAGCGCAAGGCCGAGGTTCTGCCCTATCTGGAGCAGTTGCAGCGGCATCTGCGGATTCCCGTGATCTATGTGAGCCACTCCATGGACGAGGTTGCGCGCCTGGCCCAGCATATGGTGCTGCTCGGCGCGGGCAAGGTGCTGGCGCAGGGCTCCGTCACCGAACTGCTCTCCAGCCTCGATCTGCCGCTGGCCCATGGCGACGTGGCCTCCAGCGTGGTCCATGCCACGGTGCAGGCCCATGACGCTGCCGACCATCTGAGCACGCTGATCTTCGACGGCGGACAACTGCAGCTCGTCATGGCCAGACCGCGCGAGCCGGGCAGCACGGTGCCGCTGCGCGTGCAGGCACGCGATGTCAGCCTGAGTCTGCTCAGGCCCGAGGGCAGTAGCATTCTCAACATCCTTCCGGTGCAGGTGCTGGGCCTGCGCGAGGACGGGCCGGGGCAGGTCATGGTTTCGCTGCAGGCGGGCGGCACCCGACTGCTGGCCAGAATCACCCGGCACTCGGCCAAGGCCTTGCAACTGCAGGCCGGCATGCCGCTGTATGCACAGATCAAGGGGATGGCACTGCTGGACTGAGCGCAGCGCATCCGCCCCTTGCCGGCAAGGGATGCGCCTGCTGACTATCATCAGCCCATGACCGAGTCCGCCTGCCCCATCCCTGCCCAGCCGATAGCACCGCTGCACACCCATGCCGTGAGCTTCTTCAACGCCGGGAAGCAGGAGCGGCAGGAGCGCGTGCTCGCGGCCGAGGTGCCGATCGCGCTGGTCTTCAACGGCATCTCGCATGCGGTGATGATGGGCTCGCCCACCGATGTGGAGGACTTTGCGCTGGGCTTTGCGCTGACCGAGGGCATCATCGACAGCGCCACTGACTGCTACGGCATCGAAGCCCGCCCCGTGTCTGCCGCGGCGGCCGGCCTGCCCGAAGGCATGGACGGCATGGAAGTGCAGCTCGACATCGCCTCGCGCTGCTTTGCGCGGCTCAAGGACAGGCGCCGCAGCATGACGGGCCGCACGGGTTGCGGCGTCTGCGGAGTCGAGAGCTTTGCGGCGCTGGACCTGTCGTTTGATGCCCTGCCGCCCCAGGGCTGGCTGGAGCGGGTCGACGCAGCCACCGTGCTCAAGGCGATTGACGCCCTGCCGCCACACCAGATTCTCAATGCCGAGGCCGGCGCCATCCATGCCGCAGGCTGGGCCACTCTGGCGGGCGACATCACGGATGTGCTCGAAGACGTGGGCCGCCACAATGCGCTGGACAAGCTGGTCGGCCGGCTGGCGCGCACGGGCCGCCTCGGCGAACCCGGCTTTGTGCTGCTGTCCAGCCGCGGCAGCCATGAACTGGTGCGCAAATGCGCCAAGGTCGGCATCGCGGCGCTGGCCACGATTTCCGCGCCCACCGTCATGGGCGTGCGCATGGCGGAGCTGACGGGCCTGCGCTTCTGGGGGCTGTGCCGTCCGCCCAAGGCCGTGCTCTATGCCGCGGGCGGCAAAGCCTGAGCAAGCCCTGCTGCCAAGCGCCAGCCTCTAGAATCACGGCATTGCGGCCATGACTCCAGCTCTGACCGCCCCACGATCAGCCCCTGGATATACACCATGAACCGCTGCACCACCACCCGCTTCAGCCGCCGCCTTTGGGGCTGCGCCTTGCTGGCTGCTGCCGCCAGCGCCAGCCTGCCAGCCCTGGCACAGGGCCTGCCCTCGGACGACACGCGCAACTTTCCGCCCACGGCGCAGTTCGGCGAACTGACGGTCACCCATTTCCCCGAAGTGGCCATCAACGGTACGACCATTCGCACCACGCCGGGCTTTCGCCTGTTCAGCCGCGAACGCAGCCTGGTTTTTGCCAGCAACTATGCAGGCCAGAAACTGCTGGTGGGCTATGTGCTTGAGCCGCAGACCCAGGGCCTGCACACGGCCTGGATCCTGACCCCGGCCGAAATCGAGAAATACAAGCCGATCCAGCCGCGTACCCTGCTGCAGCGCGTGTTCGGCAGCTGAGTCCGGCCCGCGCCGGCCGCTATTGATTGACGAGCTGCTTGCGCTTTTTCAGCAAGCTTTTCGAACTGTTTCCATATCTAAATCGAGTGATGGCAGGCGCCAGCCGCTATCACTTTGTGCTTGCAGACACTGCAGCCCCACCTGACAAGAGCGCCCCATGAGCAAGAAAGTCTTTATCAAAACCTTTGGCTGCCAGATGAACGAGTACGACTCGGACAAGATGGCCGATGTGCTGGGCGCGGCCCAGGGTTACGAGCCCACACAGAACGTGGACGAGGCCGACCTGATCCTGTTCAACACCTGCTCGGTGCGCGAGAAGGCCCAGGAAAAAGTATTCAGCGATCTGGGCCGCATCCGCCATCTCAAGGAAAAAGGCGTGCTGATCGGCGTGGGCGGCTGCGTGGCCAGCCAGGAGGGTGCAGAGATCATCAAGCGCGCTCCGTTTGTCGATGTGGTCTTCGGCCCCCAGACCCTGCACCGCCTGCCCGAGCTGCTCAATCAGCGCGCGGCCAAGGCCAAGCCCCAGGTCGATATCTCCTTCCCCGAAATCGAGAAGTTCGACCACCTGCCGCCGGCGCGCGTGGAAGGCGCTTCGGCCTTTGTCTCCATCATGGAAGGCTGCTCCAAATATTGCAGCTACTGCGTCGTGCCCTATACGCGCGGCGAAGAAGTCAGCCGCCCCTTCGAGGACGTGCTGGTGGAAGTCGCGGGCCTGGCCGAGCAAGGCGTGAAGGAAATCACGCTGCTGGGCCAGAACGTCAACGCCTACCTGGGCAAGATGGGCGACAGCAGCGAGATGGCCGACTTCGCGCTGCTGCTGGAGTATGTGGCCGAGATTCCCGGCATCGAGCGCATCCGCTACACCACCAGCCATCCCAACGAGTTCACGCCGCGCCTGATCGAGGCCTACGCCAAGATTCCGCAACTGGTCAGCCATCTGCATCTGCCCGTGCAACATGGCAGCGACAAGATCCTCATGGCCATGAAGCGCGGCTACACGGCCATGGAATACAAGAGCACCATCCGCAAGCTGCGTGCCATCCGCCCCGATCTGGCCATGAGCAGCGACTTCATCGTGGGCTTCCCCGGCGAGACCGAGGAGGACTTCCAGAAGATGATGAAGCTCATCCACGATGTGCGCTTCGACAACTCGTTCAGCTTCATCTTCAGCCCCCGCCCCGGCACGCCTGCTGCCAATCTGCACGACGACACGCCGCACGAAGTCAAGCTGCGCCGCCTGCAGGAGTTGCAGGCCGTGATCAACACCAACATCAAGGAGATCAGCGAAGAGCGTGTCGGCACGGTGCAACGCCTGCTGGTCGAAGGCGTGAGCAAGCGCGACGGCAGCGAGCTGATGGGCCGCACCTATTGCAACCGCGTGGTCAACTTCCCCGGCAACGAGCGTTTGATCGGACAGATGGTGGATGTGAAGATTACCGAAGCCAAGGCTTACACCTTGCGTGGCGAAGTCCTGGTCAAGGATTGACAGCCCGACAGTCCCCAGCCTCATCCACAAAAAGCCTGCCGGCAATGCCAAGGCAGGCTTTTTTCATGACTGGTTATAAATTCTGTAACAAATGGTGATGCCTTGCCGGATGGCACACACCTCTTCAATCCGCCGCTAGGATGGTGGCCTATTGGGGCCAAGCTGCCTCGGATTGAACTCTGGACACCATGAACCAAACTGCCGCACTGCAGGGCGATGCCATCTACGCCCTGCTGGATCAAGCCCATGAGCTACTGAACGACTACAACGACGACAAGCCCGGCAGCATCAGCCGTCAGGAGCGCATCGCCGCTGCGGTGGAATTGATGGGGCAGCAGAACTTTGCCCCTGCCACCGTGCAGGAGCTCGAGCGCGTTCACGACTTCTGGCTCTACCTCGATCAGCCCGAGGCGGCCAACAAGCTGCTGCAGCAGCATCGCGACACCGCCCTGGCCGCTGCCGACGAACTGAGCCCCGCAGAGGCCGCGCTGCGCCTGAGCCTCAGCGACATCCAGAGCCGCATGGGTTTTGACCAGCCCTCCGCACAAGCCCTGCTGAGTGCCGCAGCACAGGCCATTGCCCGGCTGCCCGAGGATGTGGACAGCGACAACTACTGGCATGGCTGGCACTGGATGGCCTCGCAGCTCCAGGCCTGGGAAGCTGCGGCCACGGGCCTTGAGCTGCAACGCGCCCAGGAGCGTCGCAACCCCGATCTGGCCGAAGATGCGGCCTACCTCGATGCCATCCTCTGCGTTCGCAAGGCGGAAATGGCTCAGAAAAGCGGCCACGCCAGCGAGTCAGCCAGCCTCGTGCAAAACGCCATCAATATATTGCGTGATGCCGCGCCCGATCAGCAGGTGGACTTTGACCGCTGGATGACGCTGGCCGACCATGTGCTGCCGCTGGCCCCGCAAAGCCTGCCCGCCCTGCTCATGGCCTGCGAGCAGCAACTGGCCGCTCTGGAGAATCCCCCGCCCTCGCAAGCCGTCAAGGCGCATCGCCAGGTCAAGATCGTGCGACTGCAGGCCCAGGCCTGTGCGCAGGCCGGTCAGCTGGAGGCAGCTCTGCAACTGGCGCCTCAGGGACACTTTGGCCTGACGGATGACTCGGGCGATCCCTTCAGCGCTTCCCAACTGGGTTGGCTGGTGCAGGCCGGTCGCTTGAAGGAGGCCGCCGATCTGGCGCTGGAGAGCGTGCTCCACGCCCGCCCCGTCTCGGCCGTGGCCGCTTTTCAGCTGGCCAAGGAACAGTTCAGCAACGACCCGGCCAACGCCATCACCTGGGCGCTAGTTCTGGCCATTGGCCAGACTGACGAGGACATGCGCCAGCTGCTCGCGCAAGAAGAGATGCCACTGCATCCGGCGGATTTCTATCTGAACATGGTGCGCGCAGCCCAGCCGGCCCATCCGGTGCTGGCTCTGCTCGACGGCCTGCGTCTGGCACGCAAGCGCCAGATGGAGCAGGCTCTGCCGCTGCTGGAAATTGGCGTGGGCCAGCACCCCGAGATGGCCGACAGCGACAAGCTGCCCGCGCTCTGGGCTGCCCGCTTTGCCGCGCTGCCGCTGGAAGAAGCGCTGGCTAGGCCTTTTCCCCAGGGCCATGGCGCGCACTGGTGCTACGCCGCCGGCGTGGTCCTTGACGATGCAGACGATCTGGCACCGCTGATGGGCGGCAAGAAGAAAGTGCCTGCGCAGGAGGTGCGCGAGCCTCTGGTCGTGCGCTACTACGAGGAGGGTCTCGCCCGCTTCGAGCATTTCTGGGCGACTGGCCAGGGCCGCTTCAAGGATGGCGACCTGCATGTGTACTCCATGCTCTGCAACAACCTGGCCATCAAGTACCGCTTCATGGACCGCTACGACGAAGCCGCCGAGCTGCACCACAAGGGCCTGGGCAGCAGCCCGTTTGCCGAGCATCACAACGGCCTGCTGTGGTGTGCCGTGGGCAAGGACGACGACGCGCAGACCGTGGTCGAGGCCGAGCGCCTGTGGCATTTCGCCCAGGAGCATGGCTACAGCCGCCACGAACCCACACGTTACTTCTCCACCGTCGCCCTGTCGCTCTACAAGCTCAACCGCGATGACGAGATCAGCATCTGGATGGAGCGTCTGGACCAATGGTTCCACGACCTGGATGAAGACGAGCAGCGCGACGTGCGCCGCAACTACCTGGCGTCCCTGATGTCCATGCTGGACTTTTTCTCCAGCACACGCCCCGAGCTGGTGCTGCCGCGCCTGCGCGCGCATCAGCAAGAAGTCATTGCGCTGCAGGACTGCTATCCGCTGCGCCGCCTGGCCTGTGCGCTGGAGGCCTACCCCGAGCTGCTGGAGGAATCCGTGGCACTGCACAAGCAGGCCAACAGCTATCTGGACAAGGACGACGACGAGGATGAGCGGCGCATGTCGCAGTCCGGCATAGAGCGCGCCGAGCGCAAGCTGGCCGAACGCGACGCCCAGGCCGGTGCTGCGGCATCGGGTCGCAAACCATGGTGGAAATTCTGGTGAATCAGGTCGTCGAAAAAGCCGCTGCCGCCAGTGCCTACAAGGCGCGCGATGTCGTCAACGCCCCGGCCATCAAGCAGCGCATCAAGGAGCGCAGCGCAGAGCGCGGCGACGCAGCCGATGTCGCTGCCTGGCTGGGCAACCACTTCTACCGCCATGTGGTGGGCAATCTGCAGGCCGACGAGCCTGCCGTGCTGCGCATTGCCGACGTCCGGCAGTTGCAGGAGCTGGCCGGCCGCCAGGAGCCGCCGGCCTGGGCGCTGGAGCGGCTGGAGCGCAGGCAGGCCGGCTTCGAGCTGCCCGAGCTCTGGTGGGTGCAGCCCGACAGCGCCGCCCTGCTAGCGCTGGAGACACGGCTGGTGGAATTTCTCTCCACCCGCAAGGGCACCTCTCTCGAAGGCAAGCTGCAGCGCGTGAACTGCCCGCAGGCGCTGGCGCGCTGGACGCTGGAGCATCTGGCTTTCGAGAAAAAACAGAACAGCGGCCGGGTCGAGCACAGCTCGAGCGCCGTGCACGGGTTGCTGCGCGGCCAGCACGGTACCTTTGTGGAGTTTGACGGCACAAGTGCGCAGATGCGCCAGGAAATGGCCTATGAAAGCCAGATGATGGGCCACTGCGTGGGCCAGTTTGCCAACCGCAAGTCCTTCAGCGGCGGCTATGGAGAACATTACGCCGAGGGTCTCGAGTCGGGGCGCATGCGGCTGTTCAGCTACCGCACGGGCACGGCCCAGCCCCGCATCACCGTCAATGCCTATGTGCAAAAGGACGGCAAGCTTCAGATCGAGCAGATCAAGGGCAAGCAGAACCGACCGCCGATTGCACGCTATATGCCCGATGTGGTGACCCTGCTCAACCATCTGCCGCTCAATGACGAGGTGCCCGAGGACGCGCTGTCCATGGGCATTGTGCGCCGCCCGCCCGAGCTGCTGAAGTCCCATCCGGGGCTGGCGCCCTGGTGCTCGGTGCAGGAGCTGCAGACCGACGACGAGCAACTGTGGCTGATGCAGCAGCACCCCGCCCTGCTGCCCCGGCTCAATCTGCAGTCACCACTGATGCAGTGGATGGTGGCGGCACGCAAGGATTCGCTGGACAGCGAAGTCATTGAGCGCATGCCCAAATCCGCCGCACTGAAACAGAGCTTGCTGATGGCCAGAAAGCGTCCCGGTCGCCCAGGAGTTCGCACATGAGCGGATGGACGATCTTTCTACTCATCGTGGCCCTGGTCTACTGGGTGCTGCGCGGCGGCTTCAAGCGCCTCAAGGAGGCCAGGCAACGCGGCGACATCATCAGCTACCAGGCGGGCAGCCAGGAGCGCAACTGGGCCCTGGCCCTGGCCCACCCCATGGCCTACCACGCCATGCAAGGCGGCTTTGCCAGCGATCTGCATGGCGCTGACGATGCGCTCGCCAGGCAGCTGCGCCCCATGATCCTGCACCATCTTGGCCTGCGCACCGACCTCAGCGACGAACAGGTGCGCCAGCAACTGCCCGACGCACTGCGCCAGCGCTGGTTCATGCTGGATCTGCAGCGCCTGCAGCGCAGCGACGACGTGCGCGCCGCAATGGCGTTTGCCTGCGCGCGCGTGACCTTTTTTGTGCGCAGCGCCAGGCTGCTGGAATGGACGGACGAAGCCTTGCATTGGGATATCCTTCAGCTCAACGCCCAGCGCGCCCAGCAATGCTTCGACAGCTGGCTTGCTTTCGGTCAGGCCTATGCACAGGGCCGCGCTCAATGGCTGGCACAAGGCCGCAGCGATGTGCTGGGCAAGGCCTTCACGTCCGAAGAAGTGGCGCAATGGGTGACGCAGGAGCAGCACCCCTGGCATGCGATGAGCTGGAATCTTCCGCTGACCGGCGATGAGGCAAAGCCCGCCTCCGAGCCTGCGGCATAAGTGCGGGACACCCGCAAAAACCGAGGGACTGCCAGGCAGTCCCTTTTTACATCCGCGGCGCGGGCATTCAGGCAAAGATACTTCGGGCTTCCGTGAATCGCTTGGCGAAGTACACATTGTCCATGCGTACCCGCTGCACCGTTCCGCCGCTGGACGGCGCGTGCACGAACTGTCCGTTGCCCACAAAAATTCCCATATGGGAATAGCGCCCGCCCAGAGTGTTGAAGAACACGAAGTCGCCGCGCATCAGATCGCGCCCGTCCACCGGGTTGCTGGCCTGCGCCCATTGCGATGTGGTGCGGGGCAGGCGCATTTCCGTGATGCCCCCCACGGCCCACTGAATCAGGCCGCTGCAGTCAAAACCGCCTTCAGGCGAGTTGCCGCCATAGGTGTAAGGCGTGTTGACCACCAGCATGGTGCGCGCCAGCAGCGACTCGCGCAGCTCTGCATCCAGACTCAGGGCATTGGCCGGGCGCACGGAAGATCCGCCTTGAGCAGCAGACCGGGGCTTGTCTTTGGTGGTGGAACACCCTGCCAGCGCCGCAAGCAGCGAGCCCGCCAGCATCAGCGCGCCGCGGCGCTCCAGACATTGAGGCAGAGGTTGCCGCTGACCTGCCTCCACGAAAGTCCTGTCTTGTAGCTTCATGGAAAGGCATGTTCTCAGAAAGCCGCCCATACAGCCACCTTCTACCCACAATTACTGCGCTTCTTTACAAAAAAGTGAGCTGCTCTCGCTTGTCATTCCTTTGATTTAGATGCATTTCTCATCAAAACCCATAAACAACAAGCGCAAGCAGCTCACTTTTTATAGATCGCTGATCTCAAACCAAGCACCCCCCAACTCAGGGACAGCGAGCAAGCGCCTATGCCGGCCGCGCCGCCGCGCAGCGAGGCTGTCATCCCCCTTGGGGGCGCCCGGCCAGGGGAAGCCGCGCAGCGGCTCAGGGGGATCAAATATCAGAACGGCAGCTTGGGCATGCCGCCGCCGCCCATCATGCCCTTCATGGCCTTCATGCCGCCCATCTTCTTCATCATCTTCATCAGACCGCCGCCCTTGAACTTCTTCATCATGGTCTGCATCTGCTCGAACTCCTTGAGCAGGCGGTTGACTTCCTGCACCTGCACGCCGGCGCCGTCGGCAATACGCTTTTTGCGCGTGGCCTTGATCAGGGCGGGGTTCTTGCGCTCCTTGAAGGTCATGGAGCAGATGATGCCTTCCTTGCGCTTGATCTCGCGCTCGGCCTTGTCCATGTCGACCTGACCGGCCTTGCCGGCCAGCTCGGCGGGCAGCTTGTCCATCAGGGTCGAGAGACCGCCCATCTGCTTCATCTGCTGCAGCTGGGCCAGAAAGTCGTTGAGGTCGAAGCCGTCGCCGCTCTTGAGCTTCTCGGCCATCTTCTGCGCGGCTTCCATGTCCACGCCCTTGGTGACCTGCTCGACCAGGGCCACGATGTCGCCCATGCCCAGCACGCGCTGTGCGTGGCGGTCGGCATCGAAGACTTCCAGGCCGTCGATCTTTTCCGAGACACCGGCGAACTTGATGGGCGCGCCCGTGATCTGGCGCACCGACAGCGCAGCACCGCCGCGAGAATCGCCGTCGAGCTTGGTCAGAACGATACCGGTCAGCGGCAGCGCTTCCTTGAAGGCCTTGGCCGTGTTGACCGCATCCTGGCCCTGCATGGCATCGACCACGAACAGGGTTTCGACGGGCTTGAGCGTGGCGTGCAAATCCTTGATTTCGGCCATCAGCAGCTCGTCGATGGCCAGACGGCCGGCCGTATCCACCAGCAGCACATCGAAGAAATGCTTTTTGGCGTAGTCGATCGCGGCCACGGCGATATCGTGAGGCTTCTGGTCCGGCGTGGAGGGAAACCACTCGGCGCCAGCCTGGGCCGTCACGGTCTTGAGCTGCTCGATCGCCGCAGGGCGATAGACGTCTCCCGAGACCGTGAGCACCTTTTTCTTGCGCTTTTCGATCAGATGCTTGGCCAGCTTGGCCGTGGTGGTGGTCTTGCCGGCGCCTTGCAGACCAGCCATCAGAATGACGGCGGGAGGCTGGGCATTGAGGTTGATGTCGGCCACGCCTTCGCCCATGGTCGCCGCCAACTCCTTGTTGACGATGGACACCAGCACCTGGCCGGGCTGCAGCGAGCTGATGACTTCCTGGCCCAGCGCCTTTTCCTTGACGCGGGCAATGAAGTCGCGCACCACGGGCAGGGCCACGTCGGCCTCCAGCAAGGCCATGCGCACTTCGCGCAGCATGTCCTGCACATTGGACTCGGTGATGCGGGCCTGGCCGCGCATCTCTTTGACAAGGCGCGAGAGTTTATCGGTGAGTGCGGAGGCCATAAGCAAAAAGCATTCGAAAGTTATGGATGGACGGGAGTCGTGCGCGAGCGCGCAGCACGACTCTCCGGGCAGCTTGCGGACCCAGCTCAGGCGAGGCGAAGCTGCATGAACAGGCATTTTACCCGCTGCCCTTGATTGACGATGCCCCGCAGGCTTGTCCGTGATCTGCCTCGGGCGTGCAAGGTCGCTGCGCCCTGCCCCACAACTCCCTCGAAAGAGACCAGGCCGGTCCTGAATGGACCTTAATGGACCTGAATCGAGCTCTCCTGCAAGTCCTTGCTCTTGGCCCAAGACTGGCCGGCTGGGCGGGAGGACCGGAGACATCGCCCGGCAGGAGAAAATCCTTGAAGAACGGGCTCGAAAGTCGACGATCTGCTCGCAAGCGCTCAAACCCACGCTCATGACCGGGTTCAGGCAGTGCTTTATGCACAAAATTGCCGGACGGCAGCGGCCTGCAAAAGATGAGTGCGGGCCAGCGGCACTATCATAGAAAGCATGCTCTCCCAACCGCTCACCGCAGCTGGCCCCATTGGCTGGATCCTGGCCATGGCCGCAGCCATTACCTACGCCATTCCTGCACTTGCCACCCAGCACCTGCAAGAAGCCGGTGCCCGTCGCTGCCTGCGCCTGGCCTGGGCACTGCATGCCCTGCTGCTGGGCTGGGGTCTGCTTGGCGAGCTGCCGCACTTCGGCTTTGCTCCTGCACTCTCTATCACTGCCTGGCTGGTGCTGACCGTCTATGTGGTGGAGCAGCAGCTCTACCCGCAGCTGCGCTCGCGCTGGCCGCTGTCCATGCTGGGCAGCGTGGCCGTGCTTCTGGCCGTGGTGTTCCCCGGCACTCCGCTGCACGTCAACGCCTCGCCCTGGCTGCCGCTGCATCTGGCTCTGGGTATTGCTTCCTACGGCCTGTTTGCCGCAGCCGTCGTTCATGGCGCGCTGATGAGCCATGCCGAGCGGCAGATGCGCCAGGGCGGCGACCATGACAGCGGACTGCCGCTGCTGACGCTGGAGCGGCTGACCTTCCGTTTTGTCGGAGCGGGCTTTGTGCTGCTGACCGCCACACTGGCCGCAGGCTGGCTGTTTGGCGAGCAGCTCTATGGCAAGGCATGGGTGTGGAATCACAAATCCATTTTCTCCCTGCTGTCCTGGCTGGCGTTTGCCGTGCTGCTGTTCGGCCGCAAGCGATTCGGCTGGCGCGGCCAGAGCGCCGTACGTGTTCTTTATATCGGCGCCATCTTTTTGCTGCTGGCCTATGCCGGCTCGCGGTTTGTGATTGAAGTCCTGCTGGAGCGCGCAGCATGAAGTATTTGCTGGTCCTGCTGGTCGTGGTGGTGGCTGTCGGAATCTGGCGCAACAAACGCCGCGCTGAAGTGGCCGATCAGACCAGGCCTGCCAGCACCCCCAAGCAGGCACAGACCATGGTAGCTTGTGCTCACTGCGGCCTTCACCTACCGCAAGCAGATGCTGTCAACGACGCCTCGGGCAAGATCTTCTGCAGCGCGGAACACCGCCGCCTGGCCCAGCAAGACACTGCCCGCCACTGACCGCATGGTGAACTCCGCCTCGCCCTGGCAGCACACCGCCATCCCGCTCGATGAAGCCATCAGCCGGCGCGCGGACGCCAGTCTCAACGCCCCGTTCGTGCGCCTGTGGCAGGCCTTCCTCAGCGGCCGCGTGCTTCTGGCGCTGGCCCTGGTGCTGCTGCAGACGCTGAATCTGCAGCTGCAGAACATCAGCTCTCCCCTGGCCTGGCTGATCTGCTTCACCTATCTGACGCTGACCGTCGTGCTGCGCCTGGCTGCCGGACGTCATTTGCCGGCGCCTCGCGCAGCCCTGCAATGGCTGCCCGTGATCGGCGTCGACATTGCGGTGATCTTTCTGCTGCAGATCTTTCAGGTCGGCTCGCTCAACTACACCGCGCTGCTGGCCATTCCCGTCCTGATCTCCTCGGCGCTGGGCGGACTGATGCTGGCCTTTGGCACCACGGCCAGCATCACGCTGCTGACGCTGGCCTATACCTTCTGGCAATACCATGGCGGGCTCAACGACGGCGCCCAGTCTTACTACCAGACGGCTTTTTCCTGCGCCGGCTATTTCTGCGTGGCCTATCTCACGCACGAGCTGGCCAAGCGTGTCCGGCGCGAGCGTTCCCAGGCCCTGTTCAACCGCTTGCGCACCCAGACCCAGGAGCAGGTCAACAGCCTGGTGATCAACCACTTCTCCGACGGCGTGCTGGTGGTCGACTCGAGCTTGCTGGTTCTGCAGGCCAACCCAGCTGCCTTGCAGCTGCTGGGCCTGCCCATAGATCACCCCCAGCCTTTTTCCCTGCAGGCCCACAGCTGGTGGGAGCCGCTGGCGCATTCAACACAAGCCAGCTTTGCCCATGCCCGCCCGCTGTCCGCCACGATTCACCTGCAGGCCCATGAACGACACGGCGCCACGGGCATGCATGTGCGCACACGCATCACCGAAGTTTCGGCGCCCTATCTGGACGAGGGTCCGCAGGCGCAAGCCAGCCATTCGCTTTGCGTCATGTTTCTTCACGACCTGCGCGAAATGGAAGCGCAGCTGCGCACCGAAAAGCTGGCCT
This sequence comes from Comamonas sp. E6, assembly GCF_001010305.1. Classification (NCBI taxonomy): domain Bacteria; kingdom Pseudomonadati; phylum Pseudomonadota; class Betaproteobacteria; order Burkholderiales; family Comamonadaceae; genus Comamonas; species Comamonas sp. E6. The sequence continues at coordinate 179,648 of NZ_BBXH01000014.1, forward strand.
CCATGGGCCGTATGTCGGCTGCCGTGGCCCATGAAATACGCAACCCGCTGGCCGCCATCACCCAGGCCAATGCGCTGCTGGCCGAAGACCTGGCGAGCCAGCCCGGCCCCCAACAGCTATGCCGGATCGTGGGGCAGAATGCCGACCGACTGGCCCGCATCGCCGAAGAAATCCTCAACCTGGCACGCGTGCAGCAGGGCGCAGAAACCCATCAGGGCCAGTCGCTGCCGCTGGACACCCTGCTGGCCCAGATCAGCCATGAATGGCGCACACAGGCCGCTCCGCCGCGCCAGCTTCTGCTGCGGCTCAATGCAACGGCCCGCCACATCCTGTTCGATGAAGAGCATCTGCGCCGCGTGCTGATCAACTTGCTGGACAATGCCCAGCGCCACCGCAGCCATGCCGGCAATGAGGCGGGCCTGCAGTTGATCAGCGGCCACGGCCCCTTGAACGGTCAGATCCAGGGTCTCGCACCGCAGGACGACACCTGCTGGTTCATGGTCTGGAGTGATGGGGCACCGCTGGAGTCCAGCGTCGAGCGCCATCTGTTCGAGCCGTTCTTCTCCTCTCAAAGCCGCTCCAGCGGCCTCGGACTCTATATATGCCGCGAGCTGTGCCAGCGCTACGATGCCTCCATCAGCTATCAACGCCTGGCTCGCAGCACACCGCAAGGCGAGGTGAACGGCAATGCCTTTATCGTGACTCTGCGCAGCGGCCCTTCATCCCTCGCGAGCCACTCCCTGTTTGACTCGATCATGGTGTAAGCCCAGTGACATCATCGCCTCACTCATCCGCAGCGGCCAGCATTCTCGTGGTCGATGATGAACCGGATCTGCGCACGCTCTACGAGCTGACCTTGCTGCGGGAAGGCTACCGCGTGGAAACCGCGGGCTCGGTCCAGGAAGGCATGACTCAGTTGCAAGGCCGCAATTTCGATGTCTTGATTACCGATATGCGCCTGCCCGACGGGATCGGCATGGAGTTGCTGCTGCAACTGCGCGATCAGTCGCGCAGCGAGCGCTGCATCGTCATGACGGCCTACGGCTCTGCCGAAAACGCCGTCGAGGCCCTGCGCGCGGGCGCGTTCGACTATCTGACCAAGCCCGTGGACCTGCGCCAGTTCCGCCAGGTCGTGGCCTCGGCCGTGCAAGGCATTGGCGCGGTGCCCAAGCCCGGCAACCCGCAGACCAGCGACAGCTCGGCCGCCGGCGGCACTGGTGCGGGAACGCCAACTGGCGCTCTGGAGGCTCTGGTTGGCAGGTCTCAGGCCATGCAGCTGGTCAAGCAGCGCATTGCCAAGGTCGCCAAAGGCATGGCTCCCGTGCTGATCCACGGTGAATCCGGCACGGGCAAGGAATTGGTGGCACGCGCCCTGCACGGCTGCAGCCAGCGGGCCGGCGGCCCCATGGTCGCGGTCAACTGCGGTGCCATCCCGGAAAGCCTGCTCGAAGCCGAGTTCTTCGGTGCCCGCAAGGGCTCCTACACCGGTGCCACGCAGGACAGGCCCGGCTACTTCCAGGCCGCACAGGGCGGCACCTTGTTTCTCGATGAAATCGGCGACCTGCCCCTGGCCATGCAGGCCAAGCTGCTGCGCGCCATTCAGGAGCGCAAGATTCGTCCACTGGGCAGCACCCAGGAAGAAGCCGTCGATGTGCGCATCGTCAGCGCCACCCACCGCGATCTGGGAGCGGAAGTGCAGGCAGGCAATTTCCGCCAGGACCTGTTCTACCGCCTCAACGTCATCGAAATCGAGCTGCCCGCGCTGCGCGAGCGCCGTGAAGACCTGGGCCAGCTATGCCAGGCTTTGCTGCAAAAGCTGGCCCGCGAATCCGGACTGGCTACGCCGGAGCTGGACGACATCAGCCTGAGCCAGATAGCCCGGCTCCCGCTGCCTGGCAATGTGCGCGAGCTGGAGAACGTGCTGCACCGCGCCATTGCACTGGGCGAGGAAGGCCCGCTGCGTCTGCCCGAATCCGGCGTGCCGGCCGAGTGCGCTGGCGTGGCGGTAGCGGCTTCCTCGGGCGCTTGGGCATCGAGCGCACCGCCGCCGCAAACTCAGCACGCAGGCAGTCCGGCCATGCTGCCGGAGGATCTGCAAGGCTGGCTTGATGAGCAGGAGCGCAGCATCCTGGTCAGAGCCCTGCAGGACAACGGCTTCAACCGCACAGCCACGGCGGCCAGACTGGGCATCAGCCTGCGCCAGATTCGCTACCGCATCGACCGTCTGGGCATAGACCTGCCGGCCGAAGGCAGCAAACACCAGAGCGACAATGTCTGATTCCACGCCCCTTTCCTCCTCCCTGGCCCAGCCCTGGCAGGCCGGCTGGTATGGTGCGGCGCGTCAGCTGAGATCTCCCAATTTCGGCCCTCGCCCCGAGGATGCGCAGATCGATCTCGTCGTCATCCACTCCATCAGCCTGCCTCCGGGCCAGTACGGCACAGGCGCGGTGCAGCAACTGTTCACCAATCAGCTGGACTGGGACGCCCACCCCTATTACCAGGGCATTCGCGGCCTCGAAGTCTCGTCACATTTCTTTATCACGCGTCAGGGCGAGATCTGGCAGTTCGTCAGCTGCGACGACCGCGCCTGGCATGCCGGTGTCAGTCAGTGGCGCGGGCGCGAGCGCTGCAACGACGACTCCATCGGCATCGAACTCGAAGGCCTGGAAGGCCTGAGCTTTGAAGCTCCGCAGTACCAGGCCCTGCAGCAGCTTTGCATGGCTATCGCGGCGCACTATCCGGTGCGCTACATCGCCGGACACGAGCACATCGCGCCTGGGCGCAAGCAGGACCCCGGACCCGGTTTCGACTGGCAGCGGCTGCAGCAGCAGCTGGCCAGCACAGACGGCACGCGCAGCTGGGAATTCCCCCCCAATCCTGCAGCCTCAGGCGCAGCCTGAAATCTTCATAGCACCTACCGCCTTTCAGCACTCGATTTCATACATATTCGCAGCTGAAATCTTTTATTCGTAGGCGCTATGCGCTCCTCATTTTGAGAATCCCAAGCATCCATCGTTGCGGGGCTTCGAAACGGCATGTCAATGGCGCGCGCGCAACAACTGTCGCCTGCATCAAACACGCAAATTTTTTACATATTTCCGGCCCGATCTGCCGCCGCGCGCAACCGCGCCACAGGCCTTTATTCATGCGGGATGAAGTCATTTTTGCGGCTGTCAAGCGGCGCTCGAAATGCCAGATTCAGTAGTTTCATCAGGTCGCTCGGATTTAAGCGAGATACACTACCGGTAGTGTTTTGAAGAGCCTCAGACCCCATATCTAGTGTTTACAAGTTGTGCACACCCTGTGCAAACCATGTGTAAACCGAGGCACCGAATCGTGTTTTTGATGGCCTGCCCACAGTGCAGGCCTTTGTCTGCCTATCCACATACTGACTCAGAGGAACTTATGCAAGAAGCGTTGAACTCACTGCCTTCTGCCGCGCCTGCCGGCGCAGCCAATTCTTCCTCCCCCAATGACAGCTATCAGATCATCCGCCGCAGCGGCGATGTGGTGGCTTTCGCGCCCCAGAAGATTGCCGTGGCCCTGACCAAGGCTTTCCTGGCTGTGCGCGGCGCGCAGGGCGCGGCGTCTGCCAGCGTGCGCGACACCGTCAACGAACTGACCGAAGGCGTGGTGCGCGCACTGGTGCGCTCGCGTCCCGATGGCGGCACCTTCCATATTGAAGATGTGCAGGACCAGGTCGAGCTGGGCCTGATGCGCGCCGGCCACCAGGACGTGGCCCGCGCCTATGTGCTGTACCGCGAGCGCCGCAACCAGGAACGTGCCGAGCAGAAGAAGGCCGCCGAAGTGGCCGCCGCTGCCGCCGCCAAGCCCGTGCTGCATGTGACCGACAACGGCCAGCGCGTGCCCCTGGACCAGGAGCGCCTGGAGGCTCTGATCGTCGCTTCCTGCCGCAATCTGAATGCCGACATCCAGTCCGCGCCCATCGTGGCCGAGACCCTGCGCAATCTGTACGACGGCGTGCCTCTGGCCGAGGTCTACAAGGCGTCCATCCTGGCCGCCCGTACGCTGATCGAAAAAGATCCCGACTACACCTACGTCACCGCCCGCCTGCTGCTGCACACCATCGTGCGCGAAGTCATGGGCCGCGACGTGCAGCCCGCAGAAATGCAGGCCGCCTATGCCGACTACTTCCCCGGCTTTGTGCAAAAGGGCGTGGACAACGAGCTGCTCAACCCCGAGCTGCTGAACTACGACCTGCCCCGTCTGGCCAAGGCCCTGAAGGCCGAGCGCGACGAACAGTTCGACTACCTGGGCCTGCAGACCCTGTACGACCGCTACTTCCTGCACGTGCGCAAGACCCGCATCGAGCTGCCCCAGTCCTTCTTCATGCGCGTGGCCATGGGCCTGGCGCTGAACGAGCCTGACCGCAATGCACGTGCCATCGAGTTCTACGAGCTGCTGTCGTCCTTCGACTTCATGTCGTCCACCCCGACGCTGTTCAACAGCGGCACGCTGCGCTCGCAGCTGTCGTCCTGCTACCTGACCACCGTGCCCGACGACCTGGACGGCATCTACGAATCCATCAAGGAAAACGCTCTGCTGTCCAAGTTTGCTGGCGGCCTGGGCAATGACTGGACCCGTGTGCGTGCCCTGGGCTCGCGCATCAAGGGCACCAACGGCGAATCGCAAGGCGTGGTTCCCTTCCTCAAGGTGGTCAACGACACGGCCGTCGCCGTGAACCAGGGCGGCAAGCGCAAGGGCGCGGTCTGCACCTATCTGGAATCCTGGCACCTGGACATCGAAGAATTCCTGGAGCTGCGCAAGAACACCGGCGACGACCGCCGCCGCACCCACGACATGAACACGGCGAACTGGATTCCCGACCTGTTCATGAAGCGCGTGATGGAAAAAGGCCAGTGGACCCTGTTCTCGCCCGCCGACGCTCCCGATCTGCACGATCTGTACGGCGAAGCCTTCGAGAAGGCCTACACCGCCTATGAAGCCAAGACCGACAGCGGCGAGCTCAAGCTGTTCAAGCGCGTGCCTGCCGTGGACCTGTGGCGCAAGATGCTCTCGATGCTGTTCGAGACCGGCCATCCCTGGATCACCTTCAAGGACCCCTGCAACATCCGCTCGCCCCAGCAGCACGTGGGTGTGGTGCACTCGTCCAATCTGTGCACCGAGATCACGCTCAACACCAGCGACACCGAAACTGCGGTCTGCAACCTGGGTTCCGTGAACCTGGTCCAGCACATCAAGGACGGCAAGATCGACCACGACAAGCTGCGCAAGACCGTGAACACGGCCATGCGCATGCTGGACAACGTGATCGACATCAACTACTACGCCGTGCAAAAGGCCAAGGACTCCAATCTGCGCCACCGCCCCGTGGGCATGGGCCTGATGGGTTTCCAGGACGCGCTGTATGAAATGCGCACCGCCTACGCCAGCCAGGGCGCCGTCGAGTTCGCCGACGAAGCCATGGAAGCCATCTGCTACTACGCTTACTGGGCATCGACCGAGCTGTCCAAGGAACGCGGCACCTACTCCACCTTCAAGGGCTCGCTGTGGGATCAGGGTATCCTGCCTCCCGACACCCTGAAGCTGCTGGAAAAGGCCCGCGGCGGCTATGTGGAAGTGGACCGCTCCGCCAAGCTGGACTGGGATGCCCTGCGCGCCAAGATCGCCCAGGACGGCATGCGCAACTCCAACTGCGTGGCCATTGCGCCCACCGCCACCATCTCCAACATCGTGGGTGTGGATGCCTCAATCGAGCCTTCGTTCGGCAACCTGTCCGTGAAATCCAATCTGTCTGGCGAATTCACCGTCATCAACCAGTACCTGGTGCGCGACCTCAAGCGCCTGGGCCTGTGGGACGACGTGATGGTCATGGACCTCAAGCATTTCGACGGCTCGCTGCGCGCCATCGACCGCGTGCCGCAAGAGATCAAGAACCTCTACGCCACCGCGTTCGAAGTCTCGCCCGAATGGCTGGTGGAAGCCGCCTCGCGCCGCCAGAAGTGGATCGACCAGGCCCAGAGCCTGAACATCTACATGGCCGGTGCATCGGGCAAGAAGCTGCACGACACCTACATGCTGGCCTGGCTGCGCGGTCTGAAGACCACCTACTACCTGCGTACCACCAGCGCGACCAATATCGAGAAGTCCACCGTGCAAAGCCGTGTGCTGAACGCCGTGTCCTCCGGCGCTCCTGCCGCTTCGGCGGCTCCTGCGGCCAAGCCTGCGGTGAGCGCACTGGAAGCCGCTGCCGCCGCTGCCCGTGCCCAGGCACCCGCCACGGACATCAAGTTCTGCGCGATCGACGATCCAGGCTGCGAGGCCTGCCAGTAATTGACTGGCTCCCCCTGAGGCGCTTGGCCTAGGCGGCCCCGCGCCTTCCCCCTCTCTGGCGCTGAGCGCCGGAGGGGGACGACACCCTCGGTGCGCAGCAGCGCTTCCTCGGTGTCTCTCGCTTTAGAGTGCGCCAGTATTTGAGTGGCGCCACTCCATCAATAAATGATTGAAAAGCTGGATGTCGATTGCATTGCACCCAGCCTTTTCCCCCCTCAAGGAATAAATATGCTGAGCTTTGACGACGACACCTTTGCCCCTTCCGCCACCAGCGCAGAAGCCGGCGCGTCCACCAGCACCCACAAGCGCGTGAATGCCGCCGACAAGCGCATCATCAACGCCAAGACCGACGTGAACCAGCTGGTCCCCTTCAAGTACAAGTGGGCCTGGGAAAAGTATCTGGCCACCTGCGCCAACCACTGGATGCCGCAGGAAGTGAACATGACGCGCGACATCGCGCTGTGGAAGGACCCCAACGGCCTGACCGAAGACGAGCGCCGCATCGTCAAGCGCAATCTGGGCTTCTTTGTGACGGCCGACTCACTGGCCGCCAACAACATCGTGCTGGGCACCTACCGCCACATCACGGCGCCCGAGTGCCGCCAGTTCCTGCTGCGCCAGGCTTTCGAAGAAGCCATCCACACTCACGCCTACCAGTACATCGTGGAATCGCTGGGCCTGGATGAATCGGAAATCTTCAACGCCTACAACGAAGTCCAATCCATCCGCGACAAGGACGAGTTCCTGATCCCCTTCATCGAAGCGATCATGGACCCCAACTTCCACACCGGCACGCCCGAGACCGACCAGACGCTGCTGAAGTCGCTGATCGTTTTTGCCTGCCTGATGGAAGGTCTGTTCTTCTACGTGGGCTTCACGCAGATCCTGGCCCTGGGCCGCCAGAACAAGATGACGGGCGCTGCCGAGCAGTACCAGTACATCCTGCGCGACGAGTCCATGCACTGCAACTTCGGCATCGATCTGATCAACCAGCTCAAGCTCGAGAACCCCCATCTGTGGACGGCCGAGTTCAAGCAGGAAATCACGGAGCTGTTCCAGAAGGCTGTGGAACTCGAATATCGCTATGCCGAGGACACCATGCCACGCGGCGTGCTGGGCATGAATGCATCCATGTTCAAGGGCTATCTGCGCTACATCGCCAACCGTCGCGCCACGCAGATCGGTCTGGAGGAACTGTTCCCCGGTGAAGAAAATCCCTTCCCCTGGATGAGCGAAATGATCGATTTGAAGAAAGAACGTAACTTCTTTGAGACACGAGTGATCGAGTATCAGACCGGAGGCGCACTTTCTTGGGATTAATTGCTTCTAAGCAGGCACAATGCGAGTCATGACTTGCTTCACTTCATTGCTACAAAAAACTGAGATTTTTGGCGTGAAGCAAATTTGTGTTCCTAGCGATGCGTAACTCCACATCGCTTTGAATCGTCCGGCACCGCAAGGAACCGGACGTCTTATGCAAATCAACGAAGGAGAAAATGATGGCAACTGCGAAGAAGACGGCCGCCAAGGCCACAACCGAGAAAAAGACACCTGCCAAGAAGGCGGCCGCGCCCAAGGCTGAAGCTGTGAAGAAGGCAGCTGCAACCAAGACCGCAGCCCCCAAGGCCGCTGCTCCAGCAAAGGCTGCA
>NZ_BBXH01000015.1:0-186733 GCF_001010305.1 Comamonas sp. E6
CACCAAGGTGTCCCCTACCGCGAGTTTGTCATCAAGTACGCCCATTCGACACTGGCGGGCAAGAAGGATGATCTGCTCATCTATCGCAAACGCCTGCGACATCGCCTGGATGCCTACGTGGCCAATGTGCCGCCACAGGTCCGTGCCGCTCGCATTGCCGATGAGTACAACGATCGCGTGGGGCGACCCAGGCAGTACCAGAACGGCGGCTGGATCCAATACGTCATGACCAAGAATGGCCCTGAGCCTTTGGAAATCCGCCGCTCACGCATCGATTACGAGCACTATCTGGCGAAACAGATCAAGCCGATTGCCGACTCGATCTTGATCCCTCTCGGAGAGGACTTCGTCACTCTCACATCTTCTCAACAGGAGCTTTTCTAGCGATCCCGGCTCATGCTCTCACGCTTTCTGGAAAGGCAGCTCGCGTGGTGTATGGCCGCTCAGCTTGGCGATGGCGTTGGCAAAAGCGGGGGCCAATGGCGGCACACCCGGCTCGCCCATACCTGTGGGCGCATCGGCACTCGGCACGATATGCACGGAGATCGCGGGCATATCGGTTAAGCGGGCCACGGTGTAATCATTGAAGTTACCCTGCTCCACCTGTCCATCCTTGAAGGTGATTGCAGCCCCAGGCAAGCACATGCCAAGGCCCATCAAGGCACCACCCTGCACCTGAGCCTCGACACTCCGAGGGTTCACCGCCAGATTGCAATGCACGCCAGCTGTAACCGCATGCAGCTTGGGAGCACCATCCTTCATCGATGCCTCGACCACATAGGCAACCACCGAGTCGAAAGACTGATGCACAGCCACGCCCCAGGCTCTGCCTTCGGCCAGTTGGCGCTTTCCGTAGCCCGACTTTTCGACTGCCAGCTGCAACGCGGCCTTGTGACGCGGATGCCTGTCGCCAAACTGCTGCAGCCTGTATGCGACAGGATCTTGCTTTACAGCTCGGGCAATTTCATCCATCAAGGTCTCCATCACATAAGCGGTGTGCGTAGAGCCCACGCTGCGCCACCAGAGAACCGGCGCATTGAGCTCGGGGTGATGCACCGAGAGTCGCATCGGCAGGTCATAGGGCTCCTTCATGCCTTCAACCGTAGTGGTGTCCACTCCGTTCTTGACCATGAAGCCCTCAAACGCCGTGCCTTTGGCAAGCGACTGGCCTACAATCACATGGTCCCAGGCAATCACCTTTCCCTTGTCGTCAAAACCTATTTCGGCGCGATGCACATGCATGGGTCGGTAATAGCCTCCTTTGACATCGTCCTCGCGGCTCCAGATCATGCGCACCGGTGCGTCAATACCAGATGTTCTGGCAGCCTTGGCAATCTCGCAGGCTTCGGCCACGTAGTCACTGCGCGGGTTGGCACGGCGGCCGAAACCGCCCCCCGCCATCTGAACATTGACTCGGACATTCTGCGGTGCCACGCCAAGCACGCGCGCAGCCGTTGCAACTTCCCAGCCCGGGGCCTGCGTGCCCAACCAAAGCTCAACCTTGGCATCCTTTCCTGCACCTGTCACACGCACCGTGCAGTTCAGCGGCTCCATCGGCGTATGGGCAAGGTAGGGAAAGACATATTCGGCACTGATTTTGTGAACAGCACCGTTCAATGCCGAAACATCGGCATCGAACTTGAGTGCGCCCGGCTTCCTGGCCAATTCACGATACTGCGCCAGTTGCCGAGCCGAATCGACTTTGCCAACCGCTGCGCTGTCCCACTGGATTTTCAGGGCATCGCGACCCTGCTTGGCTGGCCAGTAACCATCGGCCAGCACCGCAACCAGCTCGCCCCCCCACACGCTGGGCACACGAAGCACTGCACGCACACCCTTGATGGCTTTGGCTGCCGCATCGTCCACCGATTGAATCTTGCTTCCATACACCGGCGGATGCGCCACAACTGCGGTCAACATACCCGGCAGATGCATGTCGATGCCGTATGACTGTCTGCCGCTGGACTTGGCGCGTGCATCGAGCCGTCCCGTGGCATGACCGATGATGCGAAAGTCTTTGGCGTCCTTGAGCTTCACCTGCTGCGGAACAGGCATCTTCATGGCCTCATCCGCCAACTCGCCGTAGCCCAGCTTCTTGCCCCGAGGCCCGATCACCTGTCCTGCCTGAGTGCGCAAGGACTGCGGGTCTACACCCCAGCGCTTGGCGGCCGTGGCCAGCAGCATGGAGCGGGTACGCGCCCCCAGTTCACGATACTGGACATACGAGTTCTTGATGGCAGTGGAGCCGCCCGTCAGATGCATTCCCATGACCGGATCCAGATATGCGGGATCGGCATTGCCGTGCGCGCTCTGCACCTTGGACCAATCGGCGTCCAGCTCTTCGGCCAGCACCATGGGCAGGCCGGTTTGCACGCCTTGGCCGAACTCCAGACGGTTGATGGTGATCGTCACCGCTCCATCACGATCAATCTTCACAAAAGCCGATGGCTGCTGGTAAGGCTTGAGTGCGCTTGTAGAAACCTGTTCGTTACCCTTCGCCTGTGCCGACACAGCTGCGGGAAATACACCCAGCGCAAAACCCGAGGCCGTCGCCAGCTTGAGGAAATCGCGCCGCTCGAGCTTTAGGCCTGCATCTATGGAGTCAGCCGCCAGCACACGCAGACCTTTGGGCAGGTCGGCAAAAAGATGATTGGGAATAGGCATGGGATGTGCTCCTTCTTTTAGGCCGACAGGTTTTTGGCAGCATCGTGGATGGCTGCACGGATGCGTGTATAGGTTCCGCAGCGGCAGATATTGCCCGCCATGGCTGCATCGATGTCCGCATCGCTTGGCTGGCGATTGCTTTTGAGCAGCGCGGTCGCACTCATGATTTGCCCACTTTGGCAATAGCCGCATTGCGCCACATCGTTGCGAACCCACGCATCCTCGACAGCCTTGCCCACCTTGTCTGCAGCTTGCGCTTCGATGGTGTCGATTTTTTGCCCTTGCGCCGCCGATATGGGCGTAATGCAAGAACGGATGGCCTGGCCGTTCAAGTGCACAGTGCATGCTCCGCACATGGCCATGCCGCAACCGAATTTGGTCCCTGTCATACCCAGTGTGTCACGCAGGGTCCAGAGGATGGGCGTTGAAGGATCCACATCAGCCGATGCGGGCTTGCCGTTGAGAGTGAATTTGACAGGCATGGGGGGCTTTCTTGTTTGCTTTTTCGACACGGTGATTGCTGCAGGCACCTGAGCAGCGCGTGAAGCAGAGGCAGTGTGCGCCAGGCAATGCAAAAGAAAAAGTCAAGCAATCTATTTAAGTTATTAAGTTTTACTTAAAAATAGAGAACATGAAGCCCGAAATACTCGCCTATCTGGCTGCCTTTGAGCAGGTAGCTCAGCATCGCAGTCTGACCTACGCCGCCCACGCCATCGGGGTCACGCCGGCCGCACTGTCCCAGACGATCAAGAAACTGGAAACCCGTCTGGATGTACGCCTCTTCGATCGAACAACGCGCAGCCTCAATCTGACAGAAGCCGGGAGAATCTATCTGGAGCGCATTTCCCCGGCCCTCACCAACCTGCGCGAAGCGACCGAGGATCTTCAGCTCCAAGCTGGCGTCGAAGGCGGCACGCTGCGCCTCACCATCTCCCATCCTGCTGGCCAGGTGCTCGTCGAGCCCATGCTCGCCGAGTTCTTTGCAATGCATCCGCACATTCACGTCGAGCTGGTCTATGACGACGGCTTTGTGGACATCGTGCGAGAAGGATTTGACGTCGGCATACGCAATGGCGAGTCACTGGAGGGCGATATGGTTGCCGTGCCACTCACACAGGATCTGACCATGTGTTTCGGTGCATCTCCTGCTTACCTCAAAACACACGGCACACCCGAGCACCCCGACGAACTGGAGCAGCACCTATGCATCAACTACCGCATGAGCAGCAGCGGCGCACTCTACAAGTGGGAATTCAATATCGACGGCAAACTGAGCGAGCGCTCCGTGAGCGGGCCACTGACAGTCAACCATAGCGACACGGCCATGCGTGCAGCCCTTGATGGCATTGGCGTGATTACCGGCTGGCGCGAATCCATGACCGACGCATTCAACACAGGCCAGTTGGTTGAAGTACTGAAACCCTATTGGGCAAGCTTCCCGGGCTTCTATGCCTATTACCCACACCGCACACACCTGCCTCTCAAGACCCGGATATTTCTTGATTTTCTGGTCCAGCATGTGCAGCGCAATGGCTTGTCCGAAACAGCCCGCGGGCAAATGAGGCCCTGATCGCGGCTTCTTCTGGTGTCTTTCTTGATCAGTGACTTCCCGTCGTTTATACATTTAAGTCCCATGCCCCATCGCCGGACACTCTTCAAAGGACGGAAATCCCCCTGCCGTAGCTTGGCAACGATAGCTTCTGCTCATGTCCGCATCGCGAGCTACCACTTAACGCCTGGATTTTGGCAAGCAGGAGACAATGAATTTCAGTTCCAGCCCGATTATTTGCTTGAGGTCCGCCATCAGGGCTCTGGAACAAGCGCAGCAGACTCCATGCTGCCGTTCAAACCGAGCAAGAGCAGATCCTGCGCGACGATTTCTACATCCAATGATCTAGTTAAGTTTGAGCCCCAAAGAATTCACGGGGTCAATATAAAAAACTGTCTCTCTTAATGAGGCTTCGGTAGATCTGACCCTCAGCTTGCAAAAATGGTTTGAATTGCTTGTGGTCCTTGTATGCAACCTCAAAACCTGTATTTTCTAGTTGATCCACAAAGCCCGTTTCTTTGATCACGTTGTTGATCTCGGCGGATAGAAATAGAGCCAGTTCGGATGACGCTCCCTTGGGAAGAAAGATTCCTTGCCAGTATTCAAAGCTGACGCCCTGGAGCCCCTTCTCCTGAAACGTAGGAATATCGGAGAAACGCTTAGACCTGTGGGCCGATGCGATGCCCAATGCGTGCATCTTTTGGCTTTGCAGATGGGGGGCTATGGGAGCAAGCCCCGCAAAGAGCAGGTCCACTTGATTGCTCATCAGGCTCGCAGTTGCGGAAGCAGCTCCCCCGTATGGAACATGCAATAGCTCCACACCCAGGGCTTTGCCCAAACTCTCGCCCACCAAATGCTGCAAGCTGCCAATTCCTGAGGACGCGAAACTCAGACCACGGGCATTTTTTTGTGCTGCAGCTGCGATATCACTCAGTTGATGTATTGCGGAGTCGCCACGCGTGGCAAGAACAATAGGAGCAGAGGAAATTTTGGCCACCGGCACCATGTCAGCGACCTCGCCCGACTCCTGGCTTCTGGTGTAAATGGGATTGATGAAGATCTCGGCAGGCGACGCCAAGAGCAACGTATTCCCATCGGGCCTGGATTTCGCAACATAGTTCGCGGCAATGGCTCCACCTGCTCCTACTCTGTTTTCCACATAGACGGAGCGCTGCAATCGCACTGAGAGCTGAGTTGCAAACGCGCGTGCCAAGGTATCCATAGCGCCACCGGCTTCGAATCCGACAACGATTTTGACGGGTTGGCGAGACGCAGCCTTGTCGGCACAGGCTGCACTCATTAGCAACCCGCAAAGCAGGCAAGCTCGAATTAGCGTCGCAGCAAAGTTCATCTATCAGAAAACACAGAGGTTGTGAGTGCTCGCACTCATGGCATTCAAGGCGGGAGAAAATGCTGTGCGAAAGCTTGAAATCAGCGGTAATCTGCCGAGCAGGCATAGAAATGAGGATTACTCAAATCTCTCTTGCCGTAGCTCAGAACATCTCCATTGAGCGCATGAATCTGGCCGCCTGCCGCGGCCAGCACCGCATGACCCGCAGCGATATCCCACTCCATGGTGCGCCCCAAGCGTGGATAGAGGTCAGCCTCGCCCTCTGCAATCAGACAAATCTTGAGCGATGAACCTGCACTTTTGAGTGACCGCACCAAGCGTCCATTGAGAAACTGATCAAGCGCGTCAGCATCGCCGTGCGAACGACTGGCCACCACATCAAGGCCATCCTCCGGAATGCTTCTGCATTCAATGGATTGGCGCTTTCCCTGCACCTCCAGCCATGCGCCAAGTCCTATGGCTCCCGCGTACATGCGATCCAGCGCCGGAGCGAAAACGACACCCAGCACAGGGGTTCCATTTTCGATCAGCGCGATATTGACTGTGAACTCGCCATTGCGGTTGATGAATTCCTTGGTGCCATCAAGAGGATCAACCAGCCAGAAGCATTGCCCCATCTCAGGCACATATCCCGCTGCAGCCGCCTCCTCGGAAACGACGGGAAACTGCGACTGCAAGGTGCCCAGACGCTCAAGAATCAGGCGCTCGGCCTTTTCGTCGGCTTCAGTCACGGGCGATGCATCCTGCTTGCCCCGAACCTCAAAGTCGCAGCGATAGATCTTCATGATTAAAGCACCCGCTTCACGGGTGATGGCCATTACGTCTTCAAGCAGTGCGCTTCGAGTCTGAGTCACAAAAATCTCCTGTTTTGTTATTCATGTGGTCCGTTTGGCCTATGCGCCGATCAGAGGACAGGCCGACAGTAAATACGTCTGGATCTTCGCGAATAAGCGAGTGAATGTTTAACAGGAATGCGCATGGCTGTTGGTAAGAAACTCAGTGTCCAGGAAATCAATTCACTGCGAATTCAAGCCGTGAAATTACGGCTTGAAGGCAAAACGCTCAAAGAAGTCGGTAAGGCAACAGGCCTGTCCACACCAACCATCATTGCCGCCCACAAAGCCTGGCTGGAAGGGGGATGGAGCGCTGTCCTTGTGCGCGAGCGAGGCCGCAAACCTGGCGAAGGCCGCTCCTTGTCGGCCATACAGGAGCAGGACATCTATGTGCAACTGGTCAGCACCCAGCCCGCCGACCATGGCCTGCCTTTTTTGCTGTGGCAGCTGGAAGCCATGCAGCAACTGATCTTGCAGCGCCAGCAGCTTGACTTGCCCGAGCGTACCAACGCCCAGTACCTGCAGCGCTGGAACCTGAATGCCGACCGCCCTGCAAAGCGCATGAAGCAGGCATCCAGCAATGTGCAGCGCTGGTACGCCACCACTTATCTGGATATTTGCGAGCAGGCCCGAAAAGAGAGCGCCAGCATTGTCTGGATCGATGATTTTGGAGCCCATAACAACTGCCCTGGACGCCTGAGGCATGGCATCTTGCGTGCCGTCAACAACCGCGGCAAGGTGTATTGGCAACCGTATGAAGGCAGCCTGTGCGCTGCGCATCTGGAAGATTTTTTTGATCGCCTCAGGTGCTCCAGCGAGGGCAAGATCTTTGCCCTGCTTGCCGCCATGCAGTGGCAACGCGCAGCCACCTTTTCATCGCTTGCCAGCGACAGCCACGACCGGCTGCGCCTGTTTCATCTGCCTGCTGCCACAGAGATGCTCAGCCAGTCGAACGAATTGGCCAGCAGCATCTTGAAGACTGCACAAGACGTATCGCTGGTACCGAAGAACACCTACGCCAGAACCCCAACGTCAACGAAGCTGGACCCTATGGCGAGCATGGCGCAGCAACTTCTAAAACATCAATTCGCGCAAAGATTTGATTTAACGGACTCCTACAGTTGGCAGCACCCAAAACAAAAAACCAAGGAGAAATCTGTGGTGCTGACTCATTTGCAAAGGCTGGAAGCCGAAAGCATTCAGGCCATGCGCGAGGTTGTTGCCGAGGCAGAAAACCCCGTCATGCTCTACTCCATCGGCAAGGACAGTGCGGTCATGCTGCATCTGGCGATGAAGGCCTTCTATCCGGCCAAACCTCCCTTCCCTTTGCTGCATGTGGACACGACCTGGAAGTTTCAGGACATGTATCGCTTTCGTGATCAGATGGCAGCCAAACTGGGCATGGACCTGCTGGTCCACATCAACCCAGAAGGTCTTGAAATGGGCATCAGCCCGTTCAAGCATGGCTCGCAAATTCATACCGATGTCATGAAAACCGAGGGCCTGAAGCAAGCTCTCGACAAGTATGGCTTCGACGCCGCCTTTGGTGGCGCGCGCCGCGATGAAGAGAAGTCTCGCGCCAAGGAACGCATCTTTTCCTTCCGCTCGGACCAGCACCGCTGGGATCCCAAGAACCAGCGCCCGGAACTCTGGCATCTGTACAACACGCGCAAGAACAAAGGCGAATCAATCCGAGTGTTCCCGCTGTCCAACTGGACCGAGCTGGATATCTGGCAATACATCTATCTCGAAAACATCCCCATCGTTCCCCTCTATTTTTCAGCGCCTCGCCCAGTGGTGGAGCGAGACGGCACGCTGCTGATGGTCGATGACGAGCGCATGCCGCTCAAGAGTGGCGAAGTTCCCATGATGCGCAATGTTCGCTTTCGCACCCTGGGCTGCTACCCCCTGACGGGTGCCGTCGAATCCGACGCCAATAGCTTGCCCAAGATCATTCAGGAAATGCTGCTGACCCGTACTTCGGAACGACAGGGCCGGATGATCGACCACGACTCGGTCGCATCCATGGAAAAGAAGAAGCAAGAGGGGTATTTCTGATGTCACATGTATCTGCACTCATCTCTGAAGATATCGAGAAATACCTGAAGGCACACGAGCAGAAAAGCCTGCTGCGCTTCATCACCTGCGGCAGCGTGGATGACGGCAAGAGCACGCTGATCGGACGCTTGCTGTACGAATCCAAGATGCTGTTTGAGGACCAGATGGAAGCACTGGTTGCGGACTCCAAGAAAGTCGGCACGCAGGGCGGCGAGCTGGACTTCGCGCTGCTCGTCGATGGTCTGGCCGCAGAGCGCGAGCAAGGCATCACCATCGATGTGGCCTACCGCTTCTTCTCTACCGACCAGCGCAAGTTCATCGTGGCCGACACGCCCGGCCATGAGCAGTACACCCGCAATATGGTCACTGGTGCCTCCACCGCCGATGTGGCCGTGGTGATGATTGATGCGCGCCGCGGTGTGCTGACTCAATCCAGGCGCCATAGCTATCTGGCATCGCTGATCGGCATCCGCAAAATCGTGCTGGCTGTCAACAAGATGGACTTGATGGCTTACTCCGAAAAAATCTTCAACGATATCGTGGCCGACTACCGCGAATTCGCCAAGAAGATCAATCTGGAAGACATCACGGCCATCCCCATGTCGGCCTTGCGTGGTGACAACATCACCGAGCAGAGCGAGCACATGCCCTGGTACCGCGGCACCACGCTCATGGGCTATCTGGAGACGGTGGAAATCGACGAAGCCCGCCAGCAAAAGCTGCCGTTTCGCATGCCTGTGCAATGGGTCAATCGCCCCAACCTCGACTTCCGCGGCTTTGCGGGCTGCATTGCCAGCGGCCAGATTCACCCCGGAGACAGCGTCCGCATCCTGCCTAGCGGGCGCGTGACCAAGGTTGCGCGCATCGTCACCCAGGACGGAGATCTGCAGCAGGCGGTTGCTGGCCAGTCCGTTACCATGACCTTGGCCGACGAGGTGGACTGCAGCCGCGGCGATGTGATTGCGGTTGCGGATGCACCTTCCGATGTGGCCGATCAGTTCCAGGTCACGCTCATCTGGATGCACGAGCAGCCCATGCTCGGCGGCCGGCCCTATCTGATGAAGATCGGCGGCAAGACGATTCCCGTCACCTTCGCAGCCCCCAAGTACAAGATCAATGTCAACACGCTGGAGCATCTGGCCGCCAAGGAACTGGCGCTCAATGAAATCGGCGTCTGCAATCTGTCCAGCAGCCAGCCTATCGCTTTCGATTCCTATAAGGACAATCGCGAAACAGGCAGCTTCATCCTGATCGATCGCCTGAGCAACGCCACTGTGGGAGCGGGTCTGATCGACTTTTCGCTGCGTCGCTCGCAGAACATTCATATGCAGCATGTGAATGTGAACCAGGAAGCGCGTTCCGAACGCCTGCATCAAAAACCTGCCTTGCTATGGTTTACCGGTCTGTCGGGCGCTGGCAAATCCACCATTGCCAATCTGCTCGAAACCCGTTTGCATGCGCGTGGCCGGCATACCTATCTGCTCGACGGCGACAACGTGCGCCACGGCCTCAATCGCGACCTTGGCTTCACCGATGCAGACCGCGTGGAAAACATTCGTCGCGTCGCTGAAGTGGGCAAGCTGTTTGTGGACGCCGGGCTGATTGCCATCACCGCCTTCATTTCGCCATTCCAGGCAGAACGCGAAATGGCGCGCAAGCTGGTGAAGGATGGTGAGTTCCTCGAAGTATTCATCGACACACCGCTTTCCGTTGCCGAAGAGCGTGACCCCAAGGGCCTCTACAAGAAAGTGCGCCGTGGCGAGCTGAAGAACTTCACGGGGATCGACTCACCGTTTGAAGTGCCGGAGTCTCCGGACATTCATATATCCACCCCCACGATGACTGCGCAAGAGGCGGTGGACAAGATCATCGCCGAACTGGTGGCCCGCGAAATCATCGCCGCGGAAGACTGAAGCAACTGGATGAACTGTGGCGTTGCCAGCCTTTGCAACGCCCCTCTTTCTTCTTTCACCCACCGCACACAGCCACCACCTGGCAGTGCGCGGCACACAAAGAAAGCCAGATCATGGATACCCAAACCATTAATGAGCAACTGCTCAGCGGCGAAACCTGGTCGCAGTTCTGCGATCACCTCAAACGCTGCGGCCAGCAGATTCTGCGTCCCGAAACCCCTGCCGACCCCGCAACGCGGGCAGAAGGCTATCGCTATCTGACCCGACTGCTGCGCATCGCGCTGGAGATGCATGTGGAATTCGCCGACCCGGCGTTTCCCAACTTCTTCAAGACCTCGCACGAAACCGCCAAGATTGGCGCGGACAACCCGGACAACATCTACGAATACTCGCGCCTCAACGGGTCCATGAAATACCGCATTCATGGCAACCGTGGCACGGTTTCGTACCTGAGCTTTTGCACGCAAAAAGGCGGCTATGAAACCGATGGCCGCATGGTTGTCACCGGGTTTATCGACGCCACGCAGCTCAAGACTGACGAGAACGGTGACTTCGAACTCATCGTCAGCCGTGACCCGCAGCCGGGTAACTGGCTGCCCATGGAAGATGCCTCGGTGTCGCTGCTGGTACGCCAAACCTTCATGGATCGCAAGAGCGAAGTGCCCGCCAAGCTCGCCATCGAGCGCATTGGCACCACGGACACCCCCGGCCCTCTGGATCCCTTGGTTCTGGCGCAATCGCTGCAGCGCGTGACGTCCTTTGTCGAGAACACGGCGAAGCTATTTGCCGACTGGGCACAAAGCTATCTTCCACATAGCAATCAGTTGCCGCCAGCCGATCAGGCCTACTGCCAGTCCGTGGGCGGTGATCCCAATATTTTCTACTACCACTCGCATTGGGAACTGCGCGAGGACCAGGCCCTGGTCATTCGTATCGACAAGGTGCCGGAATGCTCGTTCTGGAATCTGCAGATCAATAACTACTGGCTGGAGTCTCTGGACTACCGCTACCACCAGATCTGCATCAACAAGCACCAGGCGCAATACAACGAAAGCGGCGGCGTCACTCTGGTGCTGAGCGAAAAAGACCCCGGCATTGCCAACTGGCTGCAGACCGCCGGCGTACGCCAGGGAACCATGTGCCTGCGCTGGGTTGGCGCCAAGGAGCAGTGCCACCCCACCACCAAAGTGATCTCGATAAACCAGTTGCTGGAGACTGTATGAATGCCCCTGTGACACCCCAAACTCTGCACGTCGAAGAACTGCTGCAAGCTGCATGTGAGCGTGCACCAGGCCTCAAAGATTTTGGCAACGACAACTACCGGCAAGCGCTGGAAGTTCTGACGCAAGCCCTGAACACCGAAGCCAAGCTGTCGACAACCGGCATTGCCATGATGCGCGAGCGACTCGTGGGCCAGTTGGTCAATCGCCTGCTCATGGAGGACTATCTCCAGCGCTTCCCCGAAATCTCGAAGATCGAGATCGAAGACCCATTGGTCATCGTGGGCCTGCCGCGCACCGGCACCACCATGCTGCAGCGAACACTGGCCGTAGACCCGCGCTTTTACTCTGCAGCCTGGTGGGAGACCCGCTACCCCGCGCCGCTGAAAGGCGAAGGCCCGCAGGACTGCGCCAACCGCATTGCAATGGCCAAGACGGAAGTGGCGCAGACGATTGAGGCGATTCCCCAGATTCTGTCCATCCACCCCATGAGCGCCACGCTGTGCGACGAGGAATTCATGCTCATGGAGCATTCCTTTCTCTGCGCCATGGACGCTTACGCCGATGTGCCCAGCTACACCGCCTGGCTCGACCAGCAGGATCAGCGCCCCGTCTATACGCAGCTCAAGAAGATGCTGCAGTTTCTGCAATGGCAAAAGAGCCAGCGCGGCGAAGCGCAGGGCCAGCGCTGGCTGCTCAAAGCCCCGCAGCATCTGCACACTTTGGAAATTCTGCTGTCCGTCTTTCCTCGGGCTCAGGTCATTCTGACCCATCGCGAGCCCGCGCAGACCATCCCTTCCATGGCCAGCATGGCGCATACGCTGTGGCAGATCTACAGCGACCAGCCTGACCCAAGCTCTGCAGGCCGCCAGTGGAACAGCCGCATGGCGCGTGGTATTCACCACACCATGCAAGTGCGCGAGCAGCAGGACAGCCGGCGCTTTCTGGATATCCACTTCTCGGACACCGTGGCCAAGCCCATGGAGGTGCTGGAGGCTGTCTATCAGTTCGCCCAGATGCCCTTCACCGAGAAAGCCCGCACCGATGCGCAGCAATGGCTGTCTGGCAACGGCCGGGAAAAGCGTGCGGGTCATGACTACAGCCTGGAGACCTTTGGCCTGAGCGAGCAGCAGATGCAACGCGACTATGCGCTGTACCGATCCCGGCATCTGCCAACCCAGAGCTAAGAGGTGCTTTCATGGAAAAAATCATGTTCAGCCTGTGGCGCCCCGCACGGCATTCGGCAGAAAGTTGGCGCCAGTCGCTGATGGATTTGCAAAGATCCCTGCAAGCCTGTGGTGCCTCTCGGATTCGTGTGATGGTTGTCGATGACGCCATGGACAAGGCCGCAAGCCAGCGCATCACGTTCAGCCAACATCCTCTCGATGGAATGATCAGTCTGTGGCTGGACAGCGCATCCATGCTGGGCCCGGTGCAGGCACTGATCGCGCAGCGGGTGGCAAGCCTGCATGCCTATCTCGTCTGCGAGTCCGAGCCCTACCCCGAAGAACGCAAGGCGCGCGTTGCGCGTTTTGATGCTGAAGTGGCTTTAGGCAAGCGCACACCGGGCATGTGCCAGGTGGCGCTGTTCAGAAAGCCGGTCGGCATGAACTTTGAAGAATGGATGGTTCACTGGCGTGAAGGCCATGGCAGCAATGCCTACCCGCTGCAGTCCATCTTCGGATACCGGCAAAACCTGGTCGTGCGACGCTTGACCGAAGACGCACCGGAAGTCCACGCCATCGTTGAGGAGCAGTTTCCCGATATCGCGATCGGCAGTGCTCACGGCTTCTATGACACGCACGGAGATGAAGACCTGCTGCGCCAGCGGCAGAAATACATGTCCGAATCTGTGACTCCCATCATGGATTTCAGCAGCCTCGATTGCATTCTCACCAGTTTCTATCAAGTCAGCGCTTGAGACTGACCCACTACCACCGGAGACAAAACACATGTTGGACCTGGAAGCCATTGAGTTGATCAAGCAGCTCAAGGCGCGCTACTTTCGCGCCATCGACACCTGCAATCTGGAATTGCTGCAAGGCATGCTGACGCCAGACATCAAGCTGGCCTTCAAAAGCCCGGCTTACGAATTCCATCTGAAAGGCATAGACAAGGCGCTGGACTTCTACAAAACCTCCTTTACCAAGACCCGCCTGGCCATGCACAACGGCCACACGCCGGAGATCGAGGTCAAGGGCGACGAAGCCAGCGCGCTCTGGTATCTGAACTATGTCTTCATCAACGTCGAAGAGAAGACACATATGCACGGCGGCGCGATATATGAAGACCGCTATGTCAAGCGCGATGGCCGCTGGTGGATTGCAGAGACGGGCTACAAGACCTTGCTTGAAACCGTGGAGCCGCTGAGCGAGCAGTTGCAGATCACCTCCAAGCCCATCAACTGAAGCGAGCACTCCAATGACCAAAGCTGCCAACCTCGTCACCTCCATCAAGGTGGAAATCAATGCCCCCGCCAGCGTGGTCTGGGAAGTGCTGGCCGATCTGGAGAACTACCGTCTCTGGAATCGCTTCTGCCCCGACATCCGCTGTGGGCTCAAGCTCAATGACTTGGTCGAGATGAAAACACGCCATCCGCTAACGGGTGAAGTCTGGCCTGTCAATGAATACCTGGTTGCGTTTGAGCCCGAGCAACTGCTGTCCTGGGAACAGCGCCCCGTGCCCGAGAACAAGGACGCTGCGCGCCGGGATCAATACATAGAGGCGATTGACGCCAACCGCTGCACCTACTTCACCACCGACCAGTTCCTGGGACTGAACGCCGACACCATCATGCGCGAGCATGGCGCCTGGGTAAAGATCGCCTTTGACCAGGTCGCCGAGGATGTCAAGCACCGCGCAGAAGAGCTGCACTTTGCCCGCACCCGGGCTGCATTCTGAGAAAACCCCAGGCTATATATCCAAGGAGACCCATATGCTTCTGAAAGACAAAGTCATCATCATCTCTGGCATCGGCCCCGGCATGGGCATCAAGCTCGCCCTGCGCGCGGCGGAATATCAGGCCAAGGCCGTGGTGCTGGCAGCCCGCACACAGTCCATGCTCGATGAGGCAGAGCAAGCGATTCGCGATGCCGGCCACTCCTGCGAGACGCTCAAAGTGTCCACCGATATCTCGCAGCCCGAGCAGTGCCAGCGGCTTGCAGAGCTGACCGTTGCCAGGTTCGGCCGCATCGATGCGCTGATCAACTCGGCCTATGCCCACGGGACCTGGGGCTCTTCGAGCAACTCCTCCATGGATGACTGGCGCAAGGTCATGGAAGTCAATCTCTACGGCTCCATGAACATGACCCAGGCCGTGGTGCCGCAGATGAAAAAGCAAAAAGACGGCAGCATTGTGATGATCAACACCATGGCAACGCGCCGCCCCAATCAGCTCGAAGCCGGTTACGCAGTATCCAAAGGCGCGCTCAAGACCGCTGTGCAATATCTGGCAGAAGACCTGGGGCCCTACGGCATCCGCGTCAACAGCACCTACAACGGCTGGATGTGGGGCGCACCGGTCAAAGGCTATTTCCAGGCGGAAGCCAAGCGCCAGGGCGTACCCATGGAATCTCTGGTCGATGTGATTGCCCAGCAGATTCCCTTGCGCAACGAGATTCCCGACGATGCCGATTGCGCCTCCGCCGCGCTGTATCTGGCCAGCGACTATGCGCGCGTGGTGACCGGCGCCCAACTGGACGTCAGTGGCGGCCATTACCTGCCTCACTAAATTCCAGCGGAGAACAGCATGCAAACTCTTCTGGATATTGAAGAAATCAAACAGCTCAAGGCACGCTACTTTCGCGGCATCGACACCTGCAATCTGGAGCTTCTGAAAACCGTTCTGGCCGATGATGTCCATATTCGCTTCGACAGCCCGACTTACCAGTATGAGATCAATGGCATCGATGAAGCCATGAGCTTCTACCGCAATGCCTTCACCCATCGGCGCTTTGGTATGCACAACGGGCATACACCGGAAATCAAGGTCGACGGTGACACGGCCACCGGCATCTGGTACCTCAATGATCTGTTCATCAATCTGGATGAGCAGACCATACTCACCGGCAGTGCGCTATATGAGGACCTCTATACCAGGGTCGCCGGTCAGTGGCGGGTGCAGCGCACGGGCTACAAGCGGCTGCTGGAGATGATTGAGCCTCTGAGCAGCGGTTGTCGCATCACATCCCGACCTATTACGAGCAACTTATAAGCGACATTAAGACTGCAATTGGATTTTCCCTTAGAAGGTAGACATGCCTAGGGGCAGTCCAATGCAGGCTGACGGACGAGCAGGAGCAAAGCTCTGCTCCTAGATCCTTTTGCTCCTATAAAGCGCTTTGTGGAGCGCTTTTTTTGGTTCGACGCACATCGTGCTCGGCACGGTGATGCCTTGAGCTTGCACAAATCCAGGTTGAGTTCGCATGAGCCTCGTTATCGCTTCCTGTCTGGCCGAGAGGAGCGCGTCTTGAATGCCGCGAGGTCCTGCGCTGTATTGAGCCACTAAATCCACGATCTGCAGCAATCTCTTGTACAGGCCTGGCTTTCTCCCGCTGATTGCCATCATTGATTACGGCCGCACGATACCCCGATTACCTCTCTATGGCGGTCAGGTGATCCAGTAACGGTTTCAAGGTTTTCAAGCAAGCAGCAGGCGGTGGCTATCGGTTTCAGGCCAGATTTCACGTCCCAACTTCAACGGATCAGTGCGAGATTAAGGTGCGAATTCAGTTTGCAGATGCCTGATCCAAGCCGCGCTTGATTCCGCCGGCTATTTAGTCAAATCCCTAGACATTTACTTGAATGTCAATTGATTCAATGAAATCTTTATGAAGGAATTGATGCAAAGCAACGAATCGAGAAGAACCTTGTTGCAAGTCAATTTTGTAGGTAATCTCGTGGCAAAGTTCGTTATCGGATCTCTATCGCCAAATCATGGATGCTCAGGCATCCAAGCCAAGGGGGATTGCTAATGACAGAACCTCAGCCTGAATCGACTCGTACCGAGGAATTGCGCAGCTTCGCATTTCTCGCAGTTGTTATGGCACCTATATTGGCCGTTGTACTGATTGCGTCTTACGGCTTTGCGATCTGGTTTTATCAGATGATCATCGGTGGTCCCCCACATGCATGAAGAATCTGAGCCCATTGAAACTCATACCGACTTGCATATCACCAGTCTGGTTGTGCATGTGCTTCCCCAGGCATTGGCACAAGTAGCTGCTGGCATCGTCACGATCAAAGGCGCTCAAATACATGGAAGTCATCCGGCCGGCAAGTTGGTCGTGACCTTGGAAGCGCCCCATGCAAGAGAAATACTTGATTGCGTGTCTCAGATTGAGCTGCTTGATGGCGTAATCAACGCGTCCCTGGTTTATCAACATGTTGAGAACTGGCAGTCGCTAAACCAAGAGGTAACACATGACTAGCACTAGGCGTGATTTTGTCCGTCAATCTGCGGCCGCAGCCGCAGGGGCCGTTGCAGGCATCCCCATAGAAGCTCTGTCCCAGGATGCAGGAGCAATGGCTGCCGACCTGAAGTGGTCCAAGGCGCCATGCCGCTTTTGCGGTACAGGTTGCGGCGTCATGGTGGCCGTCAAGGACAACCGCGTAGTGGCCACTCAGGGTGACCCTGAGGCCGAGGTCAACCGGGGACTGAACTGCGTCAAAGGTTACTTCCTGTCCAAGATCATGTATGGCGGTGATCGTCTGACAAAGCCGTTGCTGCGCATGAAGAATGGTCGCTATGCCAAGGATGGCGAGTTCCAGCAGGTTTCCTGGGATACGGCCTTCGACGTCATGGCAGAGCAGTTCAAAAAGACGCTCAAGGCCAAGGGCGCCGACGCGGTGGGCATGTTCGGCTCCGGCCAGTGGACGGTATGGGAGGGCTATGCCGCCTCCAAGCTGTTCAAGGCAGGCTTTCGCACCAACAACATTGATCCCAATGCAAGGCACTGCATGGCCTCGGCAGTTGCCGGCTTCATGCGCACCTTTGGCATGGACGAGCCCATGGGTTGCTATGACGACATCGAAGCCGCGACTGCCTTTGTGCTATGGGGCTCGAACATGGCTGAAATGCATCCGGTGCTGTGGACGCGCGTGACCGACAGGCGCCTGTCCACACCGGGCGTGAAGGTGGCCGTGCTGTCCACCTTCGAGCACCGCTCGTATGAGCTGGCGGACATGTCTCTGACCTTCAAGCCTCAGACCGACCTGGCCATACTCAACTACATCGCCAACCACATCATCACCACAGGCAGGGTCAACAAGGACTTTGTCTCCAAGCACTGCAATTTCAAGCTCGGCAACACCGATATCGGCTACGGGCTGCGTCCCGAGCATCCCCTGCAGAAGGCTGCCAAGAACGCCAAGGACCCCAACGGCGCCAAGTCCATAAACTACGAGGAATACGCCAAGTTCGTATCCACCTATACGCTCGAGTACACAACCAAGCTCACGGGTGTACCGGCCAACCGTCTCAAGGCTCTTGCCGAGCTCTATGCAGACCCCAACAGCAAGGTGGTGTCGTTCTGGACCATGGGTTTCAACCAGCACACACGCGGTGTATGGGCCAACAACATGGTCTACAACATCCACCTGCTGCTGGGCAAGATCGCCACACCCGGCAACAGCCCGTTCTCACTGACGGGTCAGCCTTCTGCCTGCGGAACGGCTCGTGAGGTGGGCACTTTCTCGCACCGCCTGCCTGCGGACATGGTGGTGACGAACCCAGAGCATCGCAAGACTGCTGAAACCATCTGGAAGCTGCCCGAAGGCACGATTCCACCCAAGCCCGGCTACCATGCCGTGGAACAAAACCGTGCGCTCAAGGACGGCAGGCTCAATGCCTACTGGGTGATGGTCAACAACAACATACAGGCCGGCGCCAACCTGGCGCAGGAAGGCTACCCGGGCTACCGCAATCCTGACAATTTCGTGGTGGTCTCCGATGTCTACCCCACAGTCACAGCCGTAGCCGCCGATCTGATCTTGCCGTCGGCCATGTGGGTTGAAAAGGAAGGCGCCTACGGCAATGCAGAGCGCCGCACCCACTTTTGGCACCAGTTGGTCAAGGCTCCTGGTGAGGCGCGCTCCGACCTGTGGCAATTGATGGAGTTTTCCAAGCGTTTCAAGGTCGAGGAAGTCTGGCCCGAGGAACTGCTGGCCAAGAAGCCCCAGCTGCGCGGCAAGACCCTGTTCGAGGTGCTGTACCGCAACGGCAACGTGGACAAGTTCCCCTTGGCCGACATGGACCCCGCCTATGAAAACGAGGAAGCCAAGGCCTTTGGCTTCTATCCGCAAAAAGGTCTGTTCGAGGAGTACGCCTCGTTCGGCCGTGGCCATGGCCACGATCTGGCACCGTTCGACCAGTACCACAAGGTGCGCGGCATGCGCTGGCCCGTGGTCAACGGCAAGGAAACGCTCTGGCGTTACCGCGAAGGCTCGGACCCCTATGTGAAAGCCGGTACGGGCTACCAGTTCTACGGAAATATCGACGGCAAGGCCAACATCTTTGCCTTGCCGTACGAACCACCGGCGGAGGCTCCGGACAAGGATTACCCGTTCTGGCTTTCCACGGGCCGAGTGCTTGAACACTGGCACTCAGGATCCATGACCCGGCGCGTACCCGAGCTGCATCGTGCCGTGCCTAACGCACTGTGCTACATGCACCCTGACGATGCCAAGGCACTGGGCGTGCGCCGCGGCAGCGAAGTTGAGCTGTCCTCGCGGCGCGGCTCCATGCGCACGCGCGTCGAGACGCGCGGCCGCAACAAGCCTCCGCGCGGATTGGTCTATGTCCCCTGGTTCGACGCCAGCCAGCTGATCAACAAGGTGACGCTGGATGCTACCGACCCGATTTCGTTGCAGACGGACTTCAAGAAGTGCGCTGTGAAGATCACCAAGGTTTGACGAAAGAGAGGTTGACCATGAACTTCTTCCGCAAACTCGTCCGGCTTGTGGGCATGCTGCTCATGCTCAATATAGGTATGGCCTGGACGCCAGCCGCCATCGCGGAGACCTTCTATGACTCGGCGCGTGGCCCCACGCCCATCATGCAGGCAACCAAGCCGCCAGTGCTTGGCAATGCCGTCAATGATGACGTGCGCCGCACGCGCAACTACACCTGGCAACCGCCCACGATCCCTCATCGCGTGGACGGCTACCAGGTGGACAAGAACTTCAACAAATGCATGGACTGCCATTCGCGAACCAAGGCCGAGATCTCGCAGGCAGTGCCGGTATCGGTCACACACTATATGGACCGCGACGGGCGCATGTTGGGGCAGGTGTCCACGCGACGCTACTTCTGCCAGCAATGCCATGTGGCTCAGGATGCCGTCCGCCCTCTGGTCAGCAACACCTTCGAAGATGTGGATACCGTGATCCTGAAGGCCCTGCAGTCCCAGTCGGGCAAGACATCCAAGAAAAACTGACGCTGCGGCGCACGAGGCTCATCTATGTTGACACTTCTCAAGCGCTACTGGGCGGTGATCCGCCGCCCCAGCGTACATTTCAGCCTGGGCTTTCTGACCATCGGCGGTTTCATCGGCGGCATCCTCTTCTGGGGCGCGTTCAATACCGCCATGGAGCTGACCAATACGGAGAAATTCTGCACGGGTTGTCACGAGATGCGGGACAACGTGTTTGCAGAACTCAAGAGCACGATCCACTACACCAACCGCTCGGGCGTACGTGCCGTGTGCTCCAACTGTCATGTGCCGCACGACTGGACTGACAAGATCGCTCGCAAGATGCAGGCCTCCAAGGAAGTGTGGGGCAAGATCTTCGGAACAATCGACACGCCTGAAAAATTCGAAGCCAAGCGGCTGGAGTTGGCGCAGCACGAGTGGGCTCGCTTCAAGGCCAATGATTCTCTGGAGTGCCGCAACTGCCATAACTACGACTCCATGGATATGACGCGGCAGAGTTTGCGTGCACAGAACATGCACAGCACCTATTTGGCCAGCAAGGAAAAAACCTGTATCGACTGTCACAAGGGCATTGCCCACAAACTGCCTCACATTCCTCCCGGACAGGGCCCCAGCGACACGCCAGGTCAGAAAGTACCTGGGCCAGCTGAGGCTTCGGTTGCGTCGGTGCAGTAGCGGGATGAATGGCTTGGGCACGGCTGCTTCCAGATTTCTTTGTATATCCGGCCTGGGTTGTGTACGCGGCGGCCGAGTGGTGCTGCGCGATCTGGGCTTGGAACTCGGTGACGGTCAACTCCTGATGCTCAGAGGTCATAACGGCGCGGGCAAGAGCAGCCTGCTGCGTTGTCTGGCCGGCCTTCTGCCATGGCGTACTGGAAGCCTCCAGTGGTGCGGCGGTACGCTGTCCCCTCAGGATCCAGCCTACCAGCGGCAACTGGCCTATATGGGACATCAGGCAGGAATGAGCGACACCTTGACAGGGATGGAGAATCTGCGCTTTGCGCTGGATCTGATGGCTGTGAGCTGGAATGAAGCACGCGTGCAAGCCGTTTTGCAGGCCTTGTCGTTGACGGGAGTCGTCGCACGGCCTTTTGGCCGACTGTCCCAGGGTCAGCGTCGGCGACTGGGGCTGGCCCGTGTTTTACTGGGCGAGCGTCCGCTTTGGTTGCTGGACGAACCCGACAACTGTCTGGATGTCCAGGGCGAACAATATCTGGTCGAGGCACTGGAGCAGCATCTGGCCTCAGGAGGAATGGCCGTGGTGGCTTCGCACCGCAACCTGGTGCTGCCGACGCCCCGGGTGTCGATACTGGACTTATCCCGCTCCGTGGTCACGACGGCAATGAATGAGCAGGTGGCTGTTTGCTGAGAGCTGTGTGCGCAAGAGAGTTGAAATTGGCCGCTCGAAGGCCTTCCGATGCCTTGGGCGGGCTGTTCTTTTTCGTGCTGGTGGGCAGTCTTTTCCCCTTGGCTTTGGGGCCGGACGCCCCCCTGCTGAGGCAGATTGCGCCGGGCATTGTGTGGGTCGCGGCCTTGCTGGCCGTGCTGCAGGGGCAGCACCGGCTGTTCGAGAGCGACATGGCCGACGGGTCGCTGGAGCAATGGTTGCTGGCGCCTGCGCCCCTTTCGCTGCTGGTGGGCCTCAAGGTGGCCACGCACTGGTTGCTGGGTGTGTTGCCATTGTTGCTGGTGGCTCCCTTGCTGGGTTGGCAGTACGGCCTGGATGGGACGGTGGTCAGCATTCTGCTGGCATCGCTGGCCCTGGGAACGCCCAGCCTGTGCCTGCTGGCGGCTCTGGGCGCAGCACTGACACTGGGTGTGCGGGGGCAGTTGCTGCTGGCTCTGGTGGTGCTGCCGCTGAGCGTGCCCATCCTGATCTTTGGCAGCCATGCCGTGGCCCAGGCGCAGCAAGGGCTGAGTGCAGCGCCTGCTCTCAATCTGCTGGGGGCCTGCCTGTGCCTGGCGTTACTGGCCGGCCCCTGGGCTATAGCAGCGGCCTTGCGCCTCGCGCTGGAGTGATATGAATTCCCTTACTTCCAATGCATCACCGACGCCTGCGGCAGGGTCCAGCGGCCGCAAATGGCGCCAACTGACCTCGCCCCCGATTTTTTACCACTGGGCGGGTCGAGTCTGGCCCTGGATGGCCGTGCTGGCTGCCGTGCTGGCTGCTGCGGGTCTATGGGTCGGATTTGGACTGGCACCTACGGATCACCAACAGGGCGAGGTCTACCGCATCATCTTTTTGCATGTGCCGGCCGCCTGGATGTCCATGTTCATCTATCTGGTGGCAGCGCTCCATGCTGCCCTGGGGTTGATTTACGGCACCCGTCTCTCCCCCCTGCTGGCAAGGGCCCTGGCCCCCACGGGAGCCTTGTTCACAGCCATCGCCTTGTGGACCGGGGCTGCCTGGGGCAAGCCTACCTGGGGAGCCTGGTGGGTATGGGATGCCCGCCTGACGTCGGAGCTGATCCTGCTGTTCCTGTATCTGGGCTATATGGCCATGGTCTCGGCCATAGAGGATTCGCGTCGGGCCGATGGCGCTGGCGCCATCGTGCTGCTTGCTGGTGTGGTCAATGTTCCCATCATCTATTTCTCGGTTCAGTGGTGGAGCACCCTGCATCAGGGTGCGAGTATCCGCATGGATACAGCTCCCAGCATGACACACACCATGCTGGCCGGCATGCTGCTGATGGCGCTGGCCTGCTGGGCCTATACGCTGGCCGTCGCCCTGGTACGGGCACGTTGCCTGATTCTGGAGCGAGCCCGCGAGGAGAGTCTGTAATGCAGGATCATGCTTTTTTCATTGCTCTGGCCTACGGTGTGAGCGCGATGGCGCTGGGTATCGAGCTGGTCAGCATCTTTGTGCGCAGCCGTCGCCTGAAGGCTGAAGCCGCGTCCGGACTCGAAGCCAGGGAGAACCCATGAAGCCGCGCCAGCGTCGCCTGCTGTGGGTGTTGGCAGGACTTGCGCTGATGGCCGCAGCCGTCACGCTGGTGCTGCGAGCGCTCAACTCCAATGTGATGTTCTTCTACAGCCCCAGCCAGGTTCATGCGGGTGAGGTTCCGCATGGTGCGGCCTTTCGCCTGGGAGGCCTTGTGGAGCCTGGCTCACTGCAGCGCAGCGGCGACGGAATGCTGCTGCGCTTTGCCGTGACTGATGAAGTGCGCAGTGTGCCTGTGCAGTATCGAGGATTGCTGCCCGACCTGTTCCGCGAGGGCAAAGGTGTGGTCGTATCGGGCCGTATGCAGGCGGACGGTGCCTTCCAGGCCTCCGAGGTGCTGGCCAAGCACGACGAGAACTACATGCCGCCCGAAGCGGCCCATGCATTGAAAAACGCCGCCGGCAAGCCGTCGGAGAAGTCTGCCGACGACGCCACCGTCAGGGAAGCCGGCCAGGACAGCGCCGGTGCCGTCTCCAGCGGAGGCCGCACATGATCGCTGAACTTGGCGTGTTCGCCCTGGTACTGGCCCTGGTTACGGCAGTGCTGCTGGCGGTGCTGCCGCTGGCCGGTGCCCACTGGGGACTGGCGGGCTGGGTAAGGCTAGCCCGGCCCGCAGCCTTTTTGCTATGCGCGTTGTGCGTGCTGTCTTCGGCCAGCCTGTTCTGGTGCTTCTGGCGCGGAGACTTCTCGGTGCTGTATGTGGCGGCCAATTCGCATAGCGACCTGCCCATGGCCTACAAGCTGGCAGCGTTCTGGGGTGGTCATGAAGGCTCCATGCTGCTGTGGCAGCTCATGCTCTCGGGCTGGACCCTGGCGGTGGCCTGGCGCAGCCGAGACCTGCCGCCGGCCTTCGTGGCGCGCGTGCTCGCGGTGCTGGGATGGATCAGCGTGGGCCTGCTGCTGTTCCTGCTGTTTCTCTCCAACCCGTTTGCACGCCTGATCCCGGCGGCAGCGCAAGGCAAGGACCTCAACCCCTTGCTGCAGGATCCCGGCATGGTGCTGCATCCGCCGCTGCTGTACATGGGCTATGTGGGCTTTGCCGTGCCCTTTGCGTTCGCACTTGCGGCACTGATCTCGGGCGAGCTGGGTGCAGCCTGGGCGCGCTGGTCGCGTTCCTGGACGCTGGCGGCCTGGGGCTTTCTCACACTGGGCATTCTGCTGGGCAGCGCCTGGGCCTATTACGTACTGGGCTGGGGCGGCTGGTGGTTCTGGGACCCGGTGGAAAACGCCTCTTTCATGCCCTGGCTGGTGGGTACGGCCCTGCTTCATTCGCTGATCGTGACCGACCAGCGCGGTGCCTTCCGCAGCTGGTCGGCCCTGCTGGCCATCTGCGCATTTTCGCTGAGCCTGCTGGGTACCTTTCTCGTGCGCTCAGGCGTGCTTACCTCGGTTCATGCCTTTGCCGTGGACCCAGGGCGGGGGCTCTTCATCCTGTGCTTCATCGTGGCTGTGGTGGGAGCATCGCTGTGGCTGTTCGCCTGGCGCGCACCGGAGCTGGGCCGCGGCTCCGGGGAATTTGCCATGCTCTCGCGCGAAACCTTTTTGCTGATCAACAACGTGCTCTTCACCGCTGCCGCGCTGGCGGTACTTATAGGCACGCTGTACCCGCTGGCGCTCGATGTGCTGAGCGGCGAGAAGATCTCCGTGGGGCCGCCGTACTTCCAGGCCGTCTTTTTGCCTTTGGTGCTGCCGGCCCTGGCCCTGATGGGCGTGGGCACGGTGGCGCGCTGGAAGAGCAGCCTGGTTGGCGAGCTGTGGCGGCGCCTTCGCGTGGCCCTCGTGCTGAGCCTTGCCTGCTCTGCAGTGCTGGCACTGGCAGGCGGCTGGATGGGTGTGCGCCTGTCCCCGGCCACCTTGCTGGGCCTAGCCCTGGGCCTGTGGTGCCTGCTCAGCACACTGGCCCATATCTGGCAGCGCCTGGGGCAAGGCCTGGAAATCAGCAATCTGGGCCAGCGCCTTTCGCGCCAGCCCTGGGGCTGGTGGGGCATGCTGATGGCCCATGCCGGTGCGGGCGTGTTCGTGCTGGCGGTAAGCCTGGCCGACGGGCTGGAGAGCCGGCACGAAACCACGCTGGCGCAGGGTGAGACTGCCGAGGCGGGTGGCTACCGCTTCCGCTTCGACAGCCTTGGTCCGACAGCCGGCCCCAACTATGACGCGCAGCGTGCCCAATTCACTGTCAGTCGAGCGGGGCAGGACAGCTGGAGCATGTTTCCCGAGAAGCGGGTTTACCGCGCCCAGGGCATGGCGCTGAGCCAGGCCGCCATTGACAGCGGCTGGACACGCGACGTTTTCGTGGCCCTGGGCGATCCACTGGACGATCAAGGCCTGCGCTGGACCGTGCGCCTACAGGTCAAGCCTTTCATGGACTGGGTCTGGATAGGCACGCTGATGATGGCGCTGGGCGCGGGCCTGAGCCTTATGGACCGGCGCTTTCGTACAGCCAAGCAGCGAGCGCATCGCCAGTCCGGCGCTCCGGCCCTGCAAGGAGCTGTCTGATGCGCTTTGTCCTGCCCCTGGCAATATTTTTAGGCCTGGCCATCATGCTCGGGCTTGGCCTGCAGCGTGACCCACGGGCCCTGCCTTCGGCGCTGCTGGAACAGCCCGCACCGGCCATAGACCGCCCTCTGCTCGAAGATCAGCAGCAAGTCCTGCATCTGCAGGACCTGCGAGGCCGGGCCTGGTTGCTCAATGTCTGGGCCTCATGGTGCGCCCCCTGCCGGCAGGAGCTACCCGTATTGGCCGAACTCTCGAAGCGCGACGCGGTCGCCGTCTACGGCCTGAACTACAAGGATCAGCCGGACAAGGCTCGCGCGCTGCTGCGGGTGGCGGGCAACCCCTACCGAGCTTCAGCCATCGACGGCGATGGCCGCGTGGGCATGGACTTCGGCATCCAGGGAGTGCCGGAAACCTTTGTCATCGACAGCCAGGGCCGCGTGCGCTATCGCCACGTAGGCCCGGTAACCGCAGAGATATGGCGCGATCGGCTCCTGCCGGTCATCAGGAGTCTGCAATGAAACCGCGAAGTATCGGCGCTGCCTTCACAGCGGCCTTGCTGGCCTGCATGGCAATGCTGGCCCAGGCCGGGCAGACCGCTCGGGACCAGGAACTGCTGGATCGTGAAATGGCGCTGGCCGCTCAGCTTCGCTGTGTCGTCTGCCAGAACCAGACCGTGGCCGAATCGCGTGCCCCCATGGCCGAGGACATGCGCCGCGAGATCCGCAACCAGCTCGAGCAGGGCCATAGCAATGAGCAGGTGATCAACTTCTTCGAACAGCGCTATGGCTCCTTTGTGCGCTACAACCCGCCCTGGAAGCCATCGACCTGGTTGCTGTGGAGCAGCCCGTTCCTTGCCGCGCTGGGCGGCTTTGTCCTGCTGCGGCGCACACTGCGCCAAAGGAGCATGCCGGACGAGCCACTAACTCCGCAGCAACGGGACCGTGCACGTCAATGGCTGGACACGACCTCGAAGGAGGAACGCCAATGAGCGCCATGCACTGGTTGTGGCTGGGTGCCACCGCCCTGATGCTTCTGAGCCTGGCTGTACTGCTGCCGCCTCTGCTGGCCGAGGCCCCATCGCCCGCCAGCGATCCTGATGAAGCGCTGCGCCGCCTCTACCAGGCCCAGTTGACCGAGCTGAAGCTGGAGCGCTCAGGGGGGCGCCTGAGCGAGACCGACCACGCTCAAGCGGTCGAAGAACTGCAGCGGCGTCTGCTCAGAGAACTGGACAGACCCCGAGCATCAGTCGCCTGGCGCCAAAGTCCATGGCTGCGCCGTGGCAGCGCGCTGTTGTTGGCGGTGCTGCTCCCTGTCGCCGCGTTCGCTTTGTACCTGCAGGTGGGTGACCCAAAGGCTGCGGCGCAGCTGGCGCAGGAACAGCCCGACGCGCACGGAGACGGCGCGGGCGATACGCAAGTGCAGGCCATGGTGGATGGGCTGGCCCGGCGTCTTGAGGAACAACCCCGGAACCTGCCTGGCTGGGTGATGCTGGCCCGCTCCTATGAGACTCTGGAGCTATTTGACGCTGCGGCCCAGGCATACCGGCAGGCTTTGCAGGAGGCGCGGCGTAGCGCGATGGATGAGGAAGTCCAGGCGAGGTTATGGGCCGATCTGGCCGACGCGCTGGCATCGGCCCAGGGCGGTGATCTGGATGGCGAGGCCGGCACGGCCATCGCCCAGGCACTGCAGTTGCAGCCGAGCCAACCCAAGGCGCTGGCCCTTGCCGGCAGTGCCGCCGTGCGCCATGGCCAGCTGGATGAAGCGGGCAAGCATTGGCGGGCCCTGCTGGCGCAGCTGGAGCCCGGATCGGACATGGCGCTGCGCGTGCAGGACGACCTGCTCAAGCTGGAGACTTTGGCGTCTGAAGACAGCTCGAGCATCACTGCCAAAACTGCGGCCGCATCCAAGAGCAGCCTGAGCGGAGAATTGCGATGGGCAGCCTCCAAGGCCAATCCATCTGAACTGTCCCGGTTGGCCAGGGCTCAGGTCTTTGTCGTGGCTCGCGCCGACGGTCACCCCCGGCCTGTGGCAGTGCTGCGCCTGCCTGCGACCGCCCTGCCGACACATTTCACGCTGGGACCGGAGAACCTGCTCGATCCTGCAGTTTCGCTGTCGTCATTCCCGGAGCTACGTTTGCAGGCGCGGCTGTCGCTGGACGGCCAAGCCATGCCACGAGCAGGAGATATCTACAGCCAGTCGCTCTCGGTGACTCCCGGCTCCTCGAACTTGCTGCTGGAATTGAATCCGGCTTTCTAGCAAGTGTGTCTCGACTGAAAGCAGCCAGGCAGACAACGTGCGTTATTGCATCTCTGGTGCAGGCATTGAGCCGTCATGCATGTGCTGTGACAGCGAATCGGAATACGGAGTCAAGAGCCGCTATATTGCGAGGGGCGGCTCAATCCTGAACCACGACTCCGCTCTGGACGGTGATCGGGATGCGCGATCTGGACACAGGCAGAAATCAACCGACAGCTGCGACAAAACGTCTGCTTGAATGCCGTTTTCCGCTAACGGCTTCGTACCGGCAAAACAGAAAATGCCCGCTTTTCAGCGGGCATTTTCTGTTGCAAACTCTGGTTTCGTCTGCACGTTTGGTAGGCGCGATTGGACTCGAACCAACGACCCCCACCATGTCAAGGTGGTGCTCTAACCAGCTGAGCTACGCGCCTGTTGTTCTGTTCGATGAAGCAATTGTAGCACGGGTTTTTCACTCATTTTTTGAGAGCTAACATTTTCTTGTCATCGAGCACTGTCAGGCGCAATCGGGACTTACATCAGCGCCTTCTGGCCGAGCGAACGCCGGAGACACTGGCGACGATGCCAAGTACCTTGTTGAGGCGACCCGAATCTGCCACTTCCACCGTGAACGTCATCCATGCCGTCCCCTTGACGGACTGGGTCTGCACTCCGATGACATTGGTCTTCTCGCGTGCAAACACGTCCGAGATATCGCGCAGCAAGCCTTGACGGTCGGCCGCCTCCACCGCAACGTCCACAGGGTAAACCGGTCCACCCTTGTCCACATGCTTGGGGGTGCCCCAGTCGACCTCGATGACACGCTCCGGGCTCTTGGCCATCATCTCGCGGAAATTCGAGCAATCGCAGCGGTGAACGCTCACGCCCTTGCCACGGGTCACAAAGCCGCCGATCTCGTCCGGAGGAGCCGGCTTGCAGCATTTGGCGAGCTGGGTCATGAGCGAATCGACGCCCACCACCAGCACCCCGCCGCGCGAAGAGTCATGGCCGCGCGCCTTGCGCACCGGCGTGAATGCATCTTCCTCTGGCGTTTCTTCACTGGGACGCAGCACGACTTCGATATTGCGCAGTGAATACTCGTCCTTGCCCACGACTTCAAACAGTGCATCGGCAGACTTGAAGCCCAGCTGTGCAGCCAGCTCTTCAAGCTTGATCGCCGTCTTGCCTTCGCGCTGTAGCAGCTTTTCAACGGCCTCGCGCCCGCGCGAGACGGTTTCGTGCGTGGCCTGGGCATTGAACCAGGCGCGCACCTTGGCCTTGGCACGGTTGCTGACCAGATAACCCAGCTCGGCATTCAGCCAGTCGCGGGAGGGGCGGTCTTCCTTGGCCGTGTTGATCTCTACCGTCTGGCCACTTTCCAGAGCGGTGTTCAGCGGCACCATGGCCCCGTCCACACGCGCACCACGGCAACGATGGCCCAGGCTGGTGTGCACCGAGTAGGCGAAGTCCACCGGCGTGGCCCCTTGCGGCAGCTCGATCACGGCCGCATCGGGAGTCAGCACATAGATGCGATCTTCAAACAGACCACGCTGGGCCGAGCCCGTCAGGTCGCTGCCCCAGGCCAGCAACTGGCGCAGCACGGCGATCTTGGCGTCATATTCGCTGGACGCAGACACGCCCGCATAGCCCTTGGTGCCGGCTTCCTTGTAAGCCCAGTGCGCGGCCACGCCATGCTCGGCATGGTCGTGCATGGCCTGGGTGCGGATCTGGATCTCTATGGTGCGCCCGGTTTCATCGCGCACCACCGTGTGCAGAGACTGATAACCGTTGGGCTTGGGTTTGGCGATGTAGTCGTCGAACTCCTTTTCCAGCGGTGTGAATTGCTCATGCACCCAGGACAGGGCTGCATAGCAGTCCTTGACCGTAGGCACGATGACGCGCATGGCACGGATATCGAACAGCTGGTCAAAGCTCAGCGACTTGCCGCGCATCTTCTTGACGATGCTGTATATATGCTTGGGACGCCCCTGAACCGAGGCGCTGATGCTGTGGGCGCGCAAGTCGGCCTCGAGCCGCGCACGCATCTGCTCCATATAGGCTTCGCGCTCGACACGCTTTTCGTCAAGCAGACGCGCGATCTGGCGATAGGTATCGGGCTCCAGAAAACGGAAAGCCAGATCTTCGAGCTCCCATTTGATCTGCCAGATTCCCAGTCGGTTGGCCAGCGGCGCAAAGACATAGAGCGCTTCGCGCGCGATGCTGGGTGAAACCGGGCTCTTCTCGGCCGCGTAGTAGCGCAGCGTCTGCAGGCGCGACGCCAGGCGCAGCAGCACCACGCGCAGATCGCGCGAGAAGCCCAGCAGCATCTTGCGCACGTTCTCGGTCTGGGTGGCCACGCCATCGACATGCTGGCTGCTCAGCTCGGCGTCTCGCGCCTGCTGCTGCACCCGGATGAGTTTGATGGTTTCGACCGCCAAGGTCGCAAAATTATCGCCAAACGCCTTGGCAATCACTTCCTGCGGCTTGTTCAGGTGCACGCTGGCATGCACCAGATAAATGGCCGCCTGCATGGTTTCCGAGCCACCGATTTTCTTGAGGATGGCGGCAACGGCGTCGGCATGGGTCAGGGTGTTTTCACCGGTCTCCATGACTTCGCCGGCAATCAGAGGTTCTGCAAAGGCACGGGCGCGCACCAGCGCATTGACTTGATCGGGCAAAACCTCGGATGTGGCGGTAATCAGATGCGGCGTCGGCTCCGTGAGCTTGGGTGCGGCGTCAGAAACTGTGGTTACGGTATCGCTGGTCTTCATGCAGCTTCCTCTTGGGCCTGCTGCGCAAGACTGATGTTCGCAGGCAAACCCTTATCCCCTTGTAAAAACTTTTGTATCAACGCCACTTGCCCCGGCACTACCAGCGTTGGAGCATGTCCCACGCCCTGCAGTTCCGTGCAATGCGCCCTGGGGCCACGCTCGGTCATGGCCTTGGCGGTACGGCTGGAAAGCAGATCGGACTCGGCCCCTCTGATAAGCAATACCTGTGCCTTGATCTGGTCGTAAAGCTGCCAGAGCAAGGCCTCACCGGCCTGAGCAGTCTCGCGCGTCATCTGTGCCATGGGCATTGCAATACGGGGGTCGTAATGCAGCACCACACCCCCTTGGGCATCTGGCTTGATCATGGCTTGCGAGAGCCGGCTCCATTGCTCATCGCTATGTGGGCCGAATCCCTCGGAAATCAAGCGCATGGCAGCAGCAGCGCTCTCAAAGTTGGGAAATTGCAAGCCTTTCCCGACGTAGGAGCCGATTCGTTCCAGCGACTCCCATTCAATCGCCGGCCCTACGTCGTTGAGCACCAGTCGCCGAACAGGCACCGGCAGCGGCAGACCGGGCTGCCCCACGACACCCATCCCGATCAAGCCACCCATGCTGGTACCGACCCAGTCCAGGGTTTCAATCGGTGCCTGAGCATGCAACTGGGCCAGCAGCGCCAACATATCGGCCGCATACAGCGGCAGCTGATAACCCATGGGGTCGGCCAGCCAGTCGCTTTCGCCGCGCCCCACCACATCGGGGCAGATCACGCGGGCAAAGCGGCTGAGCTCGGCGGCCAGCACATCAAAGTCCCGCCCCTGGCGTGAGAGGCCGTGCACGCAGACGATGACATGAGGATGTCTTGGATTGCCGGTATGGTTCCATTCCCAGTACGCCATGCGGTGCGTTCCCTCGGGCTGAGCCTCGACCTGTTGGCGGCGCTGAGCACTGGCCCAGGTGGGAGCCGTTGCAGAGGCTCCGGGACACGATACGTAATTCAGCGTAGGTTGATTCATGGAGAACGCGTTTTCAAGACCGGGGCCGATAATGGCTGTCGTCGCATCGTAATTCATTCGGAGACCTTGTATGTCCATGTTGAAAGGCAAAACCGCTCTCGTGACGGGATCGACCAGCGGAATCGGCCTAGGTATCGCAATCGCTTTGGCACGCCAGGGTGCCAATATCGTGCTCAACGGCTTTGGCGATGTCGAAGCACCACGTGCCCAGGTGCTTGATGCCGGCAAAGCAGCCGGTATCGAAGTCGGCTACCACGGAGCGGACATGAGCAAGGCCACCGACATTGAAGCCATGATGAAATACGCCGCCGCCGAATTCGGCCGCGTCGACATCCTGGTCAACAACGCCGGCATTCAGCATGTGGCCAAGGTGCAGGACTTCCCCGTGGAGAAGTGGGATGCCATCCTCGCCATCAACCTGAGCAGCGCCTTCCACACCACGCGCCTGGCCCTGCCCGCCATGCAGCAGGCCAACTGGGGCCGCATCATCAATGTGGCTTCGGTGCACGGCCTGGTCGGCTCGGCCGAAAAATCGGCCTATGTCGCCGCCAAGCACGGCATCGTCGGCCTGACCAAGGTAACGGCGCTGGAAAACGCCACCACCGGCGTGACCTGCAACGCCATCTGCCCCGGCTGGGTGCTCACGCCGCTGGTACAAAAGCAGGTGGACGCGAAGGCTGCCGCCCAAGGCATCAGCAATGAAGACGCCACCAAGCAACTGCTGGGAGAGAAAGAGCCTTCGATGCAGTTCACCACGCCCGAAGAGCTAGGCGAGCTGGCCGTCTTCTTCTGCTCGGCCGCGGCCAACAATGTGCGCGGCGTGGCATGGAATATGGACGGCGGCTGGGCCGCACAATAAAAGCCGCTCGGCTCCAGCGCATGCGTCTATCAATTAGATAGCATCTAGCGCTTGCCAGAAAACATATTCAGCATCAAATCATGATGAAAATCAAAAAGGAGCAGCGCAAGCTGCTCCTTTTTTATACACGCCGCGCGGATCCGATCACTGCATCTGAATCGAGCCACCGACGCTGACCGTCACCTCGGTGCGATCCGCCTCCACCGGAACGGGTGCGGCATCCGCATAGCTGGCCTTGGCCATGCTCATCATGCGCGGGCGAGGCATGGGATGCCCGCCGCCGCCGCTGCTGCTCACATTGACCTCGCGCAGGCTGTAGCCCGCAAAACCGAAGCTCTTGGAGATGGCCGCAGCACGCTGGCGGAAGCTCTCGATCGCCTTGGCCTGGGCTTCGCCCTCCACCTTTTCCCGTGCTTCGCGCGAGAGGCCGAAGCTCATGCTGGCCAACGTCATGTCCTGCACCTTGGCCGCTGCCTGAGTGATGCGCACGAAGTCGCGCCCCTGCAGCACGATCTCTGCTTGGCCCTGCCAGCCTTCGATCTTGCCATTGTTGCCATAACGCGGCGAGATGGAGAAATTACCGGTGCTCAATTCCATCTGCCGACCTTGCGCATCGTTACGCAGCGTGGTCATGGCGGACTCCACGATCTTTTGCAGCTGGGACTGAACGGACGCGGCATCGCGGCCATCCTTGCTGGCCGACAGGGTTGCCGTCATCCAGTCCTGCTTGACCTCCACGGTTCCCTGAGCCGACAGCTGCACCACATTGGCAGGTCTATGCATGTCACGCGCGGCGCCCTGGGCCCATACATTGCCGCCAGCGCAGGCCGCAGCCAGCGCAAGTGCGGCAGCCGCGGCGCGAGAGGAAGAGGAAGACTTGGAAAATTGATTCATGCGGTTCACCCTTGTAAGTAAATCAGGCCATGCAGATACACATGCATTTCACCATTGCGCAAAGTCGCTGCAGCGCAGCATGTCAGCCCAGAGTGTGACTTTATGTACGAATACTCCACATTCGACACACCAACAGAACAAACACTGAAACAATAGTGCAAAATACTCTTGAAAAGTTCCTCATGAAACATTTATTGTTCCATTAATAAACGCAACAATCGTAACAAGTAGCAAGACTTGACCTTGTTTTGCTGGATTTTTTTGATCTAGCGATAACAATGGGCCAGTTACAAATAAATCGACAAGGACGATCATGGCAACGACGAACAACCGTACTGACAAGATCCTCGTGGTGGATGACGATGCACGCATCCGCGACCTGCTGCGCCGCTATCTGACGCAGGAAGGCTTCGAGATCATGATTGCCGAGGACGGCAAGGCGCTCAACCGCATCCTGCTGCGCGAGACTGTCGACCTGATCGTGCTGGATCTGATGATGCCCGGCGAGGATGGCCTGTCCATCTGCCGCCGCCTGCGCTCCGCCAACGACCGCACTCCCATCATCATGCTGACCGCCAAGGGCGAGGATGTGGACCGCATCGTGGGCCTGGAAGTGGGCGCCGACGACTATCTGGGCAAGCCCTTCAACCCCCGCGAGCTGCTGGCCCGCATCCATGCCGTGCTGCGCCGCCGTCCGCCTCAGGAAGCACCGGGCGCGCCTTCAGGCGACAACGAGGTGGTGACCTTTGGCCCCTTCACCTTCGACCTGGGCACTCGCGTGCTGCAAAAGAATGGCGAGGAGTTGCCACTCACCACCGGCGAATTCGCCATGCTCAAGGCCCTGGTGCGCCACCCGCGCCAGCCTCTGTCGCGCGAAAAACTGGCCCTGCTGGCCCGTGGCCGCGAATTCGAGCCGTTCGACCGCAGCCTGGACGTGCAGGTTTCCCGCCTGCGCAAGCTGATCGAGGAAGACGCTGCCGCACCACGCTATATCCAGACCGTCTGGGGCGTGGGCTATGTGTTCGTACCCGATGGCATGAACTGATTCTGCCCGCCTCCATCGCAACAAGCCGCCCGCTGCGCGGCTTGTTGCGCTTGGGTACCGGTCCATAAGGCCCATAAGTCAAGCTCTTTCAACAACCACCAGTAGATAGACA
Source organism: Comamonas sp. E6 (assembly GCF_001010305.1). NCBI lineage: Bacteria > Pseudomonadati > Pseudomonadota > Betaproteobacteria > Burkholderiales > Comamonadaceae > Comamonas > Comamonas sp. E6. The sequence goes on from NZ_BBXH01000015.1 coordinate 34,387, forward strand.
CTTTTTGGACAAACCGTAACCCGCGTCGCCCATATTGGGCGTACCCTCGGGTCCAGTTATTTCCGCATTGCTGTTCATGAGCGCTTTTCACCATCCGCCGCCCGACGCCACCAGCCCCGTACCTCTGGAGTACGAGCGGCGCAGCACAGCTCGCTCTCCTGTGGGGCTGAACCTGTTCTGGCGTACTTTCTGCCTGCTGGCCCTGCTGCTGGTGGGCAGCATTCTGGCCTGGCTCCAGACACTGCGGGCACTGGATTTCGAGCCGCGCACGCTGCAAACGGCCAAGCAAGTGGCCTCTTTGGTCAATCTGAGCCGCGCTGCCCTCGAGCATTCGGATGCGATCAACCGCGTCTCCCTGATCAAGACCATGGCCGACCAGGAAGGCGTGCGCATTCTGCCCCGCGAGCCCGGCGACTCCTTCGAGCTGCTGGAGCAAAACGCCCTTGGCCAGAAGCTGACCGAGGAGCTGACCACCCGCCTGGGCTACGGCACCGTGGTGGCGCGCAGCGTCAACGGAGAGCCCGGCCTGTGGGTTGGCTTCACCATCAACGGCGACCGCAACTGGATGCTGATGGACCAGTCGCGCTTCACTCCCGCCAGCGGCCAGACCTGGCTGATCTGGCTGATCACGGCCGCCCTGCTCTCGCTCATCGGTGCGGCCGCCATCGCCCGCCTGATCAACCGGCCACTCAAACAACTGTCCTATGCAGCCAATCGCGTGCGGGAGGGCGACTTCGACGCCAGCCAGCTCGACGAGGAAGCCGTGACCAGCGAAATCCGCGAAGTCAATATCGGCTTCAACCGCATGGCGCAGAAGCTGGCCAAGCTGGAGCAGGACCGCGCCGTGATGCTGGCCGGCATCTCCCACGACCTGCGCACGCCGCTGGCGCGGCTGCGTCTGGAAACCGAGATGAGCGTCTATGACGATGTGGCGCGCGAGCACATGGTGGCCGACATCGTTCAACTGGACGCCACCATCGACAAATTCCTGGATTACGCCCGCCCCGATCATCGCGTCATGCTCAGCCCCGTGGATCTGCACGCCGTGGTTGCCTCCTGCGTCTATGCCGTGCAGGACCACCGTGAGCTGCAAATCACCATGAACGTGCCCGAAGACCTCTACGTCATGGCCGATGAGGTGGAGCTGGCGCGCGTCATCTCCAACCTCTTCGAGAATGCACGCCGCTATGGCAAGACCCCATCGACCGACACGACCGAGGTGGATGTGGTTGCCAAGGAAAGCGAAAAATGGGTGGTCATCCGCATCCGCGACCATGGCAAGGGCGTGCCGGCCGAGCAACTGGCCAATCTGACCCAGCCCTTCTTCCGCGGCGACACGGCGCGCACGGCTGCCGCAGGCGCAGGCCTGGGTCTGTCCATCGTGGACAAGACGGTGCAGCGCATGGGCGGCATGTTCGCCCTGTCCAATTCGTCGACGGGCGGCCTGGTCGCCCATCTGCAACTGCAGCGCGCCATGGGTGTGACGGCCGGTGCAGCGCCCGAGCAGCGCCTGCAGCGCCCCCAGGTCAAGCGCAATCTGCCGCGCGACAAGAAAGACGATGAGACCGTGGAAGACTGAATCGGCCCGCCTCCATGCACAATCGGCATCGCCTTTCAACCATCTGCCGGAGAGTTCACCATGCAAGCCCGATGCCTGTGCAAAGCCGTTCTCGTCACCGCGCCCGACACCCACGAAGTTCATGTCTGCCACTGCAGCATGTGCCGGCGCTGGGGAGAAGGCCCGGCCTTCACCCTGCATGGCGGCACGGCGGTGCAGACCAGCGGCCCCGTCACGCGCTATGCCTCCTCACCCTGGGCGGAGCGCGCCTTCTGCAGCAGCTGCGGCACCCACCTCTTCTACCGCCTGCTGGCAAGCAACGAGCATTTTCTGTCTGCCGGGCTGTTTCAGGACGCCCAGGGACTGAAACTGGCGCAGCAGATCTATATCGACGAGAAGCCCGGCTACTACGCGCTGGCCAACGACACCCCGACCCTGACCGGGGCCGAGGTGCAAGCCCTCTACGGCGATTCATGACCGGTTTTTACCGCGGCCATTGCGCCGAACGAGGCTAGGCTGTCCGTACCAGCAAGGCCACGGCACGAGCCTCCATGGCCTGCTGCTGACCCACAGGCCCCAGCTTCTCGGCCGTCTTGGCCTTGACGTTGACCTGCTCCACATCCAGTTCCAGCACCTGGGCAATACGCTCGCGCATCTTCTCGATATGGGGTGCCAGCTTGGGCGCCTGAGCCACGATGGTGCTGTCGATATTGCCGATCTCGAAGCCCTTGGCGCGCACGCGCCTGGCAGCCTCGGCCAGCAGCACGGCAGAGTCCGCCCCCTTGAACTGCGCGTCGGTGTCCGAGAAATGGCGGCCGATATCGCCCAGCGCCGCGGCGCCGAACAGGGCATCGGTGATCGCGTGCAGCAGCACGTCGGCATCAGAATGGCCGAGCAGCCCCAGGCTATGAGGCACTTCGACACCGCCGAGAATCAGCTTGCGCCCTGGAACCAGGGCGTGTACATCCCAGCCTTCACCAATACGAAAATTCATAAAAATCCTTGTCAAACCCTTGCTCATAAAGCGCAAGCAGCTATCAAATTAAATACTATCTGTGCCAATCCGTCTTGGACACGGACTTGCCCGTCGCCAAGCCCTGTCGATGGCGAATCCGTCTAGCCACGCGCCTTGCGCTGCAGCAGCACGGCCTCGGCCAGCGCGAAGTCGTCGGGATAGGTCACCTTGAAGTTCTGCGCACCGCCCGGCACCAGTCTCGGTGAGTGACCGGCCAGTTCCATGGCGCTGGCTTCATCGGTCACGGCAGCGCCCGCCGCCTGCAGCGCAGCCAGCAAGGCTGCGATACGGAACATCTGCGGCGTCTGAGCCAGCCATTTGTCGCTGCGCTCCACCGTCTGCGCCACACGCGCCGGACCCGCGCCTGCGGCCTGCTGCTTGAGGGTGTCGGGCAGCTTCAGCGCCAGCAGCCCCCCCACGGCATCGGGCAGGCAGGCATCGATCAAGGCATTGACCTGCGCCGATGCGACCAGACAGCGCGCCGCGTCATGCACCAGCACCCAGTCCTCGGCGCTGGCTCCCATGCGCAGCAACTCCTGCAGGCCGTTGCTCACGGTCTCGGCACGGGTGGCTCCGCCACAGGCAGCAATGCCGAGCCGGGCGTCCGTGGCGCGCTCCTGCCAGAAGCCATCGGAAGCAGAGACCACCAGCAGCACACGGTGGATGCGCTGCACCGCCAACATGGCGTCCAGCGTGTGCATGACCATGGGCTGGCCGGCAACCATCTGGTATTGCTTGGGCAGCTCGGGGGCCGAGGAGTCTGCGGCAATGGCGCGCAGACCGACGCCCGCGCAGGGAATCAGCCCCCAGCAGCGGGGCGCAGATGCAGGCGATGAAGCCGCCGCAGCGTTTGCCTTGTCGTCCGTCATGGACTCAGGCGAGAAAAACCGATCTGTCATGCACAGTATTTTAAAATCACCATTTCGTCCGAAAGCCCGTTAGATCCATCGACGACCTGCTTTCGGCTTGCATCGCCTTGAGGTGTCCCCATTTTGAGTGAATGCGCCGCCAACCATCAGCTCCGCGCTGATTGGGCTGTGAGCCCTGCCTTTGATGGCCGGGCTCGCCCGCTTTCAATCTGTCCCCGTTTTTTTTTGCATCCAGCCCGCGCCTGCGCGCCGCTGCCTGCGCTCGTCTGTGAAAAACCATGCAACTGCCCAAGCTCACCCCCGGTAAACGCTTTCACCTGCCCCGTCCAATTGGCAGCGCCGACGCGCTGCTGCTGGCCAGGCTAGGCGAGCGCGAAAAGCAAGACGGCCGGGTCACTGCCATCGTCACGGCCGATGCCGCCGACGCCCACCGTCTCATGGAAGAGATGGCCTTCTTCGCCCCCGAGCTGCGCTGTGCATTGTTTCCCGACTGGGAAACCCTGCCCTACGACAGCTTCTCGCCGCACCAGGATCTGATCAGCGAGCGCCTGGCCACACTGTGGCGCATCAACCAGCGCGACAAGCAGCATGGCGCCGATGTGGTCATCGTGCCCGCCACCACGGCCCTCTATCGCCTGGCCCCGCCCTCGTTTCTGGCGGGCTATACCTTTGAATTCAAGCAGGGCCAGAAGCTGGACGAAGCCAAGCTCAAGGCCCAGCTCACGCTGGCGGGCTACCAGCATGTGTCCCAAGTGGTCAGCCATGGCGAATACGCGGTGCGCGGCGGCCTGATCGATCTGTTCCCCATGGGCTCGCTCCAGCCTTACCGCGTGGATCTGTTCGACGACGAGATCGACTCCATCCGCACTTTCGACCCCGACACGCAACGCAGCCTCTACCCCGTACCCGAAGTGCGCCTGCTGCCAGGCCGCGAATTCCCTATGGACGAAGAGGCGCGCGCCAAGTTCCGCAGCCGCTGGCGCGAGCTGCTAGAAGGCGACCCCACGCGCAGCCGCATCTACAAAGACATGGGTGCCGGCATTGCCACGGCCGGCATCGAGTACTACCTGCCGCTGTTCTTTGACGAGACGGCCACGGTCTTTGACTACCTGGGCGATGAGGCCACCGTGGTGCTGCATGGGGATCTGGAGCCGGCCTTCCAGCGCTTCTGGCAGGATACCAAGGACCGCTACCGCCTGGTGCAGGGCGACCCCGACCACCCGGCGCTGCCGCCCGAGACGCTGTTTCTCAGCGCCGACCAGTTCTATACCCGCAGCAAGGAGCATGCCCAGCTGGCCTTGCGCCCGGGCACCGAAGATGTGGCCGACAGCGCCATCTTCCAGAAGCTCGAAGACCTTTCCGTGCTGCGCGGAGCCGATGACCCGCTGGCCAAGCTGCAAAAACATATAGCATCCAGCGCAAGCCGGGTCTTGCTTCTGGCCGAATCCGATGGCAGGCGCGAGAGCCTGCTCGACTTTTTCCGTGCCTCGGGTGTCAACCCGCCCGTGTTCGATTCGCTGGCCGAGTTCCAGGCCGATGCCACGGAAAAGGTCGGCATTGCCACCTCCAGCCTGATGACGGGCTTTGCCTGGGTCGAGGAAGGCCTGGACTTCGTCACCGAAACCGAGCTGTTTGCCAGCAGCCCCACAGGCCGCCGTCGCCGCCGCCAGGAGCAGGTCAGCGATGTGGAGGCCCTGATCAAGGACCTGTCCGAGCTCAAGGTGGGCGACCCCATCGTTCATGCCGACCACGGCATAGGCCGCTATCGCGGGCTGATCAATATGGACATGGGCCAGAAGAACCCGGACGGCACGCCCGCGCTGCAGGAATTTCTGCATCTGGAATATGCGGCCGATGCCGTGCTCTATGTACCCGTCAGCCAGCTGCACCTGATCAGCCGCTACACCGGCGTCTCGCCCGACGATGCGCCGCTGCACAAGCTGGGCGGCACGCAATGGGAAAAAGCCAAGCGCAAGGCCGCCGAGCAGGTGCGCGACTCGGCCGCCGAGTTGCTCAATATCTATGCCCGCCGCGCCGCGCGCCAGGGCCATGCCTTCCGCTTCCCCACGGCCGACTACGAGCAGTTTGTGGCCGACTTCGGCTTCGAGGAAACGGCCGACCAGCGCGCCGCCATCCACGCCGTGGTGCAGGACATGATCAGCCCTCAGCCCATGGACCGCCTGGTCTGTGGCGATGTGGGCTTCGGCAAGACCGAGGTCGCGCTGCGTGCGGCCTTTGTGGCGGCCATGGGCGGCAAGCAGGTCGCCTTCCTCGCCCCCACCACGCTTCTGGCCGAGCAGCATTACCAGACCCTGGTGGACCGCTTCTCCAAATGGCCGATCAAGGTGGCCGAGGTGTCGCGCTTCCGCTCGGGCAAGGAGATCACGGCGGCCATCAAGGGCATCTCGGACGGTACGGTGGATATCGTGGTCGGCACGCACAAGCTGCTGTCCGAATCCACGCAGTTCAAGAACCTGGGCCTGCTCATCATCGACGAGGAACACCGCTTTGGCGTACGCCACAAGGAGGCCATGAAGGCCATGCGTGCCGAGGTCGATGTGCTGACGCTGACGGCCACCCCGATTCCGCGCACCATGGGCATGGCGCTGGAGGGGCTGCGCGACCTGTCCGTGATTGCCACGGCGCCGCAGCGGCGTCTGGCCATCAAGACCTTTGTGCGCAACGAGGGCACGGGCGTGATTCGCGAAGCCGTGCTGCGCGAGCTCAAGCGGGGCGGACAGATCTACTTCCTGCACAACGAGGTCGAGACCATAGAGAACCGCAAGCAAAAGCTGGAGGAAATCCTGCCCGAGGCACGCATCGCCGTGGCCCACGGCCAGATGCCCGAGCGCGAGCTGGAGCGTGTGATGCGCGATTTCGTGGCCCAGCGCTACAACATATTGCTGTGCTCGACCATCATCGAGACCGGCATCGACGTGCCATCGGCCAACACCATTCTCATCAGCCGCGCCGACAAATTCGGGCTGGCGCAGTTGCACCAGCTGCGTGGCCGCGTGGGACGCAGCCACCATCAGGCCTATGCCTATCTGATGGTGCCGGACCTGGACGGCCTGACCAAGCAGGCCCAGCAGCGGCTGGAGGCCATCCAGCAGATGGAGGAGCTGGGCTCGGGCTTCTATCTGGCCATGCATGACCTGGAAATCCGTGGCGCCGGCGAGGTGCTGGGCGAAAACCAGAGCGGCAATATGATGGAAGTGGGCTTTCAGCTCTATAACGAGATGCTGTCCGAAGCTGTGCGCAGCCTCAAAGCCGGCAAGGAGCCCGATCTGCTCTCGCCGCTGTCGGCATCCACCGATATCAATCTGCACGCCCCCGCACTTTTGCCCAACGACTACTGCGGCGACGTGCATCTGCGCCTGTCGTTCTACAAAAAGCTGGCCACGGCCAAGACGGCCGATCAGATCGATACCCTGCTCGAGGAAATCGTGGACCGTTTCGGCAAGCTGCCGCCCCAGGCGCAGACCCTGATCGACGTGCACCGCCTGCGCGTGCTCAGCCAGCCCTATGGCGTGGTCAAGGTCGATGCCGCCCCCGGCGTGATCAACATCAGCTTCAAGCCCCAGCCGCCGATCGACCCCATGAACATCATTCACCTGATCCAGAAGAACAAGCACATCAAGCTGGCGGGCAACGAAAAGCTGCGCATCGAAAAAGAGCTGGAGAACCCCAAGGACCGTGCCCAGATGGTGCGCGATGTGCTGCGCAGCCTGGGCCAGCCGCTCAAGAGCGAAACAGCTGTTCATGCCTGACAAGGCTGCTGACAAAGCCAGCAGGGCTATTGAGCCCAGTCCGATGCAGACGGTGCAAGATGGCGGCGGAACCTGAATTTCCGAGCCGCCATGTTTCTTGAAGCCGCCATCGCCCTGCTGGCCCTGTTGCTGGCCCTGCTCTGCCGCCCCTGGCGCATGCTGGGCAGCCGGGCCAGCCCAAGCGGCATGCATGACCCGGTGCTGTCGCCTCTGACCACACCGCTGCTGGCCATTGTGGTGCTGCTGCCCTGGGTCTGGGCGCTGCCTGCGCTGCACCAGATGCCGCTGCAGCTGCGCTGGTCTGGTGCACCGCTGGTCGTACTTTTGATAGGCTGGCCGCTTGCAGTTCCCGTGCTGCTCTCGGTTGGCGCCATAGCTTTTGCACTGGCTCCTGCCTTGGGGCTGGAAGAAGCCCTTGGCATGGTGGTCTGGCAAGGTCTGGTGCCGGCCACGCTGGCAATGCTCTGGGGTGTGGCAGTGCGCCGCTGGTGCTGGCACAACATTTTTGTATTCATTCTTTTGCGCGGTTTTTTGGGCACAGTTCTGTGTCTTTTTGTCGCGTCTCTGGTCGGCCAATGGGCAGGCCATGTGCTGCCCAATGTCAACGAAGACCTCTCGCGCATGGCGCGCTGGCTCATGGCCTGGGCCGATGGCGTGACCACCGGCATGCTGACGGCGGTATTCGTAGTCTTTCGCCCGCACTGGGTGGCCACCTGGTCGGATGCCATATATCTGCAGCCGCCAGGCAATCCTGAAAGCTGAGGCCGTCGAGGCGCATCGTGCTCTACCACTTCAGCTCTGCCACTTTCCCGGCAACTGCGCAAACCGCATCTTTCCCATCCGGCTAAACGCCAAGGCATTTGGCACAAGGCTTGCTCATCATCGGGCTACCGCACCGCTGCCGTCACCAAGGCGGTGCATATCTTGATGAAAGAGGGATCGCATGCTGCTCCAACCCGTTCGCAACATTGTTCACAGCCATATTCGCCATGCCGCTCATGCCGTGACCCGCCCCGCACTGGCCTGCGCGCTGGCGGCGGGCTTTGCCGCCACGGCGCAGGCACAGGCACAGGACGTCTATCCCGAGCGCGCGGTCAAGGTCATAGTCGCCCTGCCCGCTGGAGGCAGCGCCGACATGATTGCCCGAGTCGTGAGTCAAAAGCTGGCCAGCGAACTCAAGCAGCCTTTTGTGGTGGACAACCGCGCCGGTGCCTCGGGCCAGATCGGCACGCCGGCCGTGGCACGTTCTGCCCCGGACGGCTATACGCTGATGGTCTCGCCGGCCTCATTCCTGACCACCAACAAGAGCATTTTCAAATCCCTGCCCTATGACCCCGAGGCCGACTTCGCGCCCATCAGCAAGCTGGTGAACCAGCCCATGGTGCTGGTGGTCAAGGACAGACAGAAATTCCCCAGCGTGGCTGCCGTGGTGGCGGCAGCCAAGGCCGCACCGGGCAAGCTGACCTTTGCCTCCTCCGGCGACGGCAGCCCCCAGCATCTGGCCGCGCTGATGTTCGAGACGCGCACCCAGGCCAAGATGCTGCACGTGCCCTACAAAGGCGGTGCGCCAGCCGTCAACGATACGCTGGCAGGCAATGTGGACATGTTGTTCGCCGTCCTGCCCGAAGCCCTGCCCCATATCCAGGCCGGCAAACTGCATGCCCTTGCTCTGATGGCGCCCAGGCGCGCGGCCATGCTGCCCAACACCCCGACCATGGCGGAAGGCGGTTTTGCCGACCTCAATCTCTCGGCCTGGGTCGGCCTGTTCGCCCCGGCTAAGACGCCGCAGCCCGTGATCGACAAGCTCAACCGCGCCGTGCGCGTTGCCCTGGACAGCGAGATCAAGACCAAGCTGGGTGAAAACGGCATGGAAGTCGCGCCATCGACGCCAGAGCAGCTCAGGCAGACCGTGGCCCAGGACATCAGACTGCATGCCGAGCTGATCAAGGCCGCCGGCATTCAGCCGCAGTAGGCGCCGCCCAAAGCTGCACCAGAGGCAGACTCAGAGGGGAATGGCCAGCCGAAGCCCGCCACAACAGCGGATAATGGCGGCCATCTTGAGGAATGGCGCAGACCCGATCTCCGCCATTCCCCTTTCTGCTACCCCCTCATTCGCACGACTCGCAATGACCGACGCCACCGAATTCGCTCCCGGCCTGATGATCCGCGGCTTTACCGCCCCCCAGAAGCTGGCGGACTACAAGCTCATCGCCTTTGATATGGACTCGACGCTGATCACCATCGAGTGCATCGACGAGATCGCCGACGCCACGGGCAAGAAGGCCGAAGTGGCAGCCATCACAGAAGCCACCATGCGCGGCGAAATCACCGACTTCAAGGACAGCCTGCGCCAGCGCGTAGGCAAGCTGGTCGGAGTGACCGAGGCCGACATGGCCCGCGTTCTGGCCGAACGCCTGAAACTCTCGCCGGGCGCAGAAACCCTGGTCAGGGCCGCCAAGGCCGCGGGCCTGAAGGTGCTGCTGGTCTCGGGCGGTTTCACCTACTTTGCCGAGCATGTGCGCGGCCTGCTGGATATCGACTTTGTGCGCGCCAATGTGCTGGAGATCAAGGACGATGCACTGACCGGAGGCCTGGTCGAGCAGGCCTGGGGCGATATCTGCGACGGTGCGGAAAAGCGCCGCACCTTGCTGGAAGTGGCTTCGCTGATCGGCATCGATGCCAGCCAGTGCATTGCCGTGGGCGATGGCAGCAACGACATTCCCATGATGCAGGCGGCCGGTCTGTCTGTGGCCTTCCACGCCAAGCCGCGCGTGCGCAACGAGGCCAAGGTCGCCATCAACGAAGGCGGCCTGGATCGCCTGCTGGAAGTGCTCCGCTAGTCTGAGACAGATTCGCCCAGCATCAAGCCGCTGTCCCTGCTCCCGGGGACTGCGGCTTTTTTGCGTGCGCTGAGGCGCGGCATTTCTCTGCGGCTTTGCTAAAGTGCCATGCATCTTCCTCAACCCGGTCGAAAGGTCAGAGCATGAGCCAACTCAAAATCGCCGTCATCGTGGGCAGCCTCAGCAAGCAGTCCATCAACCGCCAACTCGGCCAGGGCCTGGCCGCACTCATGCAGGACAAGGCCGATTTCGAATTCATCGATATCAGCCGCCTGCCGGTCTACAACCGCGACTTCGACAACACCCCCGATTTCAAGCCCTTCGACGACCTCAAGCCCCTGATTCGCACCTGCAACGGCGTTCTGTTCGTGACGCCCGAATACAACCGCTCCATCCCCGCATCGCTCAAGAACGTGCTCGATGGCCTGAGCCGTCCCTATGGCCAGTCCGTCTGGGCAGGACTGCCGGCCGCCGTGATCGGCAGCTCGCCCGGCGCAGCCGCCACGGCCATGGCCCAGCAGCACCTGCGCAATGTGCTGGTGTCGCTGGACATGCCCACCCTGCCCCAGCCCGAGGGCTTTGTGCGCTGGTCCGACACGCTGCTTGACGCCGACGGCAAGATCGGCCAGGGCAGCCATGACTTCCTCGTCAAGTACATGACACGCTTTCTCGACTGGGTGCAGTTGCACCAGAAGCGCTAAACCAGTCTTCCTCCGATTCGATAGCATGCCCCGCTCACGCACCAAGCGCTGCAGGGCACTTCATGACTATTTCCCTGCATTGAAGACTGCTGGAACTTTTGCGCATGCAGAGTGTTCCTACAATAGCGTGCGGCCTCATACATCACACAACATCCGGCCGCCAGGCTCTGAGCCCTGTCCTTTTACGGACAGTTTCAGTTCAGCACCTTGAAAATCCAACCATTGACTTTAAATACCATAGCAAGCAAACCTGATGCGACAAGCGTCGCAAGGCTCGCTGGTTGCCTGCACCCTTGAGAAGCAGGCGGCCATCTATGACAACCATGACTGGAAACCATTTCGTGAAGACTTCGTACCGTGCTGCTGCCTCCGTGATTGCCATCGCCATCGCATCGCTGACCGTGCCTTCCCTGGCTCAGGCCAAGCGCATGGGCAGCAGCAAGTCCGTTCGCCCTGCCAGCATCGGCAGCAAGGCGCCCGCTCAGCCCGCACCCGTAGCTCCTGCGGCCGCCGCGCCCAAGGCTGCTGCGCCTGCCACACCCGCAGCCCCCGCCGCAGCGGCAGCTCCTGCGGCTGCTCCCGCAGCTGCAGCGGCTCCTGCTGCTCGTGGCTCCGGCATGATGGGCACCATGGCCGGCGCAGCTGTCGGCGCCGTAGCCGGCACCATGGCTGGCAATGCCATTGCCGGCGCCATGGGTGGCGGCGACAAGGAAGCCGAAGCCAAGAAGGCCAAGGAAGAAGAGGCCAAGAAGGCTGAAGCGGAAGCCGCCGCTCTGCAAAAGAAGCTGGACGAAGCCAAGGCCAAGGCGGAAGCCGCACGCGCGGCCGCCAAGTAATCATCAGCCCGCAACCGGGCTTCAATACAGGCCGGCCAGGAATTCAGACCTGCCGACCTCATTCGAAAAGGGATGCGCTCTGCATCCCTTTTTTCATTCCTTTTTGCGAGCCTCCGGGTGTTTCCAGCCACCGTAAGCTGCCAGCTACGGTGCATTCCTGGCAACAGACAAGGTCTGCAACGCAGACCATACACGGCAGCAGGGCATGCCCAGGCCTGTGGACCCATGAGGCTGGCACACGGCCCCTGCCGATTACGCGAAGCTCGGCAGGACACCGAAGGACACGCACGCATCAAGCGTCATCCGCTCGGCACCTGGCGATGATGGGCCGCCAGATCCTTGTCACACGCGCCAGACCCAAGCCAGAGCCGCCGCACCAAGAATGCAGCCAGCAGCAGCAGGCCCAGCCACACCCGGCCGTGCGACACCGGCGAAAACGGCCAGATCACGGCCAGCACATGCAGCGCAAAACTCCACTGCATGCCGGCCAGCACCGCCTCGGCACGCGATGCAGGCAAGACTGTGGCAAGAAATACGGCCAGGGCGCTAGCCAGCAGATAGCCGCCGGCAACGGCCGCCTGCAGCCGTGAAAGAAGGTAAGCGCCCGCAGGGGCGGCGTTGGATGGAATCATGAAAGGAGGATCGGGATGGTGACCTGGGTAGCTATCGGGTTTTCCTGGGATGGAGCGGGCGCATGCGCCCTCTCTTCCTGTATGACAAACGAAAACCCCAAAAGGGTCACCCCGCGATGCAGCAGGTGCCCGGCGCCATGCGCCGGAGCGGCCAGTCCCAAGGCTCAGAACTTGTAGGTCATGCTCACGCTGACGCTGCGCGGAGCCCCCCATGTGTAGGTGTTGTACCAGTTGAAGATGGTGTAGTAGCGCTTGTCCAGTAGGTTCTTGACGGACAGCGACGCCGACAGCTGCTTGCTGAACTCGTAGCGAGCCATGGCATCCACGATCCAGTAGCCCTTGACGGTATGTGTGGCGGTGCCGCCGGCGGGCGTGGAGATGTCGCCCCAGGTCTTGTCCTGCCAGCGCGCGCCGCCGCCCAAGGTCAGGCCGCTGAGGCTGCCGCCCAGCCGGTAGCTGCTGTAGAAGCTGAACTGGTTGACTGGCGTGAGCGTGGACACGCGTTCGCTCTGCTGTCGCGCCACACCGTGCGAAAAGCCCGCCTGCAGCTGCCAGGCCGGGGTGAGCTGGCCCGAGACCTCGAACTCGTAGCCGCGCGTCTTCACGCCCTGAACCGCACGGTAGGCCGTGGCGCCCGTGGGGGTCACGCCGCCGGTTTCCAGGGCGTAGTTGTCCTGCTCCAGCTGGAACACCGCGGCCGAGGCATTGAGCTTGCCGTCCAGGAAGGCGGCCTTGACGCCCAGCTCGTAGTTCTTGCCCTGCAGCGGTGCCAGCGTGTGCCCCTGTTCGTCCTGGGCGGACTGAGGCTTGAAGATGCCCGAATAGCTGGCATAGGCCGAATAGGTGTCGTCGAAGTCGTACACGGCCCCCACATAGGGCACGAACACGCCCGACTCCCTCATCTGCTCGGCGCGGTTGGTGTAATTGGACCAGCGCCCACCAGTGATCAGCTTCAGATCGTCGCGCAGATTCCAGCGTGCGGTCGCATACAGGCCGCGCTCACGCGTGGTCTCGTCGTTGGTGAAATCCGGCATCGCTCCCCAGGCCGGAGCGGCCACATCACCTCTCCAGAGGTAGTAGTTGTCCACCGTCTTGTCGTAGCTGCCGGTATCCCACCAGCCGCGGTTCTTCCAGTGTCGATTGGTCAGGCTGCCGCCCAGCACCAGTTCATGCTCGCGCCCGCCCAGCCGGAACGGGCCGCTGACATAGAAATCGGCCGCATTGCTGGTGGTGCGGCCTATGTACTGCCCCGCCCACATGCTGACGCCCGAGCCGTCGGCGGGATTGGGAAAGCCCGCAGCCGCCGAGCCCAGGTTGGCGTCATAGCCGTTGATCTGCCGGTTCAGCTGCAGCTTGGCCACCCAGCCGCTGTCGAAACTGTGCTCCAGCGTGGCGAAGGCGGTACGGGTGTACTGCTCCCAGCGGCTCCAGCGCGCACCGTTGTTGAACGAGCGCGGCATGTCGTTGAAGTCCCCGTTGGCATTGAGCAGCGGTATGCCGCCCCAGGTCGAGCCCCTGGGCTTGTTGTCCTGGAAGTCCGCGCCCAGGGTCAGCAGCGTGCGCGGCCCCAGGTCGGCTTCTAGGATGCCGTAGAACACCGAGGCATCGCGGCTGTAATGGTCCAGCTGCGTGTGCCGGCCCTGGCGCGCCGCCATGACCCGGCCGCGCACGCTGCCCGCCTCGTTGAGCGCGCCGCTCAGGTCCAGCTCTCCTCGGTAGCTGCCCCAGCTTCCCGCGCCCAGCGTCGCATGACCCTGGAACTCGCGCGTGGGCTTCTTGCGCACCAGATTGATGGTGGCGCCCGGGTCGCCACTGCCCGTGAGCAGGCCGGTGGCGCCCTTGAGCACCTCGACGCGGTCGTAGATGGAGGTGTCGCTGAGCGTGTTGCCCGCCGAATAGCCCGAGTCGCGCAGCATGGGAATGCCGTCGTACTGGAAATTGTTGATGGCAAAACCGCGCGCGTAATAGACCGTGCGCTCGCTGTCGTAGGTGACCACGCTCACCCCGGGCGTGTGCTCCATCACCTCGTCAATGGAGTTGAGCTGGAAGTCGTCCATCTTCTGGCGCGTGACCACGCTCACCGACTGCGGCGTCTCCCGCGGCGTCAGCACCAGCCGCGTGGCTGTGGCAATGGCCCCCGGCGTGTACAGACCCGAGCCTTCTGTGATCTCGCCAAGCTGGTTGGCCACCACCTTCACCTCGGCCAGCGTGGACGGCTCCGTGCCCGTGGCCGCTGGCACGAGCTGTACGGTGAGCATGCCCTGCTCCACATGCCCTTGCAGGCCGCTGCCGCGCAGCAGCGACTCCAGTGCCGCGCCCACATCGCGGTGGCCTTGTACTGCGGGCGCCTGCCGGCCCTGCACCAGCGCCAGATCGAGAGCCAGCTGCAGGCCGGCCTGGCGCGCCAGCTCGTGCAGCGCACCGCCCAGCGGCTGGGCCGCGATGTCAAAAGGCACGGCCTGCGCTGGCGCCTGGGCCCAGGCGGCCTGCAGCGGCATGGCCAGACCCAGGCAGATGGCGGCGCGGGCCAATGGATGGAGACGGAAATGGGGGAGAAGCGGATGCATACAAGTCGTCCTTGAGTCAGTGATGAGGTCAATACCCGGAGATCACTGTCTTGACGTATGGCACGGCAAACACCCTGAAAAAAACCTGGCCCGTTCACCGCACCAGTTGCGGAGCCGCTCACGGAGCCAGTGCCAGCAGCAGGCCGCCGCCGGGCTGCTGGCGCACCTGTACGGGCAAGGCCCGCGGCAAGGCCCTGACCCATGCATGGGCCTGGGCGATGCGCACGCGCCCGCTCAAAGGAAGGCGCGCGGCCTCGGGGGTAGCCTGCAGCTCAAAAGACGCATAGCGCCCCAGCCGCTGCAGCGCCTCGCCCAACGTGGTGTCGGCAAACACCAGCTCGCCATGGCGCCAGGCCGCCGCATCCCCGGATGCAGCCTGCGTGCGCACCGCTGCGCCTCTCTCCAGGCGCAGCCCCTGGCCCGCGCCCAGCTCATGCGTCTGCCAGGACCGGGCATCCGCGCCAAGCGTCTGCACCTGCACCCGGCCGGAAGCCACCTGCACGGAAACCCGCTGTCCGCTCTGGCCGCCCTCCTCGATGTCCACGCCAAAGCGCGTGCCCAGCACGGTCACCCGCACGCCAGCGGCCTCGACCATGAAAGGCCTCTGCTCGTCGCGGGCCACCTCGAAGAAGGCCGCCCCCTGGGCGAGCGTGACCACGCGCCGCACCGAGAAATACTGCACCCGGGCACTGCTGGCCGCATCCAGCAGCAGGCTCGAGCCGTCGGGCAAGCCATGGCGCACCTGCTGGCCGCGTGCGCTGCTCCAGCTGGCCTGCCACTGCACATGGGTCTGGTGGTACAGCAGCCACTGCTGCCAGGCGGCAGCGCCGCCCAGCCCCACACCCGCCAGTCCCAGCAAGGTGCCCAGGCTGCGGCGCCGCCCCCCATGGCCCGCACGCTGCGCGTCGGCCGGGCTGCTGCCGCGCCAGCGATGCAGCGCATCCTCGATGCAGGCATTCGCCTGGATCAGGTCACGCTCCACCGTGTTCAGCGACACGCCCAGGCGCGCCGCGATCTCTGCCTGGCGCACGCCATGCACGCGGTGAGCCACAAAGGCCTTGCGGCTGCGCTCGGGCAGTGCGGCCAGTGCGGCTTCCAGCGCCGACAGCGCCTGACGGTACATGACGGACTCGGCCACGTCGGGCGCATGGCTGGGAGCCATTTGCTCGCGCACGGCCTCGGCGTCCAGGTAGCGCCCATGGCGCTGGCGGCGGCGGTGCGCATCCAGGACCATGTTCTGCGCCATGACGGCCAGATAGGCGGTCGCATCGCGCGGCCCCGGGGCAGCGCCGCTGCTGTCGGCGGGCCCGGCCTGTTCAGCCTGAGCAGCCTGCGCATGCTCGGCCAGCCTCAGCCAGGCGTCGTGCACGGCATCGCCGGCCTCCTCGCGGCAGCCCGTGCTTCGCGTGGCGGCGCGCAACAGGTCCGCATAGGCCCGCTCGAAGCCCGAGAGCAGCGCGCGGGTGAAGGAGGCTGTCATATCCATAGAGCTGGATCATAGCTATATAAATAGGAATCATTCTCAACGTCATCATTTCACCCAGGCTTTTGCGCTCAGAATGTGCAGCGCATATGGAACGCAGGAGATTGCCGGCTCTGCGATCGAGCGCTGCACCTTGTACTTTCCGTCATAGCTGCTGATGGACACATTGCCCTTCTTGCCGCCCAGAATCACGTCATAGCGCTCGCCTGCGATCTTGACCAGGTCGGCTACTTCGCCCAGCGTGTCCTTCTTGAACTCGGTCAGCTCCTGGTGCAGACGAATCAGTTCGCCCGTCACCGGGCGCAGCTGGTCGAGGTTCTGCGGGCCACGAGCCTTGATGTGGTCCAGCATCACCGGCACCAGCCAGCTCTACAGTGCAGCCGATGAAGCGGCCAACGGCGGCCCCTTCACGTCATTGCGGGTGGTGTTAGACAGCCAGCTCAATGGCAAGAACAGCCTTCAAGCTCAGGAGTGGACGGTGACCCGATAAAAAGACGGGCGACCTGGTCATCTATAGTTAAAACAGAGAGGTAGAGCCTGCGGACTTGTTCTAAGGAGTACCCATGGCGCAATTTCCTGAGGCGATCTATCTTCCTGGCCCAGATGAACCTGCTGGTGTCCTGACCTGGGGTAAATCACCTGAGCAAGCAAAGAGTGACCAGGCTGCTGTTATTGCACGGATTGGAGGCTTTCGCAGCCCGGACTATGCTCAGTCCTACCTGCTTGCAGCCAATACTCTTTTGAGGGCTGCTCAGAGTGACAACCGATTGGATCATCATGGAATACCGATCTTTTTCCTTCAGCGCCATGCTGCGGAACTGATGATTAAGGCTCCATTGCAGCTTGGTATTGAGGTTCAGAGCTATCAAAAGAAGCTAGGTCACCCGACGTCTTCCGTATTTCCAACTGAAGACCACATCAGACACTCGGAGAGATCGCATGACCTTCGCAAGCTGCTTGAAGACCTGGTTGAAATGTCTAGAGCGCTACAGCTAGGCACTGTTCCTGCACCTCTTCATTTGGTCGTAGAAGAGATCCTGGCCCTAGAAAAGGAGCACACCTGGTCAAGGTACTCATTTCATTTTGAAGGCAAGAAGGATCTCAAGACTCGTCACCGGCACCTGCAAGAAGAAATAACCATTCCTCTCGGAAATATTCAGAACCAGCTTCAAGCAGCCAGCTTTTCTCTCGGCTCAAGTTGGCCATTCGATAGCAGTCTGATGGGAATCCTGGGGCCACGAATAGAGCAGCTGTGGCGTGAAGCTGGAGAGATAGCTTAAGGGACAAGCTTGCTGGCCGGTCCTATGTTTGAAATTCGTTTGCTTCAGTTGAAACGCTGAATCAGTGCAGTTATCACACCCCGGCAAGCCAAGTTATCGCGCCGCGCTTCAGAAAGGGCTCGGCCCTGCACAATCACACACCAAGAATATATCGGAGTCTGGAGCTCCACTTCTGGCCATTCGCGCAGGCGGCGCCCCTCTCGGGCGAATGCTCGCAGCCACCTCCCGACACCTGTTGGATGATTGCAAGACTATTGCGCTGTTGAGCTCTGCGATGCTTTACTCGGCAGGTGGTTGATGCAAATGTCCGGAACCGAGCCGTTTCCGACCCAGGTTGGTATTCAAGGACCTCAAGAATCAAGATGACAAGCTTTCGCTCTCACAAGCTTTTGCATCGCATCGTGCTCGGCAACCTGCTGGTAGCGGCCTTGCTGTGCTTTGCCACGTGGCTTGGCGTGCATGCCAATTACCGCGCGGACATGGACCTGGGAGTAGCCGTCACCAGGCACCAAGCGCGCAGCCTGAGCTTGGAGCTGGCTGCAGAGGTGCGACTGGTGGACAACGCTCTGTCATCGATCGCCAGTCGTTACCGAGCGCGCAGCCTTGACGGACTTTCCGCTGCCAACTTTGCCTTGTACGAAATGCTTCAGGAACAACGTGCCCTGATTCCTTTTGTCACCGCCCTGCGCATTACAGACAGTGCTGGCGAGGTACTCATCACTCCCAGCGAAATTGATGTGCCGTTTTCAGTGGCGGAACGCGCCTATTTCGCTCAAGCCCGAGAAACGGACCGAATGGTGGTGTCCGAGCCTCTGATCAGCCACTCCTTCGGAAAATGGTCTATCGTGCTGGCAAGGCGTCTTCAGGCCGAGGGCGGCCAGTTCCAGGGCATCGTCTATGCCATTGTCGCGGCCGAACATTTTCACCAGCTATTCCAGCGCCAGTCGTTCGGCGCCAGCAGCGCCATGGCATTGCGCACCGATCAGGCACTGCTGGTAGCGCGCTATCCGGCTGCAAGCCAGGATGCCGACGCAGGTATCGGCAAGGCCGCTGTCTCGTCCGAATATCACCAGGCCATCAGCCGCAACAGCGAGGAAGGCTGGTACATCACACCGACCCTGATCGATGGCGTGGAGCGCATCACGGCCTACCATCGGCTGCCCGGATATCCTTTGACGGTGTTTACCGGGCTGGGTACGGAAGCCTATATGGCCATGTGGCGCGCCTCCGCCTGGCGTGCATGGGGTCTCGCCGGCTTGTGCATTGCCCTGATTGCTTTGGGTTCGGTAGCCCTGTACCGGCTGCAGCAGCGTGAACGCCGCATCCGCAAAGAGCAGGAGCTGGTCATCAACAACGACCTGATCGGCATGGCTCGCCTGCGCGAGCGCAAGATCGTCTGGACCAACCCCGCCATGCGCCGTCTGCTCAAGCAGCCAGCAGCTGCACTGCAGGGCGCATCCACGCGCATGCTTTACCCGGACGAAGCCTCCTACAGGCGTATCGGTGAAAAAGCCTATGGTTCTTTGCTGGCTCGGGGCAAATTTCACGCTCAGTTCCAGGTGCAGAATGCCGAGGGCAAGCTTTTGTGGGTGGATGCATCCGGCACACTGCTGAATGCCGAAGAGTCGCTGTGGATTCTGGTAGACATCGACGCCCTCAAACGAGGCGAACAAGCCGCCAATCACCTTGCCAACCACGACGCTCTGACGGGTCTGGCGAACCGCCGAGCACTTGAGGAAACGCTGAACCAGGAGCTGGCAGACGGCCAGATGCTTGCCGTGTGCTTCATGGACCTGGATGGTTTCAAACAGGTCAACGATACCCAGGGTCACGACGCAGGCGATGAGGTTTTACGTGTGGTAGCTGCCCGACTGACGGCCCAGGCCCGTGCCGGCGACTGCGTTGCCCGTCTGGGCGGCGATGAGTTCGTGGTGCTGCTATCGGGCTTGCACACTCCCGGTGAGGCCATGTCTGTCATGAAGCGCTGCATGGAAGCCGTGCGCCAGCCCATTGCACTGAATGGTGGAGCGATGGTGCAAGTCGGCAGCAGCATAGGTATCTCCATCAGCACCGCAGGTAGTTCCTCGGCCAACCTGATGCAGAGTGCGGACGAGGCCATGTACTCGGCCAAACATGCAGGCAAGGGACGCATTGTTCAGCATTCAGACCTCTCGCAGGACTCCGAGGCTTGAGGCCGCCCCCTGCGACCAGCTGTATCTGCATATGTCCAGAGCCTAGGATCGACAACGCCTTCAGGACCAAAGCAGGGTATTTTGGAGACTCGCGGCCTGGCCGCAGTCAGCCAAGCCCAAGGGCCAGCCACCTGCTTCCGGCCAAAGGCAAGCTGCCAGGGCTTTTGCGGGCCCGCCTGTCTCATATTTCATCTGGCCGACCGCAGCCAGCCCTCTCTCTTGCCTATTCCTGTGCTCTTGGCGGCAGCCCTGCCGCCTTGCGAATGGGCTCCAGCAAACCGCTGAGTCCGTTGTGGTCAAGCTCCTGCATCAAGGCCAGCAACTGACCGATCTCGCCTTTGGGAAAGCCCTCGCGGGCAAACCAGTTGAGGTAGTTGCCGGGCAGATCGGCAATCAAACGGCCCTTGTACTTGCCATAAGGCATAGGCACGCGCACCAGGCGCTCCAGCATTTCGGGATTCATGGCAGTCAATCGGGATCAGATTTTGTATAAAAAACGACGCTCTTATAACCAAATAAGAAAAATGTCCTGCAGACGTCGGTACACGGCACTAGACTATGCACCTTAGTTCGCTGCGGTCCAGATGAGGCCCGGAATTTATTGCAACTTGCTGAAGAAGGTCAGAACCAATGTTGAAGAAAGCTCTCTCTGCTATCGCTATTGCCACTCTGGCGCTGTCGGCCCAGGCTGCTGACGTGCTCAAGGTGGGCGCCACGGCCGTTCCTCACGCCGAAATCCTCAATCACATCAAGCCCGCACTGAAGGCTCAGGGCATCGATCTGGAAATCAAGGAGTTCAGCGACTACGTGCAGCCCAATGCTGCCGTGGAAGACAAGCAGCTGGATGCCAACTTCTTCCAGCACCAGCCCTATCTGGACAGCTACAACAAGGACCGCAAGACCTCGCTGGTGGCCGTACCCAACGGCAAGGTTCATGTGGAGCCCTTCGGTGCCTACTCCAGCAAGATCAAGAACATCAAGGATCTGAAGAATGGCGCTACCGTGGCCATTCCCAACGACCCCTCCAACGGCGGCCGTGCACTGATTCTGCTGGCCAAGCATGGTCTGATCGAGCTCAAGGATCCCAAGAGCCTGACCCCCACTGCTCTGGACGTCGTCAAGAACCCCAAGAAGCTGAAGTTCAAGGAACTGGAAGCGCCTTTGCTGCCCCGCGCCCTGGCTGATGTCGACCTGGCCCTGATCAACACCAACTACGCAATCGAAGCCAAGCTCAACCCCACCAAGGATGCGCTGTTCATCGAAGGTGCCGATTCGCCCTACACCAATATCGTGGTGGCCCGCAAGGATCGCGCCAACGGCGCCGACATTGCCAAGCTGATGAGCGCTCTGCACTCTGCAGACACCAAGAAGTTCATTCAGGAAAAGTACAAGGGCGCCGTGGTTCCCGCGTTCTGATTCGCAAAGGCCTTAGAAACGTTGGCGTGCCCCTCCTCGACAGGAGAGACTGCCGCGTTGTGAAGGGTACGGGCACAGGCTCCCGCTGTGGCCCCGGGGCCGGACAGAACCGGCCGCAGGCCACACTTGACGACCTGACCCAGCAAAAAGCGCTGCTTCTGCAGCGCTTTTTCTTTTTGTTTGATAGCTTATAGCGCTTTACAGGCAAGGGCTTCAGGCAACTTCCAATTGAGATTTCTCAATGCGAGGGTGCAGGCACCGAGTGCCGCAAAACCGGTGTCTCGCCATCGCCGTTGACGCTTTCCAGATGCACGCCAAATCCCCACAGGCGAGCCACATGCTTGAGCACCTCCTGTGCATCTTCTGCCAGTGGCCTGCCCTGGTACTGGGTATGCCGCAGAGTAAGACTGCGGTCGCCGCGCAGATTCACGCTCCAGGCCTGAATATTGGGTTCGCGCGTCCCCAGGTCGTATTGCTGAGACAGCAACTGGCGCAGCGTGCGGTAGCCATCTTCGTCGTGGATGGCACTGACCAGAACATCACGTTCGTCAGGGTCATCGTGCAGAGAGAACAAACGCATGTCGCGTATCAGGTGCGGGCTCAGAAACTGGCCGACAAAGCTCTCGTCCTTGTAGTTGCGCATGGCGTGGTGCAGCGCCGGCAGCCAGGGCGTGCCGGCCATGTCGGGAAACCAGCGGCGATCTTCCTCGGTCGGCTTTTCGCAGATCCGCCGAATATCACGGTACATGGCAAAGCCCAGCGCATAAGGATTGATGCCGCTGAAGGCCCGGTGGCCAGCGGGCGGCTGGTAGATCACATTGGTATGCGATGACAGCCACTCCAGCATCACGCCGTCGGTCAGCCAACCCTCGTCATACAGAGTGTTGAGCAATGTGTAATGCCAGAAGGTGGCCCAGCCCTCGTTCATCACCTGAGTCTGGCGCTGCGGATAGAAATACTGGGCGATCTTGCGCACGATGCGCACGATCTCTCGTTGCCAGGGTTCGAGCAAGGGAGCGTTCTTCTCGATGAAATAGAGGATGTTCTCTTCGGGCTCTCGGGGAAAGCGCTCGCTGCCTTGCGTCGTGCTGTCCTTGTCCTTGTCCCTTCGGGCTGGAAGCGTGCGCCACAGCACATTGACCTGTTGCTGCACATAGGCTTCACGCGCCTCTCTCTCGGCGCGCTCTCGCGACAGGCTTTTATGCGAGGGACGGCAATAGCGGTCCACACCAAAGTTCGACAACGCATGGCAGGAATCCAGCAACTGCTCCACGGTGTCGAAGCCATAGCGTTCCTCGCATTGCGCCACATAGTCGCGCGCATAGACGAGATAGTCGATGATGCTGCCCGCGTCGGACCACATGCGAAACAGATAATTGTTCTTGAAAAAGCTGTTGTGCCCATAGGCCGCATGCGCAATCACCAGGGCCTGCATGGCCGTGCTGTTCTCCTCCATCAGATAGCTGATGCAAGGGTTGGCATTGATGACGATCTCATAGGCCAGTCCCATATGGCCTCGTCGGTAGCGGCGCTCCGTGGCCAGAAACTCCTTGCCATAGCTCCAGTGCCGGTAGTTGACCGGCATGCCCACGCTGGAATATGCATCCATCATCTGCTCGGCCGTGATGATCTCCAGTTGATTCGGATAGGTATCCAGACCGTAGCGCTCAGCCGTGGCCGCAATCGCCGCGTGATACTGTTCGATCAGCTCGAAAGTCCAGTCGCTGGGGTCGGGCAAGGGAGACGCCGGTCGCTGGGACGCCATCAAAGGTGCCTGCGGCACATCGCGAAAGCGCGGCTCCCCCTGGGCATGCGAATTTCCGGCCTTTCTGCTGGCGCTGAGATCCAGCACGGGATAGAGATTGAGGTTCATATCGATACCCCATCCTTCTTGAAGAGATCGCGGAACACCGGGTAGATCTCGTTGGCTGCCGATACCTTGCGCATGGCGAAATGGGGGAACAGCGACAGCAGGCGGCTGTACTCTTCCCAGAGACTCTGCTCCTCGAGCACCACTTGCAGGTAAGCGTAGTAGCGCACCAGCGGCAATATTCTTTCGGCCAGAAGGCTGTGGCATTTGCCGCCGTCGTCGCTGAAGTTGTCGCCATCGCTGGCCTGGGCGACATAGATATTCCAGTCGTTGACCGGGTAGCGGGCCCTGATGATCTGTTCGAGCAGGACCAGCGCGCTGCTGACTACCGTGCCGCCGCTTTCCGTGGAGTGAAAGAACTCGTCTTCGCTGACTTCTGCGGCCTGGGTGTGGTGGCGGATGAAAACAATCTCGATCTTGTCGTAATGCCTTGTGAGAAACAGATACAGCAGGATGAAAAAGCGCTTGGCCAGCTCCTTTCGCTCCTGATCCATGGAGCCGGACACGTCCATCACGCAGAACATCACGGCCTGGCTGCTGGGCACGGGCACCTTGCTGCGATTGCGAAAGCGCAGATCCAGTTGCTCCAGGAAAGGCACTGCACCGATGCGCTCACGCAAGGTATCGATACGGCGTTGCAACTCGGCTACTGACTCACTGGTGCCGTCGTCCTGCGCCAGCAGAGCTTCAAGCTGTTCTTCCAGTACCTTGAGCTCACGGTGCGGAGCTTTGGTCAGCGCAATGCGCCGCCCCAGGGCGCCGCGCATGGTGCGCACCAGCGCCAGATTGCTGGGCGTGCCGTCATGGCTGTAGCCGGCGCGCCTTGTCTTGTATTGCAAGGTATTGCCGATGTGGTTGCGCAGCAGGCGCGGCAGCGCCAGATCTTCAAAGAAAAGCTCCATGAACTCTTCCTTGGTCAAGGTGAAAGTGAAGTCATCCTGCCCCTCACCGCTATCGCTGGCCTGCGACCCCGAACCGCCGCCCCCACCAGGCGGGCGGGCAATGCGATCACCGCGCACATGCTCGCGATTGCCGGGCAGCACCATATCGCGGATACCACCCTGACCATGCCTGAAGACCGGCTCCTGAATGTCTTTTTTCGGAATGGTGATGCTTTCCGCCTGATCGATATGGCGGATGTCGCGCGCAGACACGGCTTTGCGCACCGCCTCCGCGATCTGCTCTTTGAAACGCCGCACAAACCGCTCGCGGTTGCCCACCGATTTATTCTTGCCTGCGAGCCTGCGGTCGATGATATGCAGTGCCATCTGTGCTCCCATCTCCAGGGGCTGTTCTCAACTCAACCGTCCTGTCGGTGGCCGCGCCGGGCCACCGACACCGCTGTCAGCTGCTCTTGCGCACGCGCAGATACCACTCGCAAAGCAGACGCACCTGTTTGGGCGTATAGCCTTTGGCTTCCATGCGAGTGACGAAGTCCTCATGCTTGCGCGCATCTTCGGCACTGGCCTTGGCGTTGAAGCTGATGACCGGCAACAACTCCTCGGTGTTGGAGAACATCTTCTTCTCGATCACCACGCGCAGCTTCTCGTAACTGGTCCAGCTGGGGTTCTTGCCCTGATTGTTGGCCCTGGCCCGCAGCACGAAGTTGACGATCTCGTTGCGGAAGTCCTTGGGGTTCGCAATGCCGGCCGGCTTTTCCACCTTCTCCAGCTCGGCATTGAGCGCATTGCGATCAAACACCTCGCCGGTATCGGTATCTCGGTATTCGCTGTCCTGAATCCAGTAATCGGCGTAGGTGACGTAGCGGTCAAAGATATTCTGACCGTACTCGCTATAGCTCTCCAGATAGGCAGTCTGGATTTCCTTGCCGATGAACTCGGCATAGCGCTGGGACAGATATTCCTTGATGAAGCCTATGTACTTGGTCTCCAGTTCGGCCGGAAATTGCTCGCGCTCAATCTGCCGTTCCAGCACATACATCAGGTGCACGGGATTGGCCGCCACTTCGGTGCTGTCGTAATTGAAGACCTTGGCCAGTATCTTGAAGGCAAAGCGGGTGGAGATGCCTTCCATGCCCTCGTCCACGCCCGCGTAGTCACGGTATTCCTGATAGCTCTTGGCGCGCGGATCAGTGTCCTTGAGACTTTCGCCATCATAGACCTGCATCTTGCTGAAGATGCTGGAGTTCTCTGGCTCCTTGAGGCGCGTGAGCACGGAGAACTGCGCCATCATCTTGAGCGTGCCAGGCGCGCAGATGGCGTTGGCCAGCGAAGACTCCCGGATCAGCTTCTCGTAGATGCGAACTTCCTCGCTCACACGCAGGCAGTAAGGCACCTTGACAATGTAGATACGATCGAGAAACGCCTCGTTGTTGCGGTTGTTGCGAAACGCCTTCCATTCGCTTTCATTGCTGTGTGCCAGCACCACGCCGTCAAACGGAATCGCGCCAAAGCCTTCCGTGCCCTTGTAATTGCCTTCCTGCGTGGCCGTCAGCAAGGGGTGCAGCACCTTGATCGGAGCCTTGAACATTTCCACGAACTCCAGCAGACCCTGATTGGCCAGGCACAGGCCGCCGGAGTAGCTGTAGGCGTCGGTGTCGTCCTGCGAAAAGTTTTCCAGCTTGCGGATGTCCACCTTGCCCACCAGGCTGGAAATATCCTGGTTGTTCTCATCGCCGGGCTCGGTCTTGGCAATGCCTATCTGCTTGAGAATGCTGGGGTAGCGTTTGACCACTCGGAACTGGCGAATGTCTCCGCCGAACTCCTCCAGCCGCTTCACGGCCCAGGGCGAGAGTACATGCTGCAGACTGCGACGCGGAATGCCGAACTCGTCTTCCAGCACCGGGCCGTCTTCCGCGGGGTCGAACAAACCCAGTGGCGACTCGTTCACAGGCGATCCTTTGAGCGCGTAGAACGGTGCCTTTTGCATCAGGTATTTGAGACGCTCTGCAATCGAGCTTTTACCGCCGCCCACAGGTCCCAGCAGATAGAGAATCTGTTTGCGTTCCTCCAGGCCCTGGGCCGCATGGCGAAAGAAGCTCACCACCTGCTCGATGGCATCTTCCATGCCGTAGAACTCAGAGAATGCGGGATAGCGGCGGATGACCTTGTTGGCAAACAGACGCGACAGCACGGGATCGTTGCGGGTATCCACCATTTCGGGTTCACCGATGACGGACAGCATGCGCTGTGAGGCTCCGGCGTAGGCCATGGGATCACGCTGGCAAAGGCTAAGGTACTCGTCCAGCGACATTTCTTCTTCACGCAGGCGAACGTAGCGTGCTGCGGAATTGCTGATGACATCCATATGACCTCCCGTGGCGGCACCAGGGCTCGAATCAGTGCCGCAAAGTTGCAAGGCATTCGTTACCGTGTGCGTCCGTTGTAGCACCTCGCTCCTAATTTGAATAGACCGAGATTCCTACAAATACGCAGTAGCCACGACAGCCAAAACCGCAAACCGGATAGCGCAAAAATCGGTCAAAAAATATGACTCGAAATGAGCATAGAAGTCTGTCCTCATGGAAGCAATAAAGCCCCCTATCTATCTGCCATCATTCAAGATTTCGACGACTCGAAAAACTGATAGGAACATCGCTTTACAGGCAATCTGGGTGGCAACAAAAAAACGCTGCACAAGCAGCGTTTCGAACTATTGCAGCTACAGAAAACAGAGCTTGCCGCTCAAACTCCAAGGGTTATTCACTAGAAATATTTCGGCAAAGCATTGATGAGCAAGCGCTAGCAGCATCTCTTTTCATAGCATGGGTATTCATCCGGAAGTGGCTGCCGAAGCATCCACCGCAGGCGATTTGGTACCTGGGCGCGTCACGGCACTGCCCATGGCCGCTGCCATGATGCAGGCAATGGCGGTCCACTGCGTGGCCGTCAGGTTCTCGCTGAGCAGCAGCATGCCCATCAGTGCTGCAATGGCCGGCTCGGTCGCCAGCGCGATGCCGAAGGTCGCAGGCGGCAGACGGCGCAGAGCCAGCATTTCCAGTGAGTAAGGCAAGGCACTGGAGATGGCCGCCACCATCAGCCCGAACAGCAGAATCGACGGCGTCAGCAACTTGACTCCAGCCTCGGCCACACCAAACGGCACCACCACCAACGCCGCGCACAGCAAGCCCAGGGAGACGGCCTGGCCGCTGGGGATATGGCCCAGCCTGCGCCCCAGAACGATGTAGGAGGCCCAGCAGATGGCGGCTCCGAGTGCGCAGGCAATACCCACCGGGGACAGGTTGAGGCCCGAAGCACTGCCACCCAGAGGAAGAATCAAGGCCAGGCCGACAACCGCCAGCGCCAGCCAGATAAAGTCCAGCGCGCGGCGTGAGTAGTAGATGGCCACGGCCAGCGGTCCTGAAAACTCGATGGCCACGGCCAGGCCAAACGGAATATCGCGCAGCG
The DNA here is from genome assembly GCF_001010305.1 of Comamonas sp. E6. Lineage (NCBI taxonomy): Bacteria > Pseudomonadati > Pseudomonadota > Betaproteobacteria > Burkholderiales > Comamonadaceae > Comamonas > Comamonas sp. E6. Next base: position 61,783 of record NZ_BBXH01000015.1, read on the forward strand.
CCATGTAGAACATCAGATTCATGCCGCCCAGTGCCATGCCGAAAACCAGCAGAGCCAGTGCCTGCTGACGGTTGAGCGACCAGCGCCAGGGCCGCCAGACGCACACCAGAATCAACGCGGCAAAACCCACTCGCAGTGCCGATGTACCCTGGGCACCAATCAAAGGAAACAGCTGCTTGGCCAGCGAAGTCCCCAGCCCGAGTGCAGTGACCGAGCCCAACACGGCCAACACGGGCCACCAATGATTCCAGCTGTTTTTTGACATAGGTGGGTACGATATTGCATGTCACCCGCGAAATTTGCTCGTTTTCAGCCCTGAATCTGCAAGTTTCGCTCTCAACCCATCCAACACCATGCCTGCTGCCGACCTGGACTCCTTTGACCACGCGATTCTTGCCCTGCTCCAGCGTGACAACCTCATGCCGCAGCGTCTGATTGCTGAGCACATCAACCTCTCGGCCCCAGCCGTGCAGCGGCGCATCAAACGATTGCAGGAAACCGGGGTGATTGCCGCCAATGTGGCCGTGCTGGAGCCCGTCAAGGTGGGCCGCACGCTGACTGCGGTCATCACCGTGCAGTTGGTCAACGACAGGCCGGATCTGTCGCGCGGCTTCAGGGCGCGTATCGCCGACGAAGCGGCTGTGCAGCAGTGCTTCTATGTGACGGGCGAAACCGACTACATCCTGGTCGTCACGGCAACCGACATGGATGATTACCAGGCCATCTGCAAACGCCTGTTCGAAGGGGACGAGAACATTCGCCGCTACAGCACCTCGATCGCGCTGGAGCGCATCAAGACAGGTCTGCAGCTGCCGCTGTCTGCGCCATAAGGCGGTTCCGCCGTGCGACCGCCCGGCCGGAGTTGATGCAGGACGAGGTCTGCCATCTGCCATGGAGATTGGCACTGGCGCCACCGGAAACAAAATGCAACAATTGCGTCATAAACCGGCTCAGATTCCGCACACAAACAAGAGTCCACTCTTGAGGAGACACGATGAACGCTTCTTCCGCCACCTCGCCCGATATGGCCACGCTGGTTGCCGATCGCACTCTGGACAAATATGCCAAGGACTACTTCCCCCGGCGCGAGCAAGTGACGATTGCCTTTCGTGGCGACATTGCCGAGAGGCACAACTACGACAAGATCCGCCCGCTCTCCGAGGCCCAGCGCCATGGCAGGCATATTGTGGTGATCGAGGGCCAGAGCCAGAAGACCGGAGCCACAGGCCACTACCGCATTGAATGCAATAGCTGGAACCTCATTGAAGCCGTGGGTCTGTGGGAACAAGCCGCAGAGGCTTGAAACCCGATGTGGGAGTGTGAAAGAGCCTGCAATGAATGGCGCTGGCGCAACTTGAGACTCAAATCTCCATTCCCAAAGCGCTGTTTGCCACCCACCAGGCCAGACACAGCATCATCACACCGGTGATGCCGTCCATGACGCGCCAGGCACCGGGGTTGGCAAACAAGTGCTTGAGACGGCGCCCCGCCATCGCCAGCAGCACAAACCAGAGGCAGCTGGCCGAGGCCGCCCCCATCACGTAGGACCAGCGGCCCGCACCCTCCTGCTGGGCGCCAATCGAGCCCATCAGCAAGACCGTATCCAGGTACACATGAGGATTGAGCAAAGTGATGGCTGCCAGCGCAGCCAGCACGCTCATCATTCCGCGTGGTGCAGCCCTGCGCTCGCCGGCCTCCGTGGCGGCATCCGGGGCCAGCCACATGCGCCGCAAGGCGAAAAGGCCATAGGCCAGCAAGAATGCGGCGCCACCCAGCGTCAGATACTGAGCCAATGCCGGATAGCTGGCCAGCATCTGCGCCATGCCGGCCACCCCCAGCGCAACCAGCAGCCCGTCGCTGAGCACACACAGAGCCACGCAGGCCTTCACATGTTCGCCATGCACTGCCTGACGCAGCACATACAGGTTCTGGGCTCCTATGGAAACAATGAGCGAAGCGCACACCGTAAAGCCTGCAATCCAGGCGGAATAAAAATTAGTTGTCATGTCCATGAGCCGCTGACTCCTCCAAACCGGCCCGGATTCTTGCTCTGCGAAGCAATTAAGTAAAATTACATTTACTCAATTCAATGAAGAATTTCTAATGTTGGACTACGCGGGACTGGAAGCGCTTGCCGCCGTATTGCGCGAGGGAAGCTTCGAGCGTGCGGCGCGCAAGCTGCATGTCACCCCCTCCGCCATCTCCCAGCGCATCAAGCTGCTCGAGGAACGCGTGGGACAGGTGCTGGTGCTGCGCGGTACGCCTTGCACCGGCACGGAGGCCGGCCGACGCCTGTGCCTGCATGTGGAGCAGGTGGCGCTGCTGGAAAACGATTTGCGCCGCAAGAACCCCGAGCTGGTCCCCGAAGGACAGACTGCCCTGCCCACGCTGAAGCTGGCGGTCAATGCCGACTCCCTGTCGACCTGGTTCATGGATGCCATGGCGGCCTTCACGCAGGATGGCAACGAGCTGCTGGACATCAGCATTGACGACCAGGACCACACGGCCAAACGCATCAAGGAAGGCGAAGTCATGGCCGCCGTCACGGCCACGGGCTCTGCGATTGCTGGCTGCAACACCTGGCCCCTGGGCCGCATGCGCTATATCGCCGTGGCCAGCCCGGAGTTTGTGCAGCGCCACCTGGCCCAGGCCGAGTCGGATCGGGAACTGGCCCAGATGCTGGCCAAGGCGCCAATGATGTACTACGGCCGCAAGGACAGCCTGCAGGACCAATGGCTGCACGGCCTGGGGCTGGACGGACGGCGCAACAACGCGCGTCACTTTCTGCCCTCCAACCAGGGCTACACCCGTGCCGTGGAACTGGGCATGGGCTGGGGCATGCACCCGGCACAGCTGATCACCCCGCAGCTGGCCAGTGGCGATTTGATGGAACTGCTCCCGGGCAGAGATCTCCACATCCCTATGTACTGGGCCCATACCCGCAATGCTCAGGCCAGCCTGCAACGCCTGACCGACTGCATCATCCATGCCGCAGCTGCCTGGCTGGAGCCCATGAAGGACTAGCTCAGTCTGCTGAAGACTTTTTCAGGCCGTAATAGAACACCCAGGCAGCCGCCAGGTAGAGAAAGGGATAAAGCGCCAGATAAGGGGCCAGATGCAGATAGGCCGACCATCGGTCGGCCGCGAAAAAGCTTGCATACACCAAGACCGCAAGCAATGCCCCGCTACCTGCCAGCAGGCCGGCATAGGCCAGCAAGGTGGCCAGACGCAAGAGCAGTCTGCCGCGCTCGACCAGCAGCAACCGGCCCGAACGCAGCTGCACGGGAATCTGATAGAGGCGAGCAAGTGCCATCAGGAAGACGATGGGCACCAGGATCAGAGGCAGGAAGAACATGTCTCGCAGCGCAATCAGGGGCGATGCTCGGACTCCACATGGCGCACGGCCGCCCTGGCCTGGGTGAGCATATGAAAGTCCAGAATGCGTGTCGCCATGATGGTCTCCCAGAGGAAGCAGCATAGAGCCAGCACAAAGGCCAGCACCCCCAGCAGAAAGCTGAAAACGGCATAGCCGTGGCCGCTGACGCCGTAGGCCTGGCCCACGAACAGCAGCACAATGGTCAGCCCTATGCACATGCCGCACAGCGTCAGCAGCGCGATGGATACGTTGGCCAGTCGCCCGCGCTCGCGCAGAAAATGCAGTTCCTTGAGATGGCGGGCGATCAGATCGTGATCGTCCAGGGTGCGCAGGCTTTCCTCCAGCTTGCGGGCGCGGTCAATGATGCGGGCCAGCCGCCCCGCTACGGAGCCAATCATGCCGGCCACGGCAGTCAGAAAAAAAACCGGCGCAACAGCGAGCTGAATGCTGTGGGTGACGGTCTGTGCGTCGATGGACCAGATGCTCATGGTGTCCTCAAAATCGGGGGCTGTCTCAGCCTCTATTTTTATGCACAAATATCAGCTCAGTTTTGACTGAATTCACTCAAAAAACAGCCATGGCTGTTTTTCTACTGCGCCAGATGTTTGACGGCAATTGGCATGCCTGCCGCAATGCCGGTGCTGGCCCTGTGTCTGTCCTTGTCGCCATGGATCCCGCCTCGTAGGCACTACCGATGGCTGCTGCTATATAATTTTTCGCGAACGATCTTTCAGACTACGGTCTGCCAAGCTTGTTCAACGTAGCAGGTGCCCGATATTTCATCGGGTTAAACGGGAACAAGGTTCAAAGCCTTGGCTGCCCCCGCAACGGTAAGCAGATCAATCCACTTCACGGCTTTTGCACCAGCAAGAGCCAGTCACTGGCGTTCTACGTGGCCTCTTCAAGAGGTGCGCGGCAGCGCTGGGAAGACGAAGTGGCATGCCTCGCGCAATCTGCCAGCCCGGATACCGGCCTGTTAAGCGCTGACCGTCCGGGTGCAACTCCGGCAGTCGGCATTTGCAACGACCGTCTGCGGGGAGCAGCGTGACGGCAACTGATCGGCGACAGGCGCGCACACCCAGGCGCACTCCGGACGCAGGTCATGTCTCGTCACATGCATGCAGGCTGGTCAGTTCTCGCTGACGACATGAAATCTTTCGCCCTGCCTGCTGCCCTGATCGGCCTGGCACCTGCCTTGACCTTGGCCGCAGAACCTTCGGCCAACAGCTCAAGCCCCTCCACTTTCTCCTCGGCAGCACAACTGCCCACCGTACAGGTCACGGACAACGCCCCTGGCGGACTGGGTCTGTCGCAGCCAACAACATCGGGCAGCCGGACCGGCATCGCCACCCGCGACCTGCCCGCCAGCCTCGACTATGTGGACGAGCAGACCTGGCAGGAGCGCGGTGACAGCCGAATGGCCGACATCATCGGCCGCACCGTGGGCATGACGCCACTGTCTGCCACAAGCTACAGCAGCCTGTCCTTCAGCACGCGCGGCTTCACCGGCACCAACTCGGTGGGCATCGCCGAAGACGGCGTGCGCCTGAGCGTGGCCTCGTCGACCACGCCATACCCTGCCAACAGTTGGGGCTATGAGCGCGTGGAAGTGCTGCGCGGCCCTGCCTCCATCGTCTATGGCACGGGTACCGTGGGCGCCACGGCCAATGTGGTGCGCAAGCAGCCCAGCAAGGAGACTGTGCGCGAAGTACTGGTCGGGGCCGGCTCGCACGGTACGGCCAAGCTCGGTCTGGGCATGGGCGGCGCGCTGAGCGACACGCTGAGCTACCGCCTGGATGCCTATGGCCACCACACCAATGGCGAGCACGACATGAGCCGCGCCAGCGGCGGCAAGCTGATGAGCACGCTGCGCTGGCAACCCACGGCGGCCCTGCGCATGGAACTGCTGGCCGATGTCAGCGACGAAAAACCTGCACGCTATTTCGGCACACCCACCGTGAACGGTGCCATCGTGCCCGAGCTGCTGGGGCGCAACTTCAACACCGCTGACAGCGATATCCGCATCAAGGACAAGCGCGTGCGCGCCCGTGCCCAGTACCAGGTCAACGACTGGCTGAGCGTGAGCAACGAGCTCTACCATTTCAAGGCCGATCGCTACTGGCGCAACATCGAAGCCTATAGCTACAACCCCAGCAAGCAGCAAGTGACGCTGGGTGACTATCTGGAGCTGGCCCACGATCTGGCCCAGACCGGCAATCGGCTGGAAACCACCATCCAGGCCGGAGCACACAAAGTAGTAGCGGGCTGGGAGGTAAGCCGCGCCCGCTTCAACTTTGCCCGCAACGACTATGCGGGCAGCGCGACCATCGGCGTGAACGAGCCCTCGCTGGGCTACTGGCCCAATACCTCGCCCATGCTGCCAAGTTACCGCACTCAGGCCACCACGCATGACTTCTATGCCGAGGATGCCTGGACGCTGACCGACAAATGGCTGCTGCTGGCCGGCATACGCCGCGCCCTCACGGACTTTGAGCGCAATGATCTGGTGGGCAGCGGCTCCTTCGACAAACGTCTGACCGGCACGGCCTGGCGCCTGGGCCTGACGCACAAGCTCAGTGCCCAGACCAGCCTCTACGGCCAGCTATCCCAAGGCCATGACCCAGTCACCAATGTGCTGACCCTGAACCTGGGCAACAGCCCCTTCAAGCTGACCACGGCACGCCAGATCGAGCTGGGCCTGAAGCAGCAGTTCGCCCAGGGCCAGGGCGAATGGACGGCCGCCGCCTATCGCATCGAGAAGAAAGACATCATCACGCGCGAACCGAACAACGCTTTGCTGTCCGTGCAAGGCGGCAAGCAAAGCTCGCAGGGGCTGGAGCTGAGCGCGGTGATGCGCCTGTCGCCCAACTGGCGCCTTGAGGGTAATTACGCCTTTGTCGACGCCAAGTATGACCAACTGATCGAAGCTGGTGGCGCCGACCGCTCCGGCAAGCGTCCCACCAATGTGGCGCGCAACACCGCCAATCTGTGGGCCCACTACACCACCCACAGCACCCTGGGCCGCTGGCAGGCATCGCTGGGCGCACGTGCAGTGGGCAGCCGCTTTGCGGACAACGCCAACACCGCGCGCAGCGGCGGCTACACCGTCTGGGATGCAGCACTGAGCTGGCGTCCCCAGCCGCACAGCACCTATCGCCTGACGCTGCGCAACCTGACGGACAAGCTCTACACCTACTCGGCCGTCTCCAGCGCCAGGGCGTCACAGGCTTACCCGAGTGAGGGGCGGCGCGTCGATCTCACGGCCGAGTTCACGTTCTAAGTGCCATGCATCGCTTTTATAACAGTAGCTGCCTGCGCTTGTATTTTCTTGAGTTCAGACACTTTTAGCCATGAAGTCCTTTAAATACATGCGCCAGAAGCTCCTGTTACTGAAGCAACCGCTATGGTTTGTTGCGGTGCTGGCTTCGGCAGCAGCGCTCAGCGCCTGCGGCGAAAGCCATCAGGCCGGCAGCATCCCGCAAACATCACCCAGCAAGGCGGCAACAACAGCGCTCACCATCGATGTCTGCACCCAGCCCGTGGCCTATGACAAAGTTCCGCAGCGTGCCGTGGTGCACGGCATCAATCTGCTGGAGATGTTTCTTGCCCTGGGCCTGCAGGACAGGCTGGTGGGCTATGGCGGTCTGCGCGACATCAGCCGCCTGCCCACCGCCATGCAGCCGCTGCTGGCCGGCGTGCCCGATCTGTCCAGCCAGGGCATGAACCTGGAGACCCTGCTCAACGCCCAGCCGGACTTTGTCTTCAGCGGCTGGTCCTATGGCTTCAGACCCGGCCAGATCACTCCTGCCAGCCTCAAGGAGCTGGGCATCGCCAGCTATGTGCTCAGCGAATCCTGCATACGGCAGGTGGCTCGCGAACGCGTTTCGCTGGAAGACACTTTCAACGACCTGCTCAACCTGGGCCGCATCTTTGACATCGAGGCACGCGCCCAGGCGCTGGTGGGCAAGCAGCGCGCCCAGCTGCAGCGCGTGACCGATGCCCTCCAGAACGTGAGCCACAAACCCAAGGTCTTTGTGTTTGACAGCGGTACAGACATCCCCGTCACCACGGGCCGCTATGCCATGCCCCAGGCCATGATCGAGGCCGCGGGCGCAACGAATATCTTTGACGATCTGGACAGCAGCTGGATGCGCGGCAACTGGGAAGACGTGATTGCCCGCGAACCGGACTGGATAGTCATCGTCGATAACGACAGACCCGTGACCGACGGCAAACGCCAGTTTCTGCTGGCCAAGCCCGAGCTGGCCCACCTCAAGGCCATACGCGAGCAAAAGTTCGTGCTGCTGGAGTTTGCCGAGGCAACGCCAGGCCCGCGCAATGTCGCCGCCACCCAGCGCCTGGCCCATGCGCTGCACCCTGAGCAGATACCCGAGCAGGTGAGCGAGCCATGATGCAGACCGCCGAGCACCCAAGCAGTGCGGCTTCGGTCAGCGCCACCGCCAATGCTTTCTCGGCCCAGCGCCGTCAACTGGCACTGTGGCTGGCGGCGTTGATCGCGCTGCTGCTGCTTTCGCTCACGCTGGCCATCACGCTGGGGCCGGTACGCATGGCGCCGCAACTGGCATGGCAGATCACGGCGCATGAAATAGGCCTGCAACTCAACAACCTGGGCTTGAACTTTGGCGGGTCCGGAGGTGACTGGACCGTGGCCCAGCAGCAAATCGTCTGGCGCGTGCGCCTGCCGCGCGTGCTGCTCGCCGCTCTGGCCGGAGCAGGACTGGCCGTGGTGGGCGTGGCCATGCAAGCCATGGTTCGCAACCCCTTGGCCGACCCCTATCTGCTGGGCGTGTCGTCTGGCGCTTCGGTAGGCGCGGTCAGCGTGCTGGCCTTTGGCACACTGGCCTTTGCGGGCGAGTTGGCCCTGCCGCTGGGCGCTTTTGGCGGCGCGCTGGCCGCCTGCACCACGGTGTATTTTCTCGCCCATGCCCACGGCAGGCTATTGGCCTCGCGCCTGATTCTGGGCGGCGTGGCCATTGCCTACTGCCTGGGCGGCGTCACCAGCCTGATCGTGCTCACGGCCGATCAGCGCGAGCTGGCTAACTCGGTGCTGACCTGGACACTGGGCAGCCTGGCCGGCACGCGCTGGGACGAGTTGGGCCTGCCAGCCTTGCTGCTGCTGGCGGGCGTGGTGCTGCTGCTGACGCAGGCGCGCTCACTCAATGCCCTGCTCGCGGGCGAAGAAACCGCCATGACGCTGGGCGTGGACACCACGCGCACAAGGCGCTGGCTGTTTGTGCTGGTCTCTCTGGTCACCGGCGTGCTGGTGGCGCTGACAGGCCCCATCGGCTTCGTGGGCCTCATCGTGCCTCATGTCACGCGCATGCTTGTGGGGGCCGAGCATCGCAGCGTGCTGCCCGTGGCGGCGCTGGTGGGCGCCATCTTCCTGGTCTGGGTCGATGTGTTCTCGCGCATCAGCTTTGCCCCGGCCGAGGTGCCCGTGGGCGTCATCACCTCGCTGCTGGGCGGCCCCTTCTTTGTCTGGATGCTGTGCCGCAAGAATGCCCGGGAAAGGCTGAACCTGTGATGTTCCAAGCCCATCAAGCTCAGGCACCCAGCCACAGCGAGCTGCTTTTGCAGGCCAGCCAGCTCAACTTTCAGGCCGCAGCGGCGCATATCGTGCGTGATGTCAGCCTGCAGGTGGCGCGTGGCCAGTTCGTGGGCCTGCTTGGGCCCAACGGCAGTGGCAAGTCCACGCTGCTGCGCATGATCTACCGCATCCTCAGACCCGCCAGCGGCACGGTCTGTATGCAAGAACGCGACGTCTGGCGGCACAGTGCTCGCGACAACGCCCGTGCCATGGCCGTGCTGGCACAGGAAAATGCCAACGAGTTCGATCTGCGCGTGCGCGATGTGGTGCTGATGGGACGCACGCCGCACCAAAGCGCCTTTGACAAAGACAGCGCGCAAGACTTTGCCATCGTCGCCCAGTCGCTGACGCGGGTGCAGGCCCAGCCACTGGCCGAGCGCATGTTTTCCACGCTCTCGGGCGGTGAGAAGCAGCGCGTGCTCATGGCCCGCGCACTGGCCCAACAGGCACCGCTGCTGGTGCTGGATGAGCCCACCAACCACCTCGACGTGCGCCACCAGTTCGAGTTGATGAATCTGATTCGCGGCCTGAGCCTGACCACTTTGGCCGCTCTGCACGAGCTGCCGCTGGCTGCGCACTACTGCGACCGCATCTACCTTTTGCAGCACGGTGCACTGGTGGCGCAAGGCACTCCGACCGAAGTGCTGACGCCCGAGACCATTGCCCGTGTCTACGGCGTGCGCGCCCAGGTGCACACCAGCGCACGCACGGGCAAGCCCGTGATCGAATTCATGCCGGATGAGCTGCTATGACCCAGACCTGCACTGAGCCCACGCCCTCTTTACCTGCAGCCAACGCCGGCCTGGCCATCGTGGTGCTCAGCCGCGGTGCGGCCTATGCGGGCGGCCTGACGGAACTGAGCGATCTGGCAACGCAGCTTGAGGCCCGGCTGGCTGCCGCACAAACGCCTGTGCTGCGTGTGCAGCCGGCCTTTGTGGACCGAGCACAGCCTGCCTTGCCCGAAGCGCTGGACCTGTGCGCCGATGCCGATCAGATCCTGATCTTGCCCGTCATGGTGCCCGACGAGCCTTCACTGCGCCGCTGGCTGCACAAGCTCATCATGCGCTGGCGCGCCAAGCAACAGGCTGAAGGGCAACCCGGAAAACACGCCCCTCGCATCGTGTTTGCTCAACCCCTGCTGCAGTTGCCGGCGTTGGCCGAGCTGCTGGTCGCCACCATTCCCAGCGCGCTGCAGCAGCCCGATGTGCCGCAATTGCTGGCCGATGAAGACTGGGAGCGCGACCCCAAAGCCTGGTCCCAAGTGCCGGAGCACCAGCACCATGTGCTGTGGTGCGTGGGCCCACGCTGCGCGGCCAAGGGAGCCGTCGCGCTGTGGCCGCAACTGGCACGCACCGTGCAGCAAAACCCGCTGCTCAAAAAGCAGGTGATGCTGCTGCAAACCAGCTGCCAGTACCCGTGCAACCACGGCCCGCTGATGATCGCCTACCCCGAAGGCGTGTGGTACGGCCCCATGGATGCCACGACGATCGAGCCCGTGCTGACAGCCCATGTGCAGCAGCATGACTGCCCCCACGAACACCTGCGCGTGCATGGGCCACGGCCCGCGCTGCACGAATCAGTTTTACCTGTCGAATTTCCCTGTTGATCCCCATCCGGAGAGTGATCCATGCAAACCACCAAAATCCCCGCCACCATCGTCACCGGTTTTCTCGGCAGCGGCAAGACCACGCTGATGCGCCATATTCTCGAGCAGGCCAAGGGCCTGCGCGTGGCGGTCATCGTCAACGAGTTCGGCGAACTGGGCATTGACGGCGAAATCCTCAAGACCTGCGCCATAGGCTGCAAGGAGGAAGGCGGCGCAGACGGCCAGATCTACGAGCTGGCCAACGGCTGCATGTGCTGCACCGTGCAAGAAGAGTTCTTCCCCGTCATGAAGGCCCTGGCAGAACGCCGCGCCGACATCGATGTGCTGCTGATCGAGACCAGCGGCCTGGCCCTGCCCAAACCCCTGGTCCAGGCCTTCCAGTGGCCCGACATTGCCAATGTCTTCACCGTCGATTCCGTGGTCACCGTGGTCGACACGCCCGCTGCGGCCGCCGGCCAGTTTGCCCATGATCCGCATGCTGTCGACGAGCAGCGTCAGGCCGACCCCAATCTGGACCATGACGCCAGCCTGCATGAGCTGTTCGAGGATCAGCTCTCGGCCGCTGACCTGGTGGTGCTGTCCAAGGCCGATCTGGTCACGGCCGAACAACTCGGTCAGGTGCGAGCCCTGGTGGCCGAAGAAGTACCGGCCAGCGTGAAGATGATCGAAGCCGTGCAGGGCCAGGTGCCCCTGAACGTGCTGCTGGGCCAGCATCGCGCCGCCGAGCTGTCGATCGACGACAAGCACAGCCACCATGACCATGACGAAGACCATGACCACGATGCCTTCGACTCCTTGCACCTCGACCTGGGTGCCGTGGATCGCGACCGCCTGATGCAGGCCTTGCAGTCCATCGTGGAGCAGCATGGCGTGCTGCGCGTCAAGGGCTTTGCCGCTCTGCCTGGCAAGAAGATGCGTCTGCTGGTGCAGGGCGTGGGCCGCCGTTTTGATGCCTATTTCGACCGTGCCTGGGCCGACGGCGAAGCTGCGGCCACGCGTCTGGTGTTCATCGGCAAGCAGCTGGACGCCGCCATGTTGCGCCAGGCCTTGATGGGCGCCCAGGCATAAAATCCTAGCCAAATCGGCCTCTATCGCTTTACTGGCAAGCGGATAAAGCTATCTTTTTGAATCATGCACCTGCTCAGCTCCCGCCCCGGCGGCTTTGTCGAAGACGACAGCATCATCACCCGTCTGGACCAGACGCCTGCAGACATGGTGGTGCTCAGCTCTGCCGACACCACGCTGTCGCTGCTGGCCGATGCCTACCGGATGTGGCTACAGGCCGAGCCCCGGGCCGCAGGGTCCACGCCCACGCTGCGCCTGGCCAACCTGCTGCATCTGCGCCAGAGCGCCTCGCTCGATCTGTATATCGACGAGGTGCTGCAGCATGCCAGGCTGGTCATCGTCGATCATCTGGGAGCCGAGTCCACCTGGCCCTACGGCATCGAGCAGCTGCAAAAGCTGGCGCGCCGCAAGGGCCAGAAGCTGGCCATGTTCTCGGGCGACAACCAGGAAGATCCCGAACTGCTGGCCAAAGGCACGCTGGAGCCCGAGCAAAGCCGTGCGCTGTGGCAATACCTGCGCGCCGGCGGCCTGGGCAATGCACGCGAGTTCCTGCACATGGCGGCAGCCTGGGGCCTGAACCAGGGCCGCGAGGGAGCGCCCGTGCGGGTGCTGCCCCCCGTGGCCGTGCATGTGCCTCAAGCCTGGCTGGCTGACGATGCAGAGCATCTTCCGGGCCTGGACGACCTGCAGGCACGCTGGACGCCCGGCGCCCCCGTGGCCATGCTGGTCTTCTATCGCTCGCATCTGCTGGCGGCCAATACCGAGGCCTTCGATGCCATGGCCGACGCCCTGCTCGCGCGCGGCCTGAACCCGCTGCCGCTGGCCCTGGAGTCGCTCAAGGACGGGCTGTGCCTGCAGACGCTGCGCTCCCTGTGCATCACCCACCAGGTGCAGATCATTCTCAACACCACGGCGTTTGCGGCCCTCGGAGAACATGCGCGCACCGGCGAGGCGGCCGACGCGCTGGCCGGCGACATTCCCGTGCTGCAGGTGATTGCCAGCGGCAGCAACCGCGAGGACTGGCTGGCCGACAGCCAGGGCCTGCGCCCGCGCGACATTGCCATGCAGGTGGTGCTGCCCGAGATGGACGGTCGCATCATGACACGCGCCATGAGCTTCAAAGGCCTGGCCCATCGCTGCGAGCTGACGCAAACCGATGTGATCAGCTACCAGGCCGAGCCCGACCGCATTGCCTGGATTGCCGAGCTGGCCTGGCGCTGGTGCCAGCTGCGCAGCAAGCCTGCGGCTCAGAAGAAAGCCGCGCTGATACTGGCCAACTACCCGGGCAGCGAGGCACGCATGGGCAGCGGCGTGGGTCTCGATACGCCGGAATCCGTCATTGCCCTGCTGGATCAGCTGGCACGCGACGGCTGGCAACTGGGGGATGCTGCTGCGCGGCCCGACTCCGGCCTGGCGCTGATGGGCCTGCTGCAGCAAGGCATCGCCAATGACCCCAAAAAATGGCCGTTGCGCCCTGCAAGTCAGGGCTATTCGCTGCAGGCCTATCAACAGCGTCTGGCACAACTGCCCGGCGATATGGCCCAGGCCATAGCCGAGCGCTGGGGAGCGCCCGAGCAAGACCCCATGCTGCGCGATGGCTGGTTCATGATTGCGGGCCTGCAGCTGGGCCATGTCTTTGTCGGCATACAGCCCGCACGTTCTCTCGACGGGCGCAATGACTACGCCAGCTATCACGACGCCGAGCTGGTGCCGCCCCATCACTATCTGGCGTTCTACTTCTGGCTGCGCGATGTGTTCGGCGTGGACGCCATGGTCCATGTGGGCAAGCATGGCAATCTGGAATGGCTGCCGGGCAAGAGCCTCGCGCTGTCGCAGCAATGCTGGCCCGATGCCATTCTCGGCCCGTTGCCGCATGTCTACCCCTTCATCGTCAACGACCCCGGCGAAGGGGCTCAGGCCAAACGCCGCAGCCAGGCCGTCATCATCGACCATCTGATGCCACCGCTCACGCGCGCCGAAAACCACGGTCCCATGCAGGAGCTGGAACGCCTGGTGGACGAGTACTACGAAGCCCTGCTGGTCGATCTGCGCCGTTCCGGCATGCTGCGCAAGCAGATTCTGGACTGCGCCAGACAGCAGGATCTGCTGCGCGAACTCGGTCTCGAAGCGGCGGGCGCGCAGCCCGGTGCCGACGAGCTGCTGCTGGAACGCATCGATGCCTATCTGTGCGAACTCAAGGAAACCCAGATCCGCGATGGCCTGCATATCTTCGGCAGCTCGCCACAGGGCCAGTTGCGCGAATCCACCCTGCTCTCGCTGGCACGCTATCCCGGCAATGTCGGCAGCGAGCAAGGCCTGCTCAATGCGCTGACAGCCGACCTGCTGCCGGCCATGGACTGGAACCCGCTGGACATGGATGCCGCAGCCCCCTGGAACGGCCCGCGCCCGGCCGCGCTGCAGCAGCAGGATGCCGGCAGCTGGCGCCATGGCGGCGACACGCGCGAGCGGCTCGAGCTGCTGGCCCTGCAGGTCATTGCCAATCCCGCGCTGGCCGGCGACTGGCCGCACACACTACAAGTGCTGACGCGCATCGAGCAGCAAATTGCACCGTCACTGGATGCCTGCGGCCCGCAGGAACTGCTGCAGTTCTCGCAAGCACTGCAAGGACGCTTTGTGCCACCCGGCCCCAGCGGCTCACCCTCGCGCGGGCGCTGCGACACCTTGCCTACAGGGCGCAACTTCTACACCGTGGACACCCGTGCCATCCCCACCCAGACCGCCTGGGCGCTGGGGCAGCAGTCCGCGCAGCGCGTGCTGGAGCGTTATCTGCAGGAGCATGGCGAATATCCACAGGCCATCGGTCTTTCCGTCTGGGGAACAGCCACCATGCGTACCGGCGGTGACGATATCGCCCAGGCCTTTGCCCTGATCGGGGTTCGTCCCAAATGGGCGGCCGGCAGCCAGCGCGTGACCGACTTTGAAGTCATTCCCGCCGTGGGGCTGCGTCGCCCGCGTGTCGACGTGACCTTGCGCATCAGCGGCTTCTTCCGCGATGCCTTTCCCAATGTGGTGCAGATGTTCGATGCCGCGGTGCGTGCCGTGGCCGAGCTCGATGAGGACGCCGAGGACAACCCCATCCGCGCGCGCGTGCTGCGAGATACGCAGGCTGCCGTGGATCAGGGCCTGAGCGCCGACGCGGCCCGCGAACAGGCGTTGTGGCGCGTTTTCGGAGCGCCCACCGGCAGCTATGGTGCCAGCATGCATGAGATGCTGCGTAGCGGCCAGTGGACCGACGCGGGCGACTTTGCACGCCACTATCTGCACTGGGGAGCCTATGCCTACGGCCAGCAGGCCGATGGCGTGCCGGCCCGCGCCGCGCTGGAGCAGCGTCTGCAGACACTCGATGTGGTTCTACAGAACCAGGACAGCCGCGAGCATGACCTGCTGGACTCCAGCGAGTACTACCAGCATCAGGGCGGCATGGTGGCGGCAGTGCGGCACCTGGGCGGCAGCGACCCTGCCGTCTATCATGGCGACCACGGCAATCCTCAGTCTGCCAGGATTCGCTCCCTGGCCGAGGAGATCGGCCGCGTGGTGCGCGCCCGCGTCACCAACCCCAAGTGGATTGCGGGCGCCATGCGCCACGGCTACAAGGGTGGCTTCGAGATGGCGGCGACGGTGGATTATCTGTTCGGCTTCGATGCCACCACCGCGCTGGTCTCGGACCAGCATTACGCCATGGTCACCCAGGCCTATGTAGAAGATGAGAGCGTGCGCCAGTTTCTGCGCCAGCACAATCCACAGGCGCTGGGAGATATCGTCTCGCGCCTGCTGGAAGCCATAGACCGCGGCATGTGGGAGCAGCCCGGCGAGCATCGCCAGAGCCTGCTGACCCAGATGCTGGAGCACGAAGAATTCATGGAAGGACAGGTTTCCCAATGAGCCCGAACCACGATCCGGCACCCGTATTCCCACTCTCTGCCATACAGGGACAGCCCGCCCTCGTGCAGGCCCTGCTGCTCGCCGCGATAGAGCCGCAGCTGGGCGGCGTGCTGATTCGAGGCCCGCGCGGCACGGCCAAGTCCACGGCGGCCCGCGCGCTGGCGGACCTGCTGGCCCCTGCGCCCTTTGTCACCCTGCCGCTAGGCGCTTCCATCGAGCATGTGACCGGCAGTCTGGACCTGTCCAAGGCGCTCTCAGGCCACGAAGTGGGCTTCGCTCCGGGTCTGATTGCCAAGGCGCACGACGGCGTGCTCTATGTCGATGAAATCAATCTGCTGCCCGATGCCATCGTCGATGTGCTGCTTGACGTGGCGGCCTCCGGCATCAATCGCATAGAGCGCGACGGCATCTCGCACAGCCATGCCGCGCGCTTTGTGCTGATCGGCACCATGAACCCCGAGGAAGGCATGCTGCGGCCACAGCTGCTGGACCGACTGGGCCTTTGCGTGCAACTGGACAATGCCAATGATCCGCAACTGCGCAGCAGCATTGTCAAAGCCAGGCTACGCTTTGATCAGGATCCCCAGGGCTTCGCCCGATCTCATGCAACCGAGCAGCAGGAGATTCGCCAAAGGCTGACGCTGGCCCGCAGCCGTTGCCGCAATGCCTCGGAGCTGGCCTGGAGCGATGCCGTCCACGAGGCCGTGGCCCTGCAGTGTATTTCCGCCCAGGTCGACGGGCTGCGCGCCGACCTGGTCATGCTGCGCGCTGCACGCGCCCTGGCGGCCTGGCAAGGCAGTCAGAGCATCACGCCCGCACATGTGTCCGAAGTCGCGCCACTGGTGCTGCAGCATCGCGCCAGCCAGCCAGATCCGGGCAGCTCCAGCCAGCTGCGGCAGCCCCCCGCAGCCACGCCTTCTGCCCAGCCGCCGGCAACGCCCGCCACACCGTCAGGCGCGGGCAGCTCAGCCCGCACAGAGCCCGATACCCAGGCACCAGCATCTCATTCACCGGCTACCCGCGAGCCCGGCGCCACCAGCTCCTTGCCTCAAGAGGCAGGCCCGAGCCTCGAACAGCCGCCTGCCGGCTGGGGACAGGCTCAAGCCGTGAGCAGCGTCGTATTTGAGGCTCAACAGGCCGACGCCATGGCACAGGCAGCCCTGGAGGCCCTGGCCGCAAAAAAAGCCCGAGCCTCCGGTCCGCTGCGCTGAGCGCCGGCCGGGGGCAAGTCGGCTCCGAAAACCATGGCCTGGCCTTGGCCAGCCATGCCGTATCCAGCGTCCACAAGATGCCGGGGGCATCTATTGACTGGACAGCCACCCTGCGCCAACGCCAGGGCCAGCCACTGGCACACGCACATCTGCGCTGGCGCCAGCCCGAGGGAGCAGTGCGCAGGCAACACCTGTTCCTGCTGGACTGCTCGGCCTCCATGGTGGAGAGCGGCGCATTCGCCCAGGCCAAGGGCCTGCTGCTGCAGTGGCTGCGCCGGGCCTATCTGCAGCGCGAATCCGTGGCCCTGCTCTGCTTTGGCGCAGGCCAGTTGCACTGGCTGCTGGAGCCCACGCGGGCGCCACGCTGGAATGCCGATCTGATCGAGCCGCTGCGCGGCGGAGGCGGCACGCCGTTGGCCCAGGCCCTGGAGGCGGGCTGGCAGATGGCGGCCAGATACTCCCGGCAACCATCCTGCCTGTGGCTGATCAGCGACTTCCGCAGCCCCGATGTGCTGCAGCTGGAGCGCGGTCGCATACCTGCCCTGGCGCAGATTCTGGTGGACTGTGAAACCGCTGCGGTCCAGAACAAGCGCCTGTTTGGTGGTGCCGAGCGGCTGGCAAAGGCCTGGCCGGATACTCTGCGACTGCCGCTGAAATTCAACTAAAAATCGCCTCTACCTCTTAACAGGAAAGCGCTAGCAGCTATCTATTTTGATAACCATCTGACAGGGCATCACGCCGCCCCCTGCCCGCCCTATCGATATCTGGTCGCCGCAAAGGCGGCAGGAAAGCTGCTGCCAGGCCGATGAGTTCGGCCGTGTGCACCAGGTTATCGCGTAAGATCGCGCCACCACAGGTGCCTCATGGCGTGCTCTGCGCGCGGAGGTGAAACGAGAAGCAGGTGAATGGAGTTCCCACCAATCCTGCACTGCACCCGCAACGGTAATCAGAGATATGGAGATGCACGCTCTGGCCCACGGCCATGGCCGCCACTGCGAAAGCGGGAAGGCGCATCGACATGCCACCCTCAGGTGGGCTCTGTAAGTCCGGAGACCGGCCTGGTGTGTACAAGGCGCAGCGGGGTTGCATGTGGCTTGTGATATGCCAGCGCCTGCGTGCGGCTCATCACCTCTTCATTTCCCTCTGCACATTTTGTTTGTCTGGCCCGGGTATCGGCCAAACCGACCGTGGATGTCCTATGTTGCATGGAATTTGCCAGTCAGATTTGTCCCAGCGGGCCGGCCGTGCCCTGGCCTCGTCGCCTGGAGCAGAGCTTGCCTAGCCCTGAGCCCATCCAGATTCGTGGCTGGTGCCCCAGCACCTGGAAGCCCATGCTGGCACAGGATGGCTGGATCGTGCGCGTACGCCCTCGCTGCGCATCTCTAACCGCCGCTCAGTGGCTGGTACTGGCCGAACTCGCACGAACCCATGCCTCGGGCCAGATCGAGCTGACCCGCCTCGGCAATCTGCAATTGCGCGGCGTGCACGAATCGGCCCTGCCTGCCTTGCGCGCAGCGCTCGTTGTCTCGAGACTGGCCCCTGCCGATGAACAGGCAGATCTGGCGCCTGCCGTGCATTGCACTCCGTTCTATACAAGAGGAGATCGCACCCATGCACTGGCTCTGGCGCTTTCCGGTGCAGCGGCGCGTGACCTCAGTCCCCTGGCCCTGCAACAGCAGAGCATGCCGGCCCTGCCCGGCAAATTCGACATGCTGGTCGACGATCCGCAGTGTCATCTCCGAAGCCTGAGCTCCGACCTTCAGCTATGGGCCTGCGCCGATGGAGGCTATGGGCTTGCCCTGGGCCAATCGGAAGACTGGTATGGCTTTGAGACTGCACCGGCTGCCGTGCAGGCAGCCATACAGATTGCCCTGTGGTTTGCCCGTGAGCGCAGCTCGCAGGCGGCAGGCCGATTGCGCGGCCTTGCCAAGCCCATCGACCTTCAGGCCTGCGGACTCGCCAAGGCCAGTCATCACCTTGAGCCCCGGACTCTGGACAGGAACGCTGCCAGGTCGTTGCGGCCCGGAGCGCCCAACCTCCACGGCCTGCTGCTCGGCGCCCCGTTGGGACGCCTGGACGCATGGGCCATACAGAAGCTGGCGGCTCTCATGCCCGAACAAGCGGAGATCCGGGTCACGCCCTGGAAATCCTTGCTTCTTCCGAACAAGCACCTGGATTCACTGCCTGCCCGGCTCGATGCCAGGGACTGGATCAGCCAGTCCGCGGATGTGCGCCTGCGAGTCTCGGCCTGCACCGGCGCCCCCAACTGCCCTCAGGCCCATATCCCGGCCCAGCCCATGGCCTTGCAATTCGCCGGCTCACAGGCGGCGGACCGGCATCTTCATATCAGCGGCTGCGCCAAGCTCTGTGCCCTGCCTGCCGATGCGACAAGTGTGGTGTTTGCCAGCCAGGACACAACGGGCCAGATATGGCTGCACGCCAGCCCCGCTGAAGCTCAGCCGTCAGCCAGGGCATCCATTCCCTATCGGCCTCTGAACTCCGATCCTCACGATATACAGCAACAACTCAATGACCTACAACTATGAAAAGTGCGGTGAAGAGATTTACCGGCAATCCTTCAGCATCATCCGCCGAGAGGCCGATCTCAAGCGCTTCAACCCCGTGGAAGAGCGGGTCGCCTGCCGCATGATTCACGCAGCCGGCATGGTGGAGCTGGCGGCACATATCCATTTCTCCCCGACCTTTGCCGAAGCGGCGGAAGCCGCACTGCAGCGCGGAGCACCCGTGCTCTGCGATGCACGCATGGTCAGCGAGGGCATCACGCGCAAGCGCCTGTCGGCCCAGAACCCCATCATCTGCACCCTGCAGGACCCGCGTGTGCCAGCGCTTGCAGCCGACATGGGCAACACCCGCAGCGCCGCAGCACTGGAGCTGTGGCGCGAGCATCTGGACGGCGCCGTGGTCGCCATCGGCAATGCGCCGACAGCCCTGTTTCATCTGCTCCATATGCTGCAGGACCCGGACTGCCCGCGCCCGGCGGCCATCGTCGGCTGCCCGGTCGGCTTTGTGGGAGCTGCGGAGTCCAAGGACGCTCTGCGCGAATGGGGACAGATTCCGTTTGCCATCGTGCAAGGACGCCTCGGTGGCTCCGCCATCACGGTTGCCGCCATCAACGCGCTGGCAACCACGGTGGAGTAGGAGGAGTCACCATGAATCACGGAAAAATCTTCTGCGTGGGACTGGGTCCCGGCGATCCCGACATGATGAGCGTGAAGGCCGACCGCCTGCTGAGAAACGCCCGTCATGTGGCCTACTTCCGCAAACGCGGTCACCCGGGCAAGGCGCGGCAACTGGTCAACGGCCTGCTGCATGCCGAGGTTACGGAGTACCCGATGGAGTACCCGCTGACCACGGAGATTCCGCACGACGACCCGCGCTACATCGCCCAGCTGTCCAGCTTCTATCAGGACTGGCAGTCCCGGCTGACTCAGCTCACACGCAGCGAGGATGTGATCGTGCTTTGCGAAGGCGATCCGTTCTTCTACGGCTCCTTCATGCACCTCTATGTGCGTCTGCGCCAGGCGGAACAGGTGACCGTGGAAGTGCTGCCCGGCATACCCGGCATGGTGGGCTGCTGGCATGCCACCGGCATTCCCATGACCTGGGGTGACGATGTGATGAGCGTGCTGCCCGCGACCCTGCCCGATACGCCGCTGCGCGAGCATATGGCGCGCTCGGATGCGCTGGTCATCATGAAGGTGGGACGGCATCTGGGCCGCATCCGTACGCTGCTGAGCGAGCAAGGCAAGCTGGAGCGAGCCTGGCTGGTCATCAACGGCACCATGAGCGATCAGCAGGTCATGCCGCTGCGCGACGCACCCGAGCGCTGCCCCTATTTCGCCATCATCGTCGTGCACGGCCAGGGCCGCCGCCCGGCAAACGACATGTGAATGCGCTGTCATGAGCACGACCACAATGCCTCCACAACTCTTGGTGCTGGGCCTGGGCCCGGGCGATGATGCGCTGCTGACGCAGCAGGTGCGCGACAGCATCGCCAGCGCAAGCGATGCATTCGGCTACTTTCCCTATGTGGAGCGGCTGCAGGGTCTGGAACATCTGCAGCTGCATGCCAGCGACAACCGTGAGGAGCTGGAGCGTGCGCGCAACGCCTTGAATCTTGCAGCCCAGGGCCGCAAGGTGCTGATGCTCTCGTCGGGTGACCCGGGCGTTTTCGCCATGGCCAGTGCCGTGTTCGAGACGCTGGAGCAGGCCAGCCCCGAGGAGCATGCCCGCTGGCAAGGCGTGGACGTGCAGGTGCAGCCGGGCATCACCGCCATGCTGGCCGCGGCAGCGCGTCTGGGCGCCCCCTTGGGACATGACTTCTGCACCATCAATCTGTCTGACAACCTCAAGCCCGCCAGCATCATCGAGCGCCGCATCCGTCTGGCCGCCCAGGCCGATTTCGCCATGGCGTTCTACAACCCCTGCTCCCGATCACGCCCGCAAGGCTTTTCCCGAGCACTGCAGGTGCTGCAGCAGGAATGCGAGCCCGAGCGCCTGATCTGCTTTGCCCGCAACGTCAGCCGCCCCGATGAAACGCTGCGGGTCGTGCGGCTGCTGGACGCACAAGCCGACATGGCCGATATGCGCACGGTGGTGATTGTGGGCAACAGCCAGACCAGGCAGGTGGGCAAGCATGTCTATACCCCGCGCAGCTATAAGGCCGCCAGCAGCGCTACCTCTGCCGTGACAGACCATGCCTGAGCGCACGCAAGGCCTTGCCGGGCACAAGTGCTCAGCAGCGCTGCCGGCGCAACCACTCCATGGCCTGCTGCGGGCTTTGGCACTGGGTGCGCGGCGCCAGCACCGGCCTGTCGACCATGATGACCGGAATACCCAGCTGCCGCGCGGCCTCGATCTTGGCATAGGTATCTGCACCACCGGCGTTCTTGCTGACGATGCAGTCGATGCGGTACTGCCCGAGCAGCGCCAGTTCGTCGGCGAGCCGAAACGGACCGCGCGCAACGATCAGCTCATAGCTGGATGCCGGCAGGGGCAGGGCACCGCCCTCCTGGTCGATGACGCGCAGCACAAACTGGTGCTCGTCGGCCAGGCCTGCAAACGCCGCCAGCTGCTTGCGTCCTATGGCCAGAAACACTCGCTTCAAAGACCGACTCAAGGCCTGTGCGGCAGCCGCCATATCGGGCACATGTTGCCATTGGTCGCCGGGCTGCGCCTGCCAGGCTGGCCGCTCCATGGACAGCAAGGGCAGATTCAGTTGGGCGCAGGCCGCGATGGCATGGGCACTCATCTGTGCGGCGAATGGGTGGGTGGCGTCGATGACATGGGTGATGTGATGCGCACTCAGGTAATCGACCAGCCCCTGCACACCGCCAAAGCCGCCCACACGCACAGGCAAGGCCGGAGTACGGCGCGTCTGGGTGGCCCCGGCATAGGAATAGATGGCCTGCACCCCGGCCTCATGCAGCAGCGTGGACAAGATATAGGCATCGAAAGTGCCGCCTAACAGGAGAACTTGGGTCATGGCCAATCCGTGGCTTTCAATTATCGGAATTCATCCATCAGGGCTGGAAGGCCTGAGCCTTGCAGCGCGACGAGCCCTGGATGATGCCAGTGTTGTGTTCGGTAGTCCGCGTCATTTGGCGCTGGCACAGGCAGGGATGCGTGGCAGGGCCTGGCCCGTGCCCTTCAGCGTCGAGCCCGTGCTGCAGCTGCGTGGACAGCAAGGCGTGGCCGTGCTGGTGTCCGGCGATCCGTTTCACTTCGGTGCCGGGGCATCGCTGGCCAGGCACCTGGAGTTGGGCGAGTGGCGCAATTACCCTCAACCCTCGACATTTTCCTGGGTTGCAGGCGAGCTGGGCTGGTCCCAGGAGCGCAGCCACTGCCTGGGCCTGCATGCCCGCAGCCTGAGCAGCCTGACGCCTCTGCTGGCGCCTCAAGAGCGCTTTATCTGCCTGTTGCGCGATGGCCCGGCCGCTCACACTCTGGCTCAATGGCTGCTGCAGCAGGGCTGGGGCGACAGCCCTCTGTGGCTGGTGGAGCAGGCAGGCAGCGATCAGCAGGACATTCGCAGCGGCACGGTGCGCGAGCTGGCCGCCCTGCTGGCAACCCAGCCGGCCAAGGCCCCTGTGACTGCGGCTTTCGAAGCGCGCGGCGATAAAGGTCTGTCCCGGGTACCAGGCAGACCCATCGATGAGTTTGCACACGACGGGCAGATCACCAAAAGCCCGGTGCGCGCCATGACGCTGGCTGCGCTGGCTCCGCGCCAGGGCGAGTGGCTCTGGGATCTGGGTGCGGGTTCGGGCTCGGTCGCCGTCGAGTGGTGTCTGGCTGGCGGACAGGCTATCTGCGTGGAGCAGCATGCCGCGCGTGCGGCCAATATTGCGCAGAACGCGCAGCGCTATGCGGCAGCGCTCGAAGTGGTTCATGACCATGCCCTGGCAGCCCTGCCCCGTCTGCAACCAGAGCCGCAGGCCGTCTTTGTCGGCGGCGGCTTCAGCGCGGAGCTGTTCAATGCCCTGTGCATGCGTCTTTCCGGGCCTTGGCGCCTCGTGGTGAATGCCGTGGCGCTGCACACCCAGGCACTGCTGCTGGAGCTGCACCGTACGCATGGCGGCCAGCTGTATCAGTTGCAATGGAGCGAAGCTCAGAGCCTGGGCAGCATGCATTCCTGGTCCCCAGCCCGCCCCCTGGTGCAGTGGGTCTGGAGCAGCCAATGAGATATCTGTTCGCAGGCTGGGGCTTTCAAGCTGGTGCTCTGCCTCAATCATTCGAAAGCTGCTGGACCCAGGCCTGCCAGAGACTTGGGGGCGCGGACTCAGCGCCCTGCCGCTGGACCTTTGCTCTGCTGGCCACCAGGAGCCAGACATCAGCGGCGCGCGCCCTGCAGGATTGGGCCAGCCAGATTCCTGGCCATATCGACTGGAAGACCTGTGCCGAAAGCGCGATTGCGCATATCGCCACACCATCCCATTCCGCAAGATTGCAGCAGCGCTTTGCCACGGGCAGCGTTGCAGAAGCCCTGGCCCTGCATGCCGGCGCAGTCCTGGCCCATAGCCGGCTGCTGGTGCTGCGCACCGTTTCGGCAGACAGACGTGCGACGCTGGCGATTGCCGGCTTGCCGCTGCCCACACCATTTATCCCTGGAGTTTTGCCTTGACCGTTCATTTCATCGGAGCCGGCCCCGGTGCGGCCGACCTCATCACCGTTCGCGGGCGTGATCTGCTGGCCGCCTCACCTGTGTGCCTGTACGCAGGCTCGCTGGTACCCAGCGAGCTGCTGGCGCACTGCCCTGCAGGTGCCCGTCTCGTCAACACCGCCCCCATGTCGCTGGAAGACATCGTGGCCGAAATCCAGACCGCACACGAACAAGGGCTGGATGTTGCCCGCCTGCATTCCGGCGACCTGAGCATCTGGTCTGCCATGGGTGAGCAGTTGCGCGCCTTGCGCGAGCTGAACATCCCCTACACCGTCACTCCCGGCGTCCCCGCTTTCAGTGCCGCAGCCGCTGCGCTGGAAGCCGAGTTGACACTGCCCGGCTCCTGCCAATCGGTGGTGCTAACACGCACCTCGGGCCGGGCGTCGAGCATGCCCGACGGCGAGACCCTGGCCGCCTTCGCGGCGACCGGCGCCGTACTGGCGATTCATCTGTCGGTCCACGTGGCCGAGCAGGTGCAGCAGGAGCTCACCAGCCATTACGGCGCAGACTGCCCTGCAGCCATTGTCTGGCGCGCCTCATGGCCGGACGAGCAACTGCTGCGCACCCGCGTGGGAGATATCGCCAGCGCCGCCCAATCCAATCCGCTGCAGCGCAGCGCACTGATTCTGGTCGGGGCCACCCTGAATCAGCAGGATTTCGGCAACAGCCGACTCTATGCCAATGACTACGATCGCCGCTACCGGCCGCGCGGCGACGAACCGCGCTTCCCTCGCGGAACCGAGGGCGCCTGATGCTGGAGCTGTTCCTGATCGGCATCGGCACCGGCAACCCCGATCACCTCACCCGGGAAGCAGAGAAAGCAATTCGCAGCGCCGACCTGGTTCTGTTGCCACACAAGGAGGACAGCAAGGCCGAGCTGGCCCAGGTCCGCCTGTCGCTGCTGCAAGGCCTGGCCGTGGAAGAGAGCCGAATTGCTCACTTCGACATGCCGCAACGCCGCCAGCAGGGATCGGACTACGACCAGCAAGTGGACGAATGGCATGAGGCCATTGCCCGGCGCTGGCAAGCCAGTCTTCAGGACCATCTCCCTGCCCGTTCGGGACGCGTGGCCCTGCTTGTCTGGGGCGACCCGGCCCTCTACGACAGCACGCTGCGCATTGCCTCGCGTCTGGGCCTGGCCCGCGAACAGGTATGCGTCGTGCCTGGCATCACCTCCATGCAGGTGCTGTGCAGTGCCCACGGCATTGCCCTCAATGAAATCGGCGAGCCCTTTCTGATCACCACCGGTCGCCAGCTGCGTGAAAACGGCTGGCCATCCGGGGTGAACACCCTGGTCGTGATGCTGGATGGTCAACGCAGCTATGAACAGCTGAAAGATACCGATGTCGACATCTACTGGGGTGCCTATCTGGGCATGCCCCAGCAATTGCTCATGCATGGCCGGCTTTGCGACATCGCGCCAGACATCACCAGCAGGCGCGCCCAGGCCCGCGAACAAAATGGCTGGATCATGGACATCTACCTGCTGCGCAGGGTCGCGGCCCCCTGACCCAAGGTCGCCCAGGCGCATCCGTCGCCTGGCAGGCACACCGGATCACCGTGCGGTGTGCTTCACCTCATCAAGGACTCGATGACTCGGGGTGTTCAGCTTGCTTTCCGATGCCAGCCTATGCGGACGCCGGTACCGCTGCATGAGGCAGCTCGAGCCGATGCCAGAGTCTGAGCATCTCCTGCAGCAGCGCTGGCGCATGGTCTGTGCGATACACCGCGCCCAACGGTGGCAAACCGCCCTCCATACGCACATCCAGCGCACGCACACGCCCCTGGGAACGCAGTCCCGGCAGAATGCTGCGGGGCACCAGCGATACGGCCCCAGGCTGGGTGAGCAGGCCCTCGAGCACGGGCAGCGACACAGTGGAGGCCGGAAACCAGGAGGCATCCTCCAGCACGGGCAGCACCTCGGTCTCCACGATATTGCGCACCGCGATGCCAAAGCTCGGCAGCACCCAGCGCGCCCCCCTCAAGGCAGGCAGCGGCACATCGCGCCGCCCGACCAGCGGATGATCAGCATCCGCAATCACCACTGCCGCATCCAGCAGCAGCGGCTCGAAGGAAAACTCCACCGGCAAAAGCTGGGGCTGGCGACAGAACACCACATCGAGACCGGAAGCCATGAGCTGCGACAGCAAAGGGGCGCTGGCGTCCTCATGCACATCCACATAGACCTGCGGGTGTGCCTCGTAAAAGCGTGGCAGCAGCTGGGAGAGCACCGAAAGCGCAGCTGCCGGAATGGCCCCGAGGCGTAACGCTGCCGAAGCCCCGCGACGAATGGAGGCCAGCGATTCGGACACTTCCTGCAATCCCACCAACATGCCGCGTGCCGCATCGATCAAGGCCTGGCCTGCCACTGTGGGCCGCATGCCGCGTGCATGGCGCTCGAACAGCTTGATGTCCAGCACCCGCTCCAGCTCCGCCAGGGCCTGGGTAGCCGCTGACTGGCTCATGTTCAGCTCCACTGCCGCCTGCATGACCGAGCCGCATTGCTGCAAAGCCAGCAAAAGCTGCAACTGACGCAGCCGCACCTGCTTGACCATACGGGAAAAGAGCAAGCGGCCCTCGGGGCTTGCAGCCCCTGCTCTGGCCTGTGCCTGTATCTGAGAAAAAGAAGAGTCAGCAGCCATGATTTCAACGGATGTCGATCGCTTCCACAAAGTTCGTTCCAGCCTCTCGCCAATGCCAGCACCGAACACCGCCGGTGTTCGAGAGCGAGCCGCTCGCATCGAGCATCGAAGTGAGCATGATTCGGATAGTTTGCACGCATCCGACTATGCATTCACTTCCGCTTGAACGGACGGAGGAAACGCCGCGACACCGCATTGTCGTGGCAATTGCCCGTGTGCTGATGACAGAGCGCCGTACCAGCCTCCCGTGGGCCTCCCGAGAGCGTTCAA
The DNA here is from genome assembly GCF_001010305.1 of Comamonas sp. E6. Lineage (NCBI taxonomy): Bacteria > Pseudomonadati > Pseudomonadota > Betaproteobacteria > Burkholderiales > Comamonadaceae > Comamonas > Comamonas sp. E6. Next base: position 88,644 of record NZ_BBXH01000015.1, read on the forward strand.
TGCATGGGTCTACCTAGTCGCTGGCTCGCCTTTGAAATAGCATAGTTCACAAGGCAGTAAAGCGCCGCCACGACTAGGTACACAGGCACCAGCGAGTGGTAGTTCGCTATCAGCACCTTGGCGTTCTGCATGAGCTCACCATAGGTGACGACATAGCCGAAGGTGGTGTCCTTGACCACGATGACCAGTTGCGCAACCAGTGCCGGAACGATGTAGTGAAGGGCCTGAGGAAAAACGACGAAGAAAAAGACCTGGACTTCGGTCAACCCCAGGCTTCGCGCGGCGTCGGTCTGGCCACGCGGAACGGCGAGCACGCCCGCTCGGTATACCTCGGCAACCACGGCTGCGGTACTCAGGCCTATGGGCAAGGTCAGCATCCAATAGGTGCTCAGCTTGATCCCGACCGATGGCAGCACCAGAAAGCAGACATAGATGAGCAGCAGCGTTGGCGTGCCGCGCAGGAACTCAATAACAGCAATGCTGGGCCAACGCATCAGCCTCAGCCGCGACAGCCGCCCCAGCAACAGCACCAGCCCGAGGGCCAGAGAAATGACCGCGGCCATCGCCGACGATGCCAGCGTGCCGAGCAGACCTTTGGCAAGAAAGCTCCAGGTCGTCGGCCAGGCAAAGAATTCCCAATACGGGGCATCGAGCTGCCCTGCCGAATGGAAGCGGAACACGATGGCCACCGCCAGCAAAAGCAGCACGGCTGCCGCGATCACGCTCACCCCGTTGGTGACGGCCCGGGCCTGGGGGCCTGGTGCAGCAAACAGAATGTCCTCCAGAGAGCGGCTCATCGCAGTATCCGCACTTTCTTTTCCAGAGCTGCGCCGGCCCAGGCGATGAGCAGGCCTGTCACCACATACATGGTGGCAGCCACTGCGAACGCGGCAATGCCGAGCGCCGAGTCGTTGGCGATCTTGGATACGAGCGCGGTGAGCTCCCGGCCTGGAAACGGCAACTGCGACGCCAGAGAGGTCGACAGCATCAATGCAATCAGCAGCGAAGTCATCGGCTGCACCACCGAACGCATCGCCTGCGGCAAGACCACGGCAGACACAATCTGCAGCGGCCGCATGCCCAGGCTGAGCGCAGCCTCAATCTGGCTGCCGGGAATGGTGTTGATACCCGAGCGCAGGTAGTCCGCCGTGAATGCGGAGCAGACCAGCGTCAGCGTCAGTATCACGCTGGGCTCATAGTCGATCACGATGTTGAGATCGGGTAGCGCGAAAACGATGAAGATCAGCAGCGCTACGCTGGGAATATTGCGGAAGATCTCGACGTAGACGGTCAGTGCCATGCGCAGCGGCGGCAATGGCATAAGCCTAAGCACCGCGACGACCGTGCCCAGCATGACCCCGGGCACAAAGGACACCACCGTGAGCTTCCATGTCAGCAAGAGGGCCTGCCAGAAGGCAGGCCCATAATCGGCCAGGAGCCTGGAAACCTCACCCATCGTTCAAGGCAGAGCGGGCGGCGTCGGAACAGTCGTGCTACCAGTACGCTGCCCTATGGAGATAGTCCAGAGTTTGGCCCAGGTACCGTCAGCCTCCAGCTTCTTCAGGAAGGCATTGATGAATGCTACGCCGTCCGAGCCCTTGGGCAGTCCAACGCCATAGGGGTCCTGCGCGCCGAATGGCGCACCCGCGAGCCGCGCGTTGCTGGTGCCAAGGCTCAGAGCGTTGAGCAGCAGCGTGTAATCGGTCACGTAGGCATCCACGCGCCCCTGACGCAGTGCATCGAGGGCTTCCTGATGTGTCTGAAACTCTTGCACGACAGCCTTGGGGGCATACTGAGCCAATATCGCAGGCCCCGTGGAGCCCGCTTGCGTGGCCACCTTCTTGCCGCCCAGGTCGTTGTAAGACTGAACCGTCTTGTTGTTCGACTTGACCAGCACGCCGGACTGCGATGTGTAGTAAGGGCCGGCAAACGAGATCTTCTCGGCGCGGGCAGGAGTGATGGAGTAGGTGGCGAAGACCATGTCCACCTGATTATTGACAAGCACCTGCTCGCGCGTGGACGAGGTCACCTGCGTGAACTGGTACTTGGCGGCATCGCCCAGAATGTAGCGAGTGATGAGCTGGGCCAGACCCAGGTCAAAGCCACGGATCTTGCCGTCTTTCTCATTGAGCAGCGAGAAAAGATTCGAGGTTTGCGTGCTGCCGAGGCGCAGCGTGCCAGCCTGTTTGATCTTGCTGGCCCAGGTGCTCGATGCGATGGTCGCCGCATCGGCCACAGGCCCCTGCGCAACCAGAGCGTCATAGGCCGCTGCATTGATGGGAGTGCCCTGTGCGAAAAGCGACCCACCGGTCACGATCGTCAGCGCCACCACGGTGGATTTCAGAATGGATTTGATCGACATGCGGTCTTCTTGGATGGTCTGCGACGCGAATCAATATAAAGCAGCATTTGGAATGCGCGAGCCGCTCGTCCGAGCGTAGTCAGCATTGTGCACACAATACAGCCCTTGTGCCCCAACAGGGCACGACGCCGCCAACAGTCCCAGGCCTTGCCTAGCACTCATTCGAGAGGCTGACCCGGCCGGCGTCCGGCTATGAATACTAGCAAGCAGTCTGAACTCAAGCTCGATGCGATTGCTGATGCCCAAGCCGGCCAAGCAGCGCCTGCCGCAGGCAAGGCAATATCGCCGCCGCTAGATCACACCGCCAAGGCAACCTGCTGAGAACACCTCGACGGCAGCTTTCAAGCCATCAACTTGAGAAGTCAAAACCTCGCTGTCGCCGCGCGTGACCAAATACACACGACCCCTAAACAGATCCAGCGATATTGAGCGGCATCTCTGTCCCTGGCACTGTCCATGGCGAACATGATCAATGATCGCAAGAAATACAAGGGTTTTTACTAAAAGCCATCCAGCCCCACAGAGAGCGGCGCACCCAAGGTATCGACAAAGCTTATAGCTAGCAGCAAATAACATGTACTGCCAAGGCTCCGGAATTTCTATATTTCATTTCCATGACGGCAGAAATTCGTGAACAGCACTGATGGTGTAGGCACGCATCGGCCGATATCTTTCAGGAGCCCTCCATGCCCATCTCTTCACGCACTCGCGGCTGCACAAATGGCCTCAATCGCCGCGTCGGCCTGCTCTCGCTGGCGGTTGCCAGCTCCTTGTGGACCCTGGCCGCACCGCAGGCGCTGGCCGCTGACGCCTATCCAAGCAAGCCTGTCAAGCTCATCGTGCCTTTTGCCGCCGGCGGCTCCACAGACATCGTGGCCCGCGTGATTGCCGAAGGCATGCGCACCACGCTGGGGCAACCGGTGATCGTGGACAACAAGGGCGGCGCCGGGGGTCTGATCGGCAGCGAGGCCATCGCCCAGGCAGCTCCAGACGGCTACAGCATTGGCATGGCTACCGTGAGCACAGCCACCATCAACCCCCTGCTCTACAAACGCGCCAGCAAGATTGAAGGCAAGCTGCTGCCGGTGGCCAATCTGGTGACCATGCCGTCGGTCTATATGGCCCACCCCAAGATGGGCGTGAACAACTTCAAGGACTTTCTCGCCAAAGTCAAGGCCCAGCCCGGCACCTACAGTGCCGGAGTGCCGGGCCTGGGAACGCTGGGACATCTGATGGTTGCCTCGTTCAACGAAACCATGAAGACCCAGATCCAGATCGTGCCCTATCGCGGCAACGGACCTGCACTCAATGACGCCTTGGCCGGCATGGTTCAGATCATGACCGACCAGTTGCCCTCGGCAATGCCACAGATCAAGGGCGGCAAGCTGCTTCCCGTGGTGGTCGCCTCACATGGCCGCTCGCCCGACCTGCCCAATGTGCCGACCTTCAAGGAACTGGGCTACGACGAACTCAACGAACTGGGCATCAGCTGGTTCGGTCTGGTCGTCCCCAGCAACACGCCGGCCCCCATCGTGAAGCAGTTGCAGGATGCGGCTGTCAAAGCCGTCCACCTGCCCGAGGTGCAAAAGCATCTGAAGAATCTGGGCGCTACGGCGACCGAGGCCGCGCCCTCCCAGTTCCCGGCCCAGATCGCCGCCGAACTCAAGCGCAACAAGGCCCTGCTCGACAAGGCCGGCGTCAGGCCCGAATAAGAGCCCGCCCTGCAGCCGGCCGGTTGCTTCTTCATGCCCTATCTTCTTCACCACAGCTCAAGGACCCTTTTGCCATGCAAGCGATGAGCGCCCTGCAGGATTTTTTTCAACGCGAGACACCGCGCATGACGGCATTGGCCGACCAGATCTGGTCTCTGGCCGAGCTGCGCTATGCCGAGAACGCTTCGGTCCAGCTGCACATCGATGCGCTGCAGCAGGCTGGCTTTCGCATCACCCGCGATGTAGCAGGCATTCCCACCGCCTTCATGGCCGAATGGGGCGATACAGGCCCGGTCATTGCCTTGCTGGGTGAATACGACGCCCTGTCAGGCCTGAACCAGCAAAGCGGTGCTCTGGTTTGCACCCCGTCTACCGACAGCCCCGGTCTGGCCGGCCACGGCTGCGGCCACCATCTGCTGGGAACTTCTGCGCACTTTGCCGCAATTGCGCTGCAGCAGCACCTGAAAAGCACCGGCACGAGCGGACGCGTGCGCTATTACGGTTGTCCAGCCGAGGAAGGCGGCTCCGGCAAGACCTTCATGGCCCGCGCCGGCGTATTCGATGATGTGGATGCAGCACTGACCTGGCACCCAGCCAGCTACACCGGTCTGTTCAGCCAAAGCACGCTGGCCAATATTCAGGCAAAGTTTGTCTTCCATGGCAAGGCATCGCATGCCGCGCACTCGCCCCACCTTGGCCGCAGTGCCTTGGATGCAGTGGAGCTGATGAACGTGGGGGTGAACTATTTGCGCGAGCACATGCCCTCGGACGCCCGCGTGCACTACGCCATTACCGATAGCGGTGGGCTGTCGCCCAATGTCGTGCAGGCGCGCGCCGAAGTGCTGTATCTGGTGCGGGCAGCACGCAACCACGAAGCCGCCGAACTCTATGAGCGCGTTCAGAACGTGGCGCGTGGTGCCGCGCTGATGACGGACTGCAAGCTCGAAATCGTCTTCGACAAGGCCTGTTCCAATCTGCTGCAAAACAGCACGCTGAACAGCGTGATGCATGCGCAGATGCAGGCACTGGGACAGTTGCAAGCCGATGCACAGGCGCATGCTGTTGCCGGCCAGTTCCAGGCCACGCTGGACAAAAACGATGTCGATGCCGTCAGCCGCCCTTTGGCGAGCGTGCTGCGCGGCAAGGTGCCGGCCATTTTTGAAGGTCTGACGCCCTACGACCCGAACGCTAAAGACATCATGTTCGGCTCCACCGACGTGGCCGATGTGAGCTGGATCACGCCCACCGTTCAGGCCTGGGTGGCCTGCTATGCTTTCGGCACGCCGCTGCACTCCTGGCAGATGGTGTCGCAAGGGCAGTCCGGCCTGGCTCACACCGGCATGGTGCACGCCGCAAAAATTCTGACAGCCACCGCCGTTGAGCTGTTCGCACAACCCGAGTTGCTGGAGTGCGCCAAGGAAGAACTACTGCAACGCCGCGAGGGCAAGCCCTATGTCTGCCCCATTCCTGCAGAGGTAGCCCTGCCCTTTTTGCGAAAGTAAGTTGGCAACGGTTCCTCCTCTGAAAGGAATTTCGGTAACTTCAAAGCAAAAGTCCCTGAAAACGCCCGCCAGGATTGAGGATTCGCCATGCGCGCCAGCTTGCTCTGCCTCAAAGCGGCAGCAGTCAAAGCTTGATGCAACACAAGCCCCCGGCCAGGCCGAGCGGCCATAGTGAGACATGCCGCAAGACTGCGGAAACTCAACAGGGAGGCACCATGAAGCTGATGATCGATCTCTTTTCCACCGACTACGGGCTGATGAGCCTGGCCGTGATTTTGCTGATCATCGTCATGGCCGCTTTCTTTACGCGCCTCTTCCTGGGCAAGATGAAGAACGTTGCCAGCACCCCGTTGGAGTAAATCCAGGCTTCATAGCACGCTGCGCATGCACTACCTTGGGTTGCTGGCGATATGACACGGTTTGAGTGCAAAAAAGGCCGGAGCTTTCACTCCGGCCTTTTTCTTGACCGCATCGCCCAGCGTGCTCAGTAATGCGGTGGCAACTCGTCGCGCAGATTGCGCACCATCGCGCCCCCGCCTTCTGGCGCTTGGCGCTTGAGTTCCCTCACCTCGTTGATCAACAGATCAATCTGCTGCTGCTGGCGGTAGATCGTCATATTGAGTTGCTCAAGCAAATCCTCTGTGTAGCTGGCCTTGATCTCCAGCTCCATGATTCGCTCTTGCAAGGCTTCGTGACTGTCGCTCATGACTTCAGCGCCTTGGCAAGACGAGCAATGCCTGCGCGAATCTTGTCCTCGTCAGCCGTGGCAAACGAGAGGCGGAAGGTCGCCGTATCGGGGTTCTGTGCATAGAACGGAGCGCCCGGTACAAAGGCCACGCCCTCTTCAATGGCCTTCTTGGCCAGCACGGCCGCATCCGCCAGTTGGCCACGCGCGCCCGTCAGGCGCACCCACATGAACAGACCGCCGGCAGGCTGTACGAACTCGACGGCATCGCCCAGTTGCTCGCGCAGCGCATCGCCCATGGTCTCGGCACGCTTGGCATAGACCTCGCGCACATGGGCCAGGGTCTTGGGCATGGCGCCGGACTTCAGATACTGGGCTGCAGTGGCCTGTGCAAAGGTGCTGGTATGGGCATCGCTGAACTGCTTGCACATCACGGCGCGAGCAAGCAATTCGGGATGTGCAATCAGCCAGCCGATACGCAGACCGGGGCTGAGCACCTTGGACAATGAACCGCAGTGAGCCAGCCACTCTCGGCTGCCAGGAACTTCGCGTGTCAGCGACAGCAGGCTGGCAGGAGGCGCTTCATTGAAGTACAGATCGCCGTAGGGGTCGTCTTCCACCACCAGAGTCTGGTACTTGACGGCCAGCTCCAGCACCTTTTTGCGTCGTTCCAGACTCAGCATGGCACCACTGGGGTTGCCAAAGGTCGGGATCAGATAGACCAGCTTGGGCTTGTGCTCGGCAATCAGCTTTTCCAGTTCGTCGGTCTTCACGCCATGCTCGTCCACAGGGGCGGAGATCACCTCTGCGCCATAGAGGCGGAAACACTGAATCGTGGCCAGGAAAGTCGGGCCTTCGACGATGACCTTGTCACCCTCTCCCACCATGGTCTTGCCCAGCAAGTCCAGTGCCTGCTGGCTGCCGGTGGTGACGATGAGTTGATCAGGCGCCACATCGGGCACGCCCTTGCCGGCCATAAAGGACGACAGTTGCTCGCGCAGCGGCTGGTAGCCCTCTGTCGCACCGTACTGCAATGCGGCTCCTGCCTCCTGCTGCAGGGCTGCCGCAGAGGCAGCGCTGATCCCGGTTACGTCAAACATGGCACTGTCCGGAAAGCCGCCCGCAAAGCTGATGATGCCTGGCTTGCCCAGCAGCTTGAAGAGTTCGCGGATCGCAGAGGTTTCTACGTTATCGAGTCGTTTGGCAAATTGCATACGTTTTCTTGGTTAAAGCGCTACGGGAATCTCGTCGCTGCTTGAGCGGCAGATGCCCATTGTGGCGCGCGAATCGCCCCAGAGACAGGAAGTGGCTTTTATGTAGGCGCTATTCCATGCTGCAAGTAATCAAACTCCTACCAAACAACAAAAGTTGATAGCAATTGTTAATTGCGCATAACTTCGTGTCTCAAACTTTGAATTGGACAGCGCCAAGGCTCTGACAAGAACATACGCCTACCGATCAACGGACCGCGTATTTGACGGATTTTTTCACTTGTTTTTGGGATGGAGGATTTATGCGTACTACTACTTTTACCGGCAAGGCACTGTCTGTTGCCATTGACGGCAAGACCCCGTTGAGCCTGCGCAGCCTGTGTGCCGTAGCCTTGGTTGCCAGTCTGGCTGCCTGTGGCTCTAGCGGCTCTCTGCGCAGCGACCTCGGACCCGACGGCACCGGCGGTGGAGATGTTGTTGCCGGAGGCGGCACTGGTGGGGGCACCGGCGGTGGCACTGGTGGCGGTACCGGAGGTGGAACTGGCGGTGGAACAGGTGGAGGCACAGGCGGCGGTACTGGTGGTGGCAACACCGGTGGCGGTGATGGCGGCACGGGCAACCCGCCTGTGGCAAGCACTCCGCTCACGCCGGTGCGCGACACCGTGGCGGATGTCACTGGAACGCTTTCCGGAACAAGCGGCGTCATCAGCGACGTCAACAACATCGTGACCTCCACTCTGGGCACGGCCACCAACGGCACGCCTCTGAGCGGTGTGGCCCAGCCGGCCGGCGGCATTCTTGGCAATGTGAACAATGCCGTCAACAGCGTGGGTAGCGGCGTCAGCGCAGGCCTGGGCCAGATCGGCAAGACGGCCGACCCCATCGGCACCACCTTGCAAGGCGTGGCTCCTGCTGTCGGCTATCTGGGCGCTGCGGTCACCTCGGCAGGCAAGACGGTCAGTGCGCTGGACACTCCTCAGCTTGGCGTGGTCGGCGATGTGGCGGGCCTGGCGGGCGGCACGGTGCAAATCCTGGGCACCACCGTTTCCGGCGTCGAGGGCACGGTGGCAAAGCTGACCGGCAACCCGCTGGTCTCGGGCCTTACGACTCAGGTCAGCCAGGTCGCCACACCGGTATTGAGCACCGTGCTCGGTACCACCCAGAATCTGGTTCAGACCACTGGCCTGGGCCAGCCGGTTAACAGCTTGCTGGGTACCGTGGGCGGAGTCGTCAATCATGTGGGAGCTTCCGTCACCAGCACCGGAGTTCCCGTTGTTGCTCCGCTGGGCGGTGTGGTCTCGGGCGTCGGCCAGACCGTGGCCGGCCTGGGCGGCGTAGTGACAGGCCCCGGCACACCTAGCGGCGGCCTGCTCGGTGGCGTGCTCGGCAATGTCACGGGCGGCGCAGGCGGCTCCGCAGGTGGGCCAGGCAATATTGTCGGCGGCGTGCTGGGCGGCGTCACGGGCCTGGTCGGTGGCGTGACCGGTGGAGCGAGCGGTGGCGGCAATGCCGGTGGCCCTGTCGCAGGAGCAGGCAATCTGGTCGGAGGCGTGTTGGGCGGCGTCACAGGGCTTGTCGGCGGGGTCGCGGGATCGGCAGGCGCTCCAGCAGGAGGCAGCGGCAGTGCAGGCACTGCGGTGACTGGCCTGGTCGGCAACACCGTTGGCGCAGTCACAGGCCTTGTGGGCGGTGTACTTGGCGGCGTGACCAATGTCGCTGCAGGCGCAGGAGCAGCAGGTGGTGCAAGCACCTCGGGCGGCCTGCTGGGTGGACTGCTGGGCGGCAATCTGGCGCTCGGCCTGGGCGGTGGAGCGGTAGCCACCAGCAAATAAGGGGAACGGCGGTGGTCTGTGCACCGCTTGAGCCTGGCCCGCCTGCAGGCGGGCTTTTTTACGACAGCCCCATACCCAGTTCTGGGGATGTAGGGAACAATGAGAGTCATAAAAATAGAACAGGAGGGACTTTTGCAGTCAAAAGCAAAACCACAGGGCCGCATCGGCTCCAGGATTCAGGCGTTGGCACTTGCAGCCTGGGCTCCTCTGGCCTTGTCACAGCAGGCTGGCAACCCGCTCAACAGCCTGCCCCAGACACCCGAAGCTGCAAGGAATCTGCAGCAGCAGCCCAGGCAGGTACCGGTGCAGATAGACAAGCCCCAGCCAAGTCTTCAGGATCTCATCAACCTCCGGGTCGCAGTACGTGGCGTCAATGTGCAGGGAAGCACGGCGATTCCTTTCGAGGAGGTCAGCGCGCTTTTCACGCCCTTCATCAATGGCACGCATACGGTGGGCGAGCTCAACGCCGCTACCCAGAAAGTCAGCGAGCTGTATCAACGCCATGGCTACGCCCTTTCTTTTGCCTACCTTCCTCCGCAGGATTTTGCCAATGGCGCGGTGCAGGTCATCGTGGTCGAAGGCTATGTGCAGAGCTTGAATCTGGAGGGAAATTTCGGCCGCTCCGAGGACCAGATACGCGAAATTGCCCAGCCGCTGCTCAATGAGAGGCCTTTGACCACCAAGACCTTTCAGCACCAGACCCAGCTGATGGCACGCCTTCCCGGAGTGCAGATCACCGCGTCGGCAAATCTGCCGACCACCACCGATGGTGCGGTGCCCCTGGTCATCAAATCCAAGCACAAGCCCATTGCCGTCACCGTTGGGGGCGAGGCGCGCAAGCCCACGCCGCGCATCATTGCCTCCCTCACCCTGAACGACCCTCTGTGGTCAGGCAGCCAGCTTCAGGCTTCGGCGATGTTGCAAAACCCCGACAAGGAGCGTTTCGGCAGCATCGGTTTCACTCAGCAGTTGACACCAGAGGGCACGCAGGCACGTGTCAGCTATTCCGACTACCGCAGTTTCAACCCGCCGGCAACGCGCATTCCCGGCATTGATGACCTGACACAGCAGCGCAAGCTGGACTTCAATATCAGCCACCCATGGATCTTGAGCAATACCACCCAGCTCAGCACCACGGCGGGTCTGTATGCCATCAATTACAGCCGTGAACTGGCCGATAGCCAGGCCTCCCTGCTGCGCGAGGAAAAGGTTCGCACGCTCTATGCGCAAATGGCCTGGGCGTCCTTTGGCAAGACCACCACTCGTTCGGCTTCGGTCCTGCTGGCCCACGGCCTGGACAGCCTGGGGGCCTACAAGAATCTGGACCTCTACTATCGGCAGGGCTTGCTGCAAAAGCTTGAAAACCCGGCCAAGCTGGACTTCACACGCATCACCGCCGACTATGCACAGCGCCATCGCTTCGCGAACAAGATGGGCGCCGCTTTTGCCGTGGGCGGGCAATACAGTGCCGACATTCTTCCCATCCCGGAGAAAATCTCCTTTGGATCCACCCGCTTTGGCCGCGGCTATCAGGCTGGCGAGTTCTCAGGCGATTCCGGCGTAGGCGCCAGTGCCGAGCTCAACTACCAATTCCTCATCAACCAGGCCTGGATCAAGTCGGCCGAGCCCTATCTGCTCTACGAATGGGCACGTACGCATCAGCAGACCAGCGGCGTCAGCGGCAATACGCTGCGCTCTGCCAGCCTGGGGCTGCGCCTCTCCGACAGCCGCCACTACGCACTGGACCTTGCCATGAGCAAGCCGCTGGGCGATCGCTCTGTCAACAATCCCGATAGGGAACTGCGCTACAGCCTTGTATTGAGCTACAACCTGGATCCCTGACTTGCTGCGATTCCGCCTGCCGAGCCGCTGTGTAACGCAGCGGCTTTTTCTTTGTTTCCCCCTGAACGACAAGCCACAATATCGCCCATGAAGAAAAACGATATAGCGCCGTTTTTTGCTGCGCTCAAGGCCGCCAACCCCACGCCACAAACCGAGCTGGAATACACCACGGTGTTCGAGTTGCTGACCGCCGTGCTGCTGTCTGCCCAGGCCACCGACGTAGGGGTGAACAAGGCCACGCGCAAGCTTTTTCCTGTTGCCAACACTCCGCAGGCCATTCTGGATCTGGGGCTTGAGGGGCTGGAGAGCTACATCAAGACCATAGGCCTGTACCGCAGCAAGGCCAAGCATCTGATGGAGACCTGCCGCATGCTGGTTCAGCTGCATGGCGGCCAAGTACCCAGAACCCGCGAAGAGCTGGAAGCCCTTCCCGGTGTAGGCCGCAAGACCGCCAATGTGGTGCTCAACGTGGCTTTCGGTCAGCCCACCATGGCCGTGGACACGCACATCTTCCGCGTCAGCAACCGAACGGGGCTGGCACCTGGCAAGAATCCGCTGGAAGTCGAAAAGCAGCTGCTCAAGCGCATACCCGACGAATACGCGGTGGACTCCCATCACTGGCTGATCCTGCTGGGCCGCTATGTCTGCCAGGCGCGCAAGCCCCGCTGCTGGGAATGCGTGGCGTCAAAATACTGCGATTTCACACCCAAAACCCCGGCACCGGCAGCTGGAAAAAAGAGCTGAAAACGCCCCAAATGCATATCCACAAAGCGCTTTCAGCTATATCTTTTCAAGCTCCTCAGCTCTTGCCGCTGACGCCAGCCGATTCAAAGCTGGCCATCTCATTGAGCATGGTGCAGGCCGAGCGCAGCAGCGGCCAGACCAACGCCGCGCCAGAACCCTCACCCAGGCGCAACTGCCAGTCCAGCATGGGTTGGGCCTGAAGGTGGGCCAGCAGGCGGGCATGACCCGGTTCACCCGATCGATGCGCATACACGCAGCGCTGCAGCACATGGGGCTGCAGGCGGCTGGCCACCAGCACGGCGGCCGTGGTGATAAAGCCGTCCACCACGATCAGGCGGCGTTCGGCAGCGGCCTGCAGCACAGCTCCAGTCATGGTGGCGATCTCCAGTCCGCCCATAGCTGCCAGTACAGCCAGTGGATCTTGCACGTCGGCGTGAAAATCCAGCACCCGCCCGAGCACTGCGATCTTGCGCGCCAGGCCTTCGCTGCTCAGGCCCGTGCCCACCCCGGTCACTTCCTCTATCGGCTCGCCGCACAGACGCGCCAGCAGCAATGAAGCGCTGGATGTATTGCCTATGCCCATCTCGCCCAGCAACAGCGCATTGCCCGGCAGTTTCTTGACCAGTTCCCCGCCATTGCGAAGCGCCATCGCACATTGCGCTTCGCTCATGGCCGGGCCCTGGCTGCAGTCCGCCGTGCCATAGGCCACCTTGCGCCGCCACAGGCGTGGCTCATGAGCCTTGGGAAGCTTGTGCGCAGGATCCTGCTCGCGCACCTCAAAGTCGCGGGCCACGCCGCAGTCCACGACATTCAGATCAATTCCGTTCTGCAGAGACAGCACGCTTACGGCCGCGCCGCCAGCGAGGAAGTTCTCCACCATCTGCCAGGTCACGTCGACCGGATAGGCCGACACACCCTGAGCAGCCAGTCCATGATCCGCAGCGAACACCACCATCTGCGGTGCATACAGATTGGGAGTCTCGCAACCCACGATGCCGGCAATGCGCAAAGCCAGTTGCTCCAGCACGCCCAGCGATCCCTGGGGCTTGGTCTTGAAATCCAGGCGATGCTGGACACGGGCTTGCAGCGCCGCGTCATGGATATCCTGCACCTGCGGGCAGGACCAGAGGGTGGATGGTGGGAATTCGGAAAAAGAAGCGGAACTCATGCTTGCAGTCATTCCCGGTGCATCAGGCCTGAGTGCCATCCACCACCGGGATGCAGAAGGCACGCTTTTGCGATCCTGCAAGTATCGCGCTTTCATCGGCACCGAAACGCCAAGTTCGCCGATTGCTCAGGAGCGGCATGAAAAAGGCCCCTAAGGGCCTTGGCTGAAGACGCGGCAAAAGCCTCAGCGAATGACTTCCTCAACCGTGATTTCGCGCAGGATGCCGCCATCCTTGACCGAGCCGCTGACAGCGCCGTCCTTGACACGTGCCATACAGGCCTGCTGGTCGATTTCGGTCTTGAACACACCGCAGCGGGCGTAGGCATTGCGCTCGTACTGGCTGAGGCCTTGGCCGTCGTCGAGCTTGCCCTTCTTGGCTTCGGCACTTGCCGCCATCGCCTCGCGTGAAGACGAATTGCTCTCACGCATGGGACGCTGGCCCTTGTGATGATGGCGGTGGTGGTGCTTTTTCATCGCAGGCTTGGCCGCATCCATCGCAGCTGCTTCAGCCGCCGGCTTGGCTGCATCCACTTGTGCGCAGGCCATGCCTGCCAGCGACAAAACCGCTGCACCCAAAGCTAGTTGAAGAGTCTGAACCTTGAAAAAAGCCATACGCAACTCCATTCCGAAAAGTAAATAGCTCGGTCAGCTTGCACTCACTCTCAGGCAGGACTTATCGGCTCAGCGGCTATGCGTCCGCAGGAACAGTCCTACAAATCAGACCGAAGCCTGGAGCGCGGTCGGCTCAAACCATTGCCCCACGCCCTGCGCCAGCCGCGCAAACACCTGCTCCAGGCTGGGTGCATCGTGGCCGAACAGCGCATGAATTACCTCGGCGTTTTCAAACAGGCCATGTAGATAGGTACCGATGACAGCGCTGTTGCCTCCCTGCCATAGCATGCCGGGCAACAGCTCCTGAGCCGGTCGCACGCTGGCCGTCTGCATGTCGGAACGCAGCTGGGTCTGGCCGTGGTGGATCTCGTAGCCACGTGCGGGCACGCCACTCAGGGCATTCCATGGGGCTTGCAACGCAGGCAGTTGCAGGGTCGTGGGTTGCACGGTCTTGTCCTGCGCAAACAGGGTCGCCAGCGGCAGCAGACCCAGGCCTGCGGCATTGCCGTCCACTCCATGCAGATCGATCAGCGCCTCGCCCAGCATCTGCAGACCGCCGCAAATGCCCAGCACGCGCTTGCCGAGTCCGGCATGAGCGACGACGGCGGCATCCAGCCCTTGTGCACGCATCCAGGCCAGGTCGGCAGCCGTGGCCTTGCTGCCCGGCAGAATGACCCAGTCCGCCTCGGCGAGTTGCGCGGGAGAGCGAGCCCAGATCACGCGCACGCCCGGCACTTGCAGCAGGGGCTGAAATTCATCGAGATTGCTGATGCGCGGAAAGGCGATGATGGCAATCGTGGTGTGAACGGCCCGCCCGGCTCCTGTGCTGCCGCGATCATCGAACACGCCGTCCTCCTCAGGCAGACCATGCTGGAACTGCATGGGAATGCAGGCCACCGTGGGCACCCCCGTCTTCTCTTCCAGCATCTGGGGCGCCGGTGCCAGCAGTGCTGCATCGCCCCGGAACTTGTTGAGCACAAAGCCCTTGATGAGCTTTTGCTCATCCTCGGGCAGCAGTGCCCAGGTGCCGTAGAGATGGGCAAAGGCGCCGCCGCGGTCTATGTCCGAGACCAGCAGGCAATGTGCATTGCAATGTTTGGCAACGCGCATATTGACCACATCGCTGGCATGCAGATTGATTTCGGCCGGGGAGCCGGCGCCTTCGATCACCACCACATCGTTTTCGGCACGCAGCTCGTCCAGCGCCTGCGCGATCTGCGGCCAGACCTTGAGGCTGCGACCTCTCCAGGGCATGGCGCTCAGCTCCTCATTGACCTGGCCGAACAACACGACCTGGCTGCGCGTGTCGGCCTCGGGCTTGAGCAGCAGCGGGTTCATGCGCACATCGGGCACGGCCCCCGCCGCCAGGGCCTGCAGATACTGCGCCGTGCCGATCTCGCCCCAGCGCCCCTCGGGCGTGGCCACAACGCGCGCGTTGTTGCTCATGTTCTGCGCCTTGAACGGCGCAACCTTCAGGCCCTGGCTGCGGTAGTAGGCGCACAGCGCCGTGGCCACCCAGCTTTTGCCCGCGCCACTGCTGGTGCCCAGCACCATGATGCAACGTGCTGTCATGTCTTAAGTCTCGATTGGGATCGGCAGCACCACGCGCTGCAGGATTCTGGCCAGCGCCTCGCCGGGATGGGTGCACATGCCCATATGCGAGGGCGAGGTCTGGATGATGCTGCTGCGCTTGGCCGTTAGCCAGTGATAGCGTGCACGCATGGGCAGCTGCGCAATCGGCCCACCATCGACCCTGCCTTCGCAGATGGCCACAATGGAGCCCAGGTGACGGTGCACGGCCTCCAGATCCACATTCGGGTCCAGCGCCAGCAGACGCTGTTCGTCAAGGGCCACGGCAGCCTGCAGATGACCGGTGCGCTGGCAGGAGAGGATCACACCCGCGTTCACAAATTCCTCACGCTCCACGCGCGGCACTACCCGCACGATGGCGTAGTCGTAGACCTCATGCGCGTGCATCGATCACTCCTTGCAACCAGCGGCCACGCTCGGCAAGCCGGGCCACGAAATAATTCACATAGGCCGCGCGATGGGCCTGCACATTCCTGAGCACATCGCCCTCTTTGTCGGCGGCGGCCTGCTCCAGAAAGCAGTCGGGCACCTCGTCCACGATGCTCTTTAGCACTTCGGGCCCAAGCTTGGCGGCCAGTTGCGCATCCAGTTGCGCCAGCTGGCTGGCCTGCGGCAGCAGCACATGCTCGGCACTGGGCGCAAAAGGCTTGGCCGGATTGGCGACGACTCCGTTCCAGGCATGGTGAAACGTCAGACTCGCACCATGATCGATCAGCCAGGGCTGCTTCTGGTACATCAGCATATTGGTGTTGCGTGCCGTTCGGTCCACATTGCTGACCAGGGTATCGAACCACACGAGGCGCGAGGCAAAGTCATCGTCCACCACGTCCACCGCCGGGTCAAAGTTGATGGAGCCCGGCAAATAGTCCAGCCCCACGTTCAGCCCGTCGCTGGCGCGAATCAGGTCCTGGATCTCGGGGTCGGACTCGGTGCGGGACAGGTCGCCGTTCAAGTGCAGCAGCACGATTTCAGGCACCGGCAGGCCCAGCGCACGTGCCATGCCGCCAGAGATGATCTCGGCCATCAACGCGCGCACGCCCTGCCCGGCGCCCCGGAACTTGAGCACATAGGTGCCCAGATCGTCGGTCTCGACAATTGCCGGCATGGAGCCGCCTTCGCGCAGCGGCGTGACATAGCGCTCCACCAGCACCGAGCGCAGCTTCAAGGTTTCAGTGTCCATGGGAAATGGTAGCGCCTTGCGCCCATCAGGTCTGATCGGCAAGGTCATTGGATGCTTTTCCAGGCCTGCTCCAGCGCGGCCTGCGACACGGGCGGCAGCACACCCAACCGCACATGGCCAGCCAGACCAAAGCTTGCACAGTCCCGCAGCTTGATGCCCTGGGCACGCAGGCCGGCCAGAGGCGCCGCAAGCTCTGCCTGCGGCAGACCTGCGACAAAGTAATTGGCCTGATGACCGGGAACGACCTGCCAGCCCAGCTTCTCGCACAGCGCCAGCTGCTGCGCCTTCCAGCGGCGCAAAGTCATGAGGCTATGGGCCAGCCATTGCTGCGCCTCGTCCGTCACCCAGGCCTGCAGCATGGCCACTCCATGCGAGCCCACCACCCAGGAGGCCGCCAGCGCATTCAGCGCCTGCAGCTCTGCCGCTGCGGCCTGCATGGGCGCAATCGCATAGGCAGCGCGCACACCCGTCATGCCCAGCGCCTTGTTCGGCGTCCACAACTGCCAGACCGTGTCGAGATTGCGCTCGGGTGGCTGGTCCTCCAGCCATAGCGGACGGTAGGCGCAGTCCAGCACGCGCCATTCCTTCTGCGCCGGCGGCTGCTGCCAGGCAGGCCAGATGTCTTCCATCGTCCCCAGCGGGCTTGAAGGCTCGCAGGCCCAGCTGAGCACCGGCGCCACGACCGCTTCTGTACGGCGGCACAGCGCCAGCCGCCACACCCGCGCGGCCTGCAGATAGTCGCCATAGTGATGCTGGGGAAACTGCACGCTTTTGGCACCGCTGCGCACAGCGTGCAGCGTGAGGCGATGAATCAGCTCGCTGCTGCTGCCGCCGATCAGGATGCGCTCTACCGCCACGCCATGAAAAGCCGCCAGCTGCGCGCGCAATGCCCCGTATTGCGGATCGGGGTATTGCGCTACATGGGCGGCCTGCAACGCCTTCACGGCCATGGGACAAGGCCCGCAGGCATTGCGATTGGTCGAAAAATCATGCGCCGGAACGCCCAGCGCATCGGTACCGCCATGCATGGCTGCCGCATTCACATCAAACATTGGCAAGCAGCCTTCCTCTCCACAGAAACATCAAAATCATAGCAATCAATGCAAGCAGCACATGCAACTTGATCACTTTTGATGCCAATTTTACAGACAGCTTCAGATCAGCCGCCTGCGGTGCCCGTCCCTGCGGGTTGAGTCTATAGACGCCGGGCTTGGAAAGCTGAACCCCCAGTGCCTGCGCCATGGCTCCCATGGGCCAGCCGCCATTGGGCGATGGCGTCACGGCTGCATCGCGCCTCAAACCGGTCCAGGACAGGCCGCCGGCCAGCAGCGCCAGCCACATTGCAGTGATGCGCGCCGGAATCCAGTTCAGCACATCGTCGGCGCGGGCCGCCCATTTGCCCGCCCATTGCCAGTGGCGGCGGCGCTCGCCCTGGCCTCGCCAGCCGGGGTAGCCCCACATGGCATCGGCCGTATTGGCAAAACGATAGACGGCCGCCCCGGGCAAGCCGGCCACGGCAAACCAGAACAGCGGAGCGATCACAGAGTCGCTGAGGTTCTCGGCCAGCGTCTCGATGGCGCTTTCGCGCACGGTGGCTGCGTCCAGCTGTGTCGTGTCGCGACTCACCAGCCAGCTCAGACGCTCCCGCCCAGCGGGCAGCGATTGCTGCAGTGCGGCCTCCACGGCAAGCACCTCATCCTTGAGCATGCGCCAGGACAGCAGCGGCTTGAGCAACACCCCCATCACCAGCCCCCAGAGCCACCAGGGTGCAAAACCCAGCATGAACTGGGCGAGGCCATAAACCATGAAAAACAGAGCTGCCAGCGCACACCAGACAATCGCTGCAAGGCCAAAACGCAGATAGTCACTCTGCACCTCAACACGCGGTGCAAGCGCCTGCCCCGACCAGCCCAGCAATTTGCCCATCAGCACCACGGGGTGCAGCCACACCGGCGGCTCGCCCCAAAGCCGGTCCAGCAGCAAGGCAACCAGCAAGGCCAGCAAGCCGGCTTGCACATTGGCAGCCCAGTTGGGCGCCGCCAGATCACTGGCGGTAAATGTCTGATAGAGCCATGCCAGCGGACTGAGAGAAAGACCGATCAGCTCAGTCCAGCCAAAACTTGTCATGCGTCTGTTTTGTCCTTCGCGGCGCACGGCCCGCTGCCCGGCTTGCCCTTGGTCGCCGCGGCCACCACACGCGAGTCGTCCCAGACATCGTCCATCAGCATGTCTTCCAGAGGCGCACGGCAGGCCCATTTTTCCTGCTGCAACATGGGCTCGGCATAGTAGGCATCGACTGGGCCCAGGCAGAGCACGCCCAGCGGGTGGGCACCTTCAGGCATCTGCAACAGCCTTGCCAGCGCCAGCGGATCGAAGATCGAGACCCAGCCCATGCCCAGACCTTCGGCACGCGCGGCCAGCCAGAGATTCTGGATGGCACAGGCGCTGCTGGCGATGTCCATCTCGGGCAGGGTGCGGCGACCGAAGATATGGGCCTCGCGTCCCGGCGGCATGGCGACAACCAGCACCTCGGCCGCATCGAGCACACCCTGAACCTTGAGTTTCATGAAGTCTTCTTCACGTTCGCCCAGGGCATGGGCGGTGCGCACGCGCTCCTCCTCGATCAGACCGTGGATCCGCAGGCGCAATTCGGCACTCTTGACCCGAATAAAGCGCCAGGGCTGCATGAACCCCACGCTGGGCGCGTGATGCGCTGCACGCAACAGGCGCAGCAAGACCTCGTCGGGGACCTTACCGCCCGCAAAATGACGCATGTCGCGGCGCTCATAGATGGCGCGGTAGACGGCAGCCCGCTCGGCCTCGGTGAAAGGCGTTGCGGCAATCGTCGCGAAGGAGCTGGTCTTGGATTCGGTCATGGAACTATTGTCGCGCCACAGACATGGCAAAAGCCATCAGTCTTCGATACCTCTTTGAGCGGGAATACCCGCCTGGAAGGCATGTTTGATCAGCGTCATCTCGGTCACCGTGTCGGCGATGTCGATGATCTCCTGCGGGCAGCGGCGGCCTGTCAGGCAGACATGCACATCCTTGGGACGCGCCTTGAGCGTGTCCAGCACCTCCTGCAGCGGCAGCCAGCCGTAGATCAGCGGATAGGTGATCTCGTCGAGCACGACCAGAAACAGCTCGCCCGAGAGAATATCGGCCTTGGCCTTTTCCCAGCCGTCACGCGCCAGCTGGGCGGAGTGATCGAGGTCCTTGCTCTTCCAGCTGAAGCCGTCGCCAAGCCCTTCGATGGGCAGTCCGACCTGCTCGGCCAGGCGGTGCTCGCCAAAGCGGGCCGTCGGTACCTTCATGAACTGGTAGACCTTGACGGCCTTGCCCCGGCCCGTGGCGCGAAAGGCCAGACCAAAGGCGGCCGTGCTCTTGCCCTTGCCATTGCCGGTGTTGACGATGATCAGGCCGCGGCGTTCGCCCTCGGGCTTTTCGTAAGGCTTCTCGGTGGGAGGATTTTCAATATTCATAGCTAATCTCGCTTGTCTATCAAGGGCTAAAGGGCAAAAAATCAAGAACTTCAGCCGGACTCAGCTCAGGCGCGGCAGAGCCAACCACAGGCCATCGAGTTCGCGCACCTGTATGCGCCGGTCAAACACGGACTCCAGCGCGGCATGGGTGGCGGGATCGCTGCAAGCGCCCTGGTGGGTGATGCGGCCGGCCTGCATGACGATCATCTCGTCAGCCAGCAGGGCAAAGGACAACTCGTGCAGCACGCTGACCAGGGTCGCGCCTTGCTGCACCAGACTGCGGGCCGCCAGCATCCAGTCGGTCTGGTGCGGCGGGTCAAGATTGGCCAGTGGCTCATCCATCAGCAGAGTCCGGGCCTGCACGGCCAGGGCCCTTGCCAGCAGCACGCGCTGACGTTCACCTCCCGATAGCTGGCCTATGCTGCGCTGGCGCCAGTCCCAGGCATGGGTCTGGCGCAGCGCCTGCTCCACGGCCTGCCGGTCGGCGTTCGAGGCCGGAGCCAGCCAACCCTGGTGGGGCAAACGCCCCAGCATGACCACGTCATACACGGCCATATCGGCCGCAACAGGCTGATTCTGGCCCAGCCAGGCCAGGGCCTTGGCACGCTCGCGGCCATTCCAGTCGCCCAGCTCGCGGCCCTGCAGAAACACCGCGCCGCTTTGCCGCTGGTTGGCGGCACGCATGCCGGCCATGGCGCGCAGCAGCGTGGATTTACCCGCGCCATTGGGGCCAACGATGGCCGTCCAGCGGCCCTGGGGAATGCGCAGGCTGATCTGACGCAGCACCTCGCGCTCGCCCAGCTGCACGCTCAGAATCTCGGTCGCCAACGCGATTCCGGTCTCGATATTGCTGCTCATGAGCCCTCTCCAGACGGCATGGCGCCACGCTTGTGCATCAGCCAGAGCAGATAGCTGCCGCCCAGCACGGCGGTGAGCACGCCCACCGGCAGTTCCTGAGGCGCAATCAACCATCGCGCCAGCAGGTCGGCGGCCAGCAGCAGCACCGCCCCCATCAGACTGCTTAGCACCAGCAGCCAGCGGTGCAGCGCGCGCACCATGGAACGCACCAGATGGGGCGCAGCCAGGCCTACAAAAGCGATCAAACCGGTCTGCGCCACGGCGGTCCCCGTGGCCAGCGCCAGCAGCACGATCAGCAGCAGACGCAGCGGCGCCAGCGGCAGACCCAGACTATGGGCCGTGGCCTCGCCAAGTGCCAGCCCGTCGAGCACGCGGCTCAGGCTCCATGACAGCACCAGCGTGGGCAGCAGCACCCACAGCATCAGCCGGCAGGCAGGCCAGCCCGCAAACGCCGTGCTGCCCAGCATGAAAGACTGCATGGCCTGCATGATGTCGGGGTTCATGAGCAGCACCAGCGATGCGGCGGCGCCCAGCACCACACCCACTACCACGCCGGCCAGCAGCAGGCGCATGGTGTTCTGCACGCCCTTGGCCAGCACCAGGGTCAGCACCACGGCAAGCACGGCACCCGCAAAAGCCGCGCCCGTCACGCCCCAGCGCGCCAGGCCGGCCAAAGCGAAAGGAGAGACACCCAGGGCGGCCATGGCCAGCGCCACCCCAAGCGATGCGCCCGAAGCACTGCCCAGCAAATAAGGATCGGCCAGGGGGTTGCGAAACATGCCCTGCGCCACCGCTCCGGCCAGCCCCAGCAGGCCTCCGGCCAGCAAGGCCGCCGCCGTGCGTGGCAGGCGAATATCCATCACGATCTGCCAGGCCAGCGGGTCTTGGCGGGCATTGAGTACGCTCTCAAAACCCGTACTGCCGATACCCGCGCCCAGCAGCGCCAGCAAAGCAGCAGCCAGCGTCAGCCACAGCAGCAGCCAGGCAGCGGCCAGCCCGCGCTGCCCCCTGCGGTAACGACTGGAGATGCAGGCGTTCATGGGCTCTTGCCCTGCCTTGCCGCCAGACGCTGCAGACATTGGGCAATGATTTGCGCCCCCTCGGCCATGCGGGGACCTGGGCGCACCAGAATGTCGGATTGTTCGGGCGTGAAGGCGCAGATCGCGCCCTGCTTCACCGCCCGCATCTGGGCCCAGCCCGGGTATTCCGGCACGCCGGTTTTCCAGGCTCGCTCGCCGGCCATCAGAATGTCAGGATCCAGCTTGACCACATATTCGGGATTCAGGCGCGGAAACGGCCCTTGTCTGGCGTCGACCACGTTGCGCAGATGCAGCCGCGTCAGTGTCTGGCCGATAAAGGATTTTTCACCGGCGGCATACGGGCCGCGACTGGCCTCAAAGTACACACGCTGACCGCGCATGGCTCCGGGCACGCTGGCAGCGGCCTTGTTCAGGTCGGCCTCGATTCCGGCCCAGACGCGGTCTGCGCCCTGTGTGGGCGGCAAGGCGAGCAGCTGACCTATTTTCTGCATCACGGTGCGCGCTTCCTCGTGGGTGCGTGGCTCCAGCGCCACCACCTTGAGGCCCAGCGCCTCCATTCGCGCAATGGCCCGTGATGCCATGGAAACCAGCACCAGATCTGGCTTTAGCGCCACAATAGCCTCGATATTCGGATCCAGCCCGCCACCCACCACGGGCACGGTCTTCACATGGGCTGGCCAGTTGGAATAGCGATCCACCCCCACCAGTCGTTCGCAACCGCCCAGTGCGCACAGGCTCTCGGTCAGTGAGGGCAGCAGGCTGACGATGCGCTGCGGCGGTTTGGCCAATTGCACCTGCGCGCCACGTGCATCGGTGATCTGCACGGACTGCGCCGCCACCGACAAAGCCCCAGCCAGGCCGCAAACAAGCAGCGCAGCAGCGGCAAACTGTTTTACGGTGGCCCTCATGCCTGCGGCCCTTTCAATGCCAGAGGCAAGCCGGCGCACATCAGCGTGACGCTTTCGCAATGCGCTGCCGCCTGCTGATTTAGCAAGCCCAGCGCATCGACAAAGGCGCGCACTTCGCGCCCCATGGGAATCACGCCCAGACCGATTTCGTTGCCGACCAGAATGACGGGGCCGGCTGCTTCATCAAGCGCTTTCAGAAAGAGTGCTAGCTGTAATTGCCAGTCGGGAGCTGGAGATTGGCTGTCTTCAGAGTTCCCGGTCTGCACCGGCATCAGCCAGTTTGTCAGCCACAAGGTCAGGCAATCAATCACCAGCAGCCGCTGCGGGCTGCTGTGCTGGGCCAGCACCTGGGCCAGCTCGCGAGGCTCCTCTATGGTCAGCATGCCTGGCACGCGCTCGGCGCGGTCGCGCTGGTGGCGCGCAATGCGCTCGCTCATTTCCGCGTCCCAGGCCTGGCCGGTCGCCACCAGCGCAGCCTGATTCCCGGCATCCGTCTGCAGCCACTGGCGCGCCAGCAGCTCCGCACGACGGGATTTGCCGCTTTTCTGCCCGCCCAGTATCAGCTGGGTACGCGGCATGACGAAGGAGGCTGTGCTTGCAGGGCTCATGGTGATGGACTAAAGGTTCAGTCTTCGATTGTTGCGCCAAAAAGCGCCGCCACAGCCGATGGGCAGGACGGAAACCAGGCATGAAAGTAACTGGCCCGCACACTGCCATATTGATAAAGTGCCTCGCCACGGTCTGCCTGTACGGCTGCACCAGGGCGGCTGCTGCGCGTGAGCACCGGCATGGCGGTCTCCAGTCTTGTGTAGTGAAAGGTATGACCCCGCAACAAGCCCATATCAAGCGCCAGCTGCTGCATGCCCAGACCGCCGAGCCTGCTCTGCATGACAACCTGGCCGGGCAGCAGCCCCCACATGGGCTGGGTGCTGCCGTCCAGTGCTGTCACGCCATCACACAGCGCCAGCATGCCGCCGCACTCGGCCCAGACGGGCTTGCCCTGCGCCATATGCTCTGCAATGCCGTCGCGCAACTGCCGGTTCTCATGCAGGGCCCGGGCATGCAGCTCCGGATAGCCGCCGGGCAGCCAGATCGCATCGCAGGGCGGCAGCGCATCGCCAGCCAACGGCGAGAAAAAGCACAACTCGGCCCCCATGGCACGCAGACAGTCCAGATTGGCGGGATAAATAAAGGAAAACGCCGCATCGCGCGCAATGGCAATGCGGCGGCCGCTCAGCCAGTGCTCCACCCGAGCTTGATCGCCGGACATGTCGGGCGCTGCAAAGTCCACGCACCAGTCCTGCCAGCTGGGTCGACCATCGTCCGCACTCCAGGCCCGTTGCCCCAGTGGCGTCTGGGCCAGGGCGTCAGCCGCAGCATCCAGGCGCTGCAGCGCATCGCCGAGCTCGTGGGCTGCGATCAGGCCCAGGTGGCGCTCGGGCAGCAGCGCCGCTGACTTGGCTTTGACCGCTGCATCGCCCAGTTGCACACCGGGCATGGCACCCAGCCACAGCGACTGCTCGCGCAGGCCTTGCCTGAGCAGATCGGCATGATGGGCCGTGGCCACGCGGTTGGCCAGCATGCCGGCCCAGCGCAGACCGTCACGGTAATGCTGCAAGCCATAGGCCAGCGCCCCGAAAGTGCCCGCCATGGCCGAGGCATCGACCACGGCCAGCACAGGCAGACCCAGCAGCAGCGCCAGATCGCCAGCGCTGAAATTGCCGTCGAACAGGCCCATCACGCCTTCGACAAGAATCAGATCTGCTTCCTGGGCCGCCTCATGCAGACGCTGGCGCACATCCCCCTCGCCCGTCATCCACAAATCCACCGAATGCACGGGCGAACCGCTGGCCAGCTCGTGCCAATAAGGGTCCAGAAAATCCGGCCCGCACTTGAATACGCGCACCTTGCGTCCCTGGCGCGCATGCAGGCGAGCCAGGGCAGCCGTGATGGTGGTCTTGCCCTGGCCGGAGGCCGGAGCACTGATCAGCAGCGCCGGGCAACGCAGGCCGGGTTCATGCATTGCGATGACTGTCATGGCCTCTTACCTGGCTTCCCACTTCACACCGATATAGCCGCTGCGGCCTTCGGTGGCATAGGTTCGGGCCAGCTCATAGCGCTTGTCGGCCAGGTTGTTGACGCGTGCCACCAGGCTCCATTCACGCGTCAGCTGCTTTTGCGCACTCAGATTCCAGAGCGTGTAACCGCCCAGCACGGTCTTGTTGGCCGCATCGTCAAAGCGCTTTCCGGCAGCCTGCATTTCGGCACCCAGCCTCCAGCCGGCCAGCGTGGTGTCGGCAGAAAGATTGGCGTAGCGCTTGGAGCGGCGAGCCAGTTGCAGATCCTTATCGGTATCGCGCGGATCCTGGAAGTCCACCGAACCTTGCAGATTCACTCTGCCCACTCGCGTGGTTGCAGCAAAGGTAATGCCCTCATATCGCGCATTCGCCACGTTGGCATAACAAGCGCCCATATTGCCTGGGCAACCACCCGGCGTTCCCACATAGTTGATGAGATTGGAGAGGTTGTTGCGATAAACCGTGGCCGAGAAGCTGTCGCTGCCCTTGCCCCATTTCAGGCCGAGTTCCACATTACGCCCCTCTTCAGGCACCAGCGATGCAACGCCATACTGGCTAAAGCGCTGATACAAGGTAGGCGCACGGAAAGATGTACCAGCCGATGCCGTAGCACGCCAGTTGGGCATGAACTCGTAGCCATAGGCAGCGCTGCCTGTGGTGTGACCAGCAAATTCGCTATCGCGGTCATGGCGGGCATTAAGTTGCAACGTGTGCTTACCCAGATTCAGACCGTAACCCAATGCCAGCGCATTCTGCGAACGCTCGCGGCTGCCAATATCAAGGCCGCTGTTGACCAGCTTGTCTTCGCGGCGCTCCAGTGCAACGGTTACGGTCTGCACGCCCAACCTCCATTCGTTATGGAACAGATAGCTGTGCAGACGGGTATCTGTTTCATAAGGACTTGGCTTGGTCTGATAGAAGTCGCGCGACTGCGTGTACTGCAGGCGCGTGCTGTAAATATCACTCCATTTGGCCTGCCAGTTCAAGCCCACTGCGCTCATCTTGTAGATGCTGCGGTCGTCGTACTTGCTAGCGTCGTAGCCAGAATTCATATAACTGGTCAGCGCCGTTGCTTCCACGCGCTGATTGGCCGAGAGCTGATAGCCAATGCGGCCATTGAAAGCATTGCTGCGATAGCCGTCTGCATCAGGATTAGAGCCCGCAGAAGTTTTGGAATTAAAGCCATTGCTGCTGGCATGCGAAACACCCAGGCTGTAATCCCAGCCAGCGACACCGCCGCTGATGCCTGCCTGAGCCTTCACAGTGCCACGGCTACCCCAACCTAGGCCCACGTATGGCTTGGCCTTGCCCTCGCCCTTCTTGGTGAATATTTGAACTACACCGCCGATGGCGTCCGAGCCATAGACGGCAGCAGCCGGGCCACGCAGCACCTCAATGCGATCAATGGATTCCAGAGGAATGTCTTGCCAGGAAGCTCCCCCGCTAGCAGATTGGGTGTCGAGACGCACGCCGTCGACATAAACAGCCGTAAAACGCGTATCAGCGCCGCGCAGATAAACACTGGTCGAAGCACCAGCACCACCATTGCGCACCATCTGCACACCCGGCAGACGCGAGAGCACATCGGCCACACCCACGGCACCCGCAGCTTCAATCGTTTCACGGCCCACCACCGACATATCGGCCACCAGATCGGACAAAGGCTGCTCGATGCGATTGGCAGTGACCACGGTTTCTTTCATGTGCACCGCATCGGCCTGTGCAGCTGATTGAGCCTGTGCAGCAAACGCCACGGCCAACGCAGATGCCAGAAGAGTGGGACGGAGAACAAACGATGCGCGTGCGCGCGAAGCCACCTGCGCCATGCGCAGGGACGAAGATTGCGGACTCATGGAAAGCACACTTGAATACACCCACGTCAGCCTACCCGCCGACATTGAGCAAACATACCTGCACAAAATGCAGGCAACCCATGTTGGCCGGTATCCGGGCTAGGCGAATCATCCTCTTGCCGGCCTTCCCAGCGCGCAGCGCCAGTGGCCATGGGGAAAAAGGTGGAATGCCGCAGCATTCCATTCGCCGACCGTTGCGGGGGCAGCGCAGGTTCGGTGTGCCAGTGTGTCTGGCCAGCACCTCCCTGCTTCCCGTTGAACTGAGACCACAGAAAAGCGACCTCGAGCACCAACAGGCGCCCATTGTAATGAGCGCCACGCGGCGCAAATCCTTCATTCGGAGTAACCGAGCGCGGTTCAGGTGACGATTTTTTACCTTAAACATGCGCTTGAGGTACACAGAACTTGTGCAGCACGCTACGATTTTGAGAGAAATATTGCAGTTTTACGATTGCGGCAGTCAAGCAGCCTGTGCTCTGACGCAAACTGCTGAATTTGCCTGCACATTTATACTCACCCACGGACTGCAAGACCTACAATGGCAGAGTCTATGACCACCCAGCCCTCTCTTGATCTCATTGCCGAGCGCGTAGAGCGTCTGCTGGTGCGCCACGAGGAACTGCAGCGCACCAACACCCTGCTCACCGATCAGGTCATCGCTCTGACGCAAGAGCGCGATTTGCTGCGTCTGCGCCTGCAGGCCGCACGTGCGCGCGTCGATGCCTTGATCGAACGCCTGCCCGCCAACCAGGGAGAGTGACAGTCGTCACCCTCCATCACCAGACCCGCCACTGACGCCCATGAAGCAGATCGATGTGCAAATCATGCAGCAAAGCTATGTGCTGACCTGCCCCGATGGTCAAGAAGAACGTGTGCAGGAAGCCGTTCGCCGCGTGGACGAAGCCATGACCCGCATCCGCGACAGCGGCAAGGTCCGCTCGCGCGAGCGCGTGGCAGTGCTGGCAGCCCTCAATATGGCTTTCGACGTGCTTGACCGCGATGCCCAGCAAGCCCTTATGGCCAACGCCCAGGCAGAAATGCAGGCGCATGCTCAGGAGCAGTTCGCGCCCCTCGAGGTCAATGAGGCCGCCCAGGCTGAGCTGCAGCGCCAGCAGGAGCTTGCCGAGCAACTGGTGCTCAAGCTCGATCAGGCACTGGATGCTGACGCCAGGCTGCTCTGATCGGGTAACCTCAGCAGCAAAGCAGTCATGACCTCCGCGCGACTGCCAATACCCGTTAGAATAAAACCGTCTGCAAATCTGCCGGTTTTTATATTTCCTTGAACCAATGCTCAACGAGCATGGGCTTGATAAATCACCTATTGAGCGTGATCGTCTCGCGTCAGATGAACCCAACGATAGGTTGCTCTTGCCCACCTGAACCCCCGGTTCAGGATGACGAGCCGGTGGCATTTGCAGACACCTTTACACATACAAGCTGTTGATTTGCTTGCTTTCCAGCCACGAAGATGGCCTGAAGAATCAAACAAAGCCGAGCAATCGCAGGCAATTGAAATCAACAACTTGTGCATCTATCTGGATTGATGATTGGCCCGCGTTGCGGGCCTTTTTCTTGCCCAATAGACTGAAGCCATGCTTGCAGCCACCCTTCTCTGCCTCGTCATCGGCATCTCAGACGGCCGCACCCTGACCGTGCGCTGTGGTGAGCTTGGCGCTTATGAGCAGGTCACGGTCAGGCTGCAGGGCATCGATGCACCCGAGCGCAAGCAGCCATTCGGCGAGAGAGCCCGACAAGCATTGGCTGAGCTGACCTTTCTTAAGGAGGCCGAACTGCGCTGCACCAAGACAGATTGGCACCAACGGCAGGTCTGCTCTATTCGGGTGACCCCTGCATCGGCACCCAGCGGGCCGCGCACGCTCGATGCCGGCCTGGCCATGATCACCCAAGGCATGGCCCGGTGGTACCGCGCCTGTGGCCACGAACAGTCTCCCCAGGCGCGTGGACAGTATGAGTTTGCCGAGCAAGAGGCCATGGCACGCAAAGTCGGGCTGTGGCGTGATCCAGAGCCGGCTGTGCCTTGCAATCGGCGCACTCGCGCGGGTTTCTGCAAACCCTAAGTCGGTTGTCGCCCTAGCGAGCAGATCAGGATTTTCATGTTATTGCCCGCTGCACAGGGCAGATTCAACCGGTCGATGCAACACAAAGCAGCCGCTCCGAAGTGAAAACGCCAGCAAGCGTATGACATGATTCAGCGTCACCCTCGTCGCAGGCATACCCTGCCCCGCGCGCAGCGTCTCGCAGGCGGTGCGCCTTCTTGTTTGCCGCTGTCCACCAACATCCCTCCGCAATGAGCACCGCCATCTCCCCTCAGCCCCGCCCTTTCATGACCGTGGATGTCTTCACGGCCGTACCCTACCGCGGCAACCCCGTGACTGTAGTGCTCGATGGGCGCGACCTTGACGATGCACAGATGCAAAACTTTGCGCGCTGGACCAACCTGTCCGAGACCACCTTTGTCCTGCCCCCGACGGACGCGGGCCGCGCCCAGGGTGCCGACTATCGAGTGCGCATCTTCACCCCGACTGCCGAAATGCCGTTTGCCGGCTACCCGACGCTGGGCACCTGCCACGCTTGGCTCGCCCAGGGCGGGGTCCCCAAGCATCCAGAGCGCATCGTGCAAGAGTGCGCCAAGGGTCTGATCCCCATCCAGCGCTCGGTCCACGGCCTGGCATTCGCCACTCCGGCCCACCAGGCCCTACCCCTGCCTGACCATTTGCACCTGATCTACGAGGCTCTGGGCATAGACGCAGCCCAGGTGCAGGATGCCGCCCACCTGGACAATGGAGCACAGTGGCTGTGCCTGCTGCTGGACAATACCGACAGCGTTCTCGTCCTGGAGCCCGACTTGGCACGTATCAAGGCCCTGGGCCACAAGGTGGGGGTGGCTGCTCTGTATCGAGCCACCAATGCGATGCCACTGATCGGCAATGCCTGTCAGGAGACACAGGCACAGCTCGAAGTACGCGCCTTTTCCACCACCGGTGTGGAAGACCCGGTTACCGGCAGCCTGAATGGCAGCCTGGCTCAGTGGCTAATCGCCCAGAAACATATGCAGGCGCCCTACGTGGCAAGCCAAGGGATCCGCGTGGGCCGCAACGGCCGAGTGTCCGTGCAGCAGGATGCACAGCAACAACTGTGGATTGGAGGCCACACAGTCACCTGCATGCAAGGCACGGTCCAACTGTAAGAGCGCCCCCGATCCATGAGGCGTGCATCGACGATCAATGCAGCCAACTTCAGCAGCGCCTCGTGGGCACCAATAGCGACTTGTACAAGTTGGCTGGCAACTTGACCAAGCTTGAAGTCCCCTTGAAGTGAGATGCAATGTACAAGGTGGCATTGCAGATGCCGAGCCGGCGTCTGAACGGCTGGGCCGATTGAATCTGTCGCCGTTCGGTCGAGAAGACCGCAGTAACGTTGGCAGCTGGGCCTGAAGTAGGCTCAGCTCGAAAGCACCGCACGAACCAATGCCTCTACGTGGATTTCGACGGTATCAAGGCAGGGAACAGGGCTGTTGCGGTCACTAAGGATCAGCGGCAGTTCAGTGCAGGCGAGTGCTACATGGTCGATACCTTCACGTTGCTGCAAATCCCGAATGATGGCAACGAACTCCTGGCGAGTGTTCTCTTTGACAAGGCCATGCTCAAGTTCGGCCTCGATCTTGGCCTGGATTTGCGCAATCTGATGCTCACTGGGCACGATAACTTGTATGCCCCGATCTTCAAAAGGTGTCTTGAAGAATGTATTCGTCATGGTGAACACGGTACCCAGCAAACCGACTTTTCGCGCGCCTCGCTCCTGTGCCGCGTTGCACATGGCATCAATGGCACTCACTATGGGAACCGGCGACAGCGGGAGTATGCGGTCCAGAACGATGTTGGGCGTATTGCCAGTCAAACCCACCATGTCCGCACCACCGGCGGCCAGGCTGTGAATTGCGCCGAGCACATAGTCGGCAAGCTGCTCAAACTCGCGTTCACGACAGAGGCTGAACACCTTGAAAGCGTTGAGGCTTTCGATGGACAGGCGAGGCAGATTCTCCTTGCCCGTCTGTGTCTGAACGCCGTGAATGATCTTTCGGTAATAGGCCACGGTGGACTCCGGGCCGATGCCACCAATG
The DNA here is from genome assembly GCF_001010305.1 of Comamonas sp. E6. Lineage (NCBI taxonomy): Bacteria > Pseudomonadati > Pseudomonadota > Betaproteobacteria > Burkholderiales > Comamonadaceae > Comamonas > Comamonas sp. E6. The sequence continues at coordinate 119,444 of NZ_BBXH01000015.1, forward strand.
AGGCCGAGTTTCTTCATTTCGCTGTTCCTTGAGGTAATTCCGGGCGGTTGCCCATGGCGACATTCAGCGAGGCCGCTGAATTGCCTGCTGAAACGGTGCCAGCATGTGTTTCGATGAAGCGCCTTAGCAGCATCAACGGCGTTGGTGTCGGACTAACGCCTTGCAGCATGGCTGCTGGATCCAGACCTTCCGCGCGCAGCACTTGCGCTCTTGCATTGATGCAGGCTGCCATGACTTCCGATGTGAACTCTGGATGAAACTGCACGGACACCGCGGTGGGGCTGTATCGGACTATCTGATGGGAATCGTGAGCTGAGCGAGCCAATGCCCTGGCTCCATTGGGCAGGCGCAGGATGGTCTGAAGATGTGTGAGGTGGGCCAGGAAGCGAGGTGGGCATCCGGCAAGCCAGTCGTCCGGCTCAGCAACCGCCAGTTGTTCGATTTCCAGACTCCCCATCTCTCTGCCGTCAGGGTGGTAGTCCACTGCTCCTCCCAGTGCATGAGCCATAAGCTGATGCCCATAGCAAACTCCCATGAGAGGCATCCCCTGTGTCACAGCCTGCCGTATCCATATGGCGGTCGCTTCGCTCCAGGGATGCTGATCGGTCACCATGGACCACGAGCCCGTGATGATCGCCGCACGGTGCTGTCCGGGCTCGGGCAGAGGTTCTCCTTCATACACCTTCACTATGTCCATGGTTTCGGGCCTGCGGCCGGCAGCTGCCAGAAACCACTGGGGAAGATCGCCTGCGATGACTCGAATGTCCTCGGGCGGCGTACCCGCCTGGATCAGCAGCAAAGATTGAGAGTCCACGAGAAATGTAGGAAGGTGGCAAGACCTCACACTTTAGTGAAACAAATCCATCATGAATACTGAATTCCAATGATGAGAAAATCTCAAAATGAGAAAGATCGATCTGGAATCGTTGGCGTTCTTCAAGTCTGTTGTGGATACCGGTAGTGTCACCCAGGCTGCCAGGCAGATGAACCGCGTGCAGTCCAATGTCACCACGCGCATCCGCAATCTGGAGGAGCGTCTGGGCGTGCAACTCTTTTTGCGGCATGGCAACCGGCTCAAGCTCTCGGCCGAAGGCGAGGTACTGCGCGGCTACGCCGAACGGATATTGCGACTGTCGTCAGAGGCCGAGTCCGCAATGCTGCTTCGGGCGCCGCAGGGTACGCTGCGACTGGGCACACTGGAGAGCACGGCTGCGGCGCGACTGCCTCCGTTTCTATCCAGGTTTCATGAGCGCTACCCGGATGTATTCATCGAACTGGTTACCGGATCCACATCACGGTTGTTGGACATGGTTCAGCGTTATGAAGTGGATGCAGCGCTGATTTCTGAGCCGTTTACGGCACCGGGACTGGCGACCCAGAAAGCATTCGATGAGGAACTGGTGCTCATCGCCGCACGCTCGGCTACCGGTGTGCTGGATTCGGAACAGTTGTCACGCTGCACAGTGATTGCATTCCCTGCAGGCTGTTCGTACCGTCGAATCCTGGAGGAATGGTTTGCCAACATCGGAACTGCCCCTCACCGCGTTCTGGAGATGGCGTCCTACCACGCCATCGTGGCCTGCATTGCAGCCGGTACGGGCGTTGGCATCATGCCGCGCTCCATCTTGAGGGCCGTACATGCCGAACCACAGTTGCAAGTGCTTCCGCTGCCCAGACACTATGCAGAAGTGACCACGCATCTGGTCTGGTTGCCACAGCAGGAGTCAGCCTCCACGGAGGCGTTGAGGCAAATGCTGGCCGCCGACCGCCTAAAGAGTTGACCTTAAGCTCTTTGAGCTTAGGCAGCCGCTTCTGGTCGTTTCCGACCAGACACCATGCCGCAGCCGCAGCGGCCTGCGCCGAGTCACTCTCGCCTGACCGATGGGCCGCCGATCAAAATCGTCCACAAGCGCATCTACCGAACTTCTTGCAGCAACTGAAGTCCCACAACAACGACTAGCCCCAGCTCATCAAAGTGTCGCAGGAAGAACTGAGGCAGGCCAACCACGTCAACTCCTTCGACAAGCCCAATGATTTCCCTATTGAAATCGACGCCAACGTCACAGGCGTGATGATTACGGTCGATGACTGGGAAATGCCTTTGGTTGAAGGATGCTGGACTTACCCAGTCAATACTATGCGATCGGAACCTCCTGAAGTGGCTGGGCGACACGAGCGCGCAGTGTCTACAGGAAGATCCTTGGAGTGTCAGGTAGGAAATAGCGGCGTTCGCACAGGATGTGGTTCTTACTGCTTAATCACGGCGCCAGCCAAGGCCTCCAGAAGTGTCATCCCCGCCTGCCCACAGCGGCATGCTGCCTGGACCTTGATACGCTCCACGCCCCCATTCATAGCGCATATCACTGCTTCCCATCGTCCGCTGGGCACCTTGCTCTGACATGTGTCCGGCATCACGCCCCGGCATCATCGAGCAACCCGCCAGCGTACTGACTACTGCTGCAATTAAAAGTAGCGCTTTCATGACAACTCCTTGAGAAGAAGGAGTCTTCAAGGCTATTCCTGAGGCGTGTGTCCGCTGTAAATTCTTGTTGAACGGCTACTTTGCTTACCTAATTCATACAACAGTCAGTATTGATGCGCTCTGTTTTTTGAAGCTTTGAAGCCATAAAACTTGGCTGTCTACTTGAGGTCGAGGCTGATCGGCTCTTTCTGGCAGGCTGATGAGCCCTTTGTTCCAGTGAAGGCACTGCGCGACGAATTCGTGTGCCCAGGCACGTATGCCGAGCGGCTGGACGAAAGGACCGTGCAGTGCCTCGAAGCAAAAGCTTGACCCTGCCATTCACCTACATGTTCTGAGCGCCATAGAAGGCACCATCACCTCCGGTCCAAGGACGTCCATTGTCGTCATGCATCCAGCGATCCCGGTCGCCGCTCATATTCATTCCGCCCATCGTCTGGCTGGAACTCTCGGCAGGCATAGACCCGGAACTACGTCCCGGCATCATTGAGCACCCTGCCAGCATGCTGGCAAGTGCCGCGATTAAAAGTAGCGCTTTCATAGCAACTCCTTAAGAACGTGGAGCATTGCAGGCTAGTCTTGCCGCGCGCGCTGCATGTAAGTTCTTGTTGAACTTCCTGTTTGCCTACCCAATTCGTGCACCGTCCCGGCTCAACCGGGCTTTTTTTGTTTCTGGATCGCAATGTTCAAGAACATTTACCGCAGTGTCGTAGGTCGACATGTCGAGTTGAAGGCGCCAGGAAACACTTCTACCGATATAGCCTTCCAATGGCTCTGGGTCACCTTGCCGTATGCACCGTTAGCGATCAGTTCGACCCAAACTTTGTCAGGTCACTCATGGTAATTTTCCGGGGCCGGAATTCGGGCAAACTGTTATTTGCAACAACCAATCGCACCTTGGCGACCATTAACCGGCAATGGCTCACTCCCCTGAAAAAACACGCGGACCACCCTTGTGGGGCCCTAAGTCTTCATCGCCTCTTGCCAATGAAACTCAGCATTTCGAACGCTGGCGCAAGCGCACATGGCAGTTGCACGCTTCGGTCCTATTGAGCCATCTATATGCCTTCATGCTATTTCTCGGCCACTGCTGGGCAGGCTACGTGCCGTTGCATGCAGTGCTGCTGTATGGGCTCTGGATAGGTGCAGGGATGGCCTTTATCACCTGGGCCTACGCCAGTGGCTGGAGCCAGACTCAGAGTGACCCTGGCTTATTCTTCTGGCACCAACTGGTCTCGGTTACAGGGGTGCTGGGCTTGCTTGTCGCAGCGCCTCAGGTTGCGTTCCAGGCACTGGTTATGCTTCTGGTCTTCAGTACCGACGGCTTTCTTGCACCGCGGCGTACAAGTTTCTGGATGACCTGGAGCTGCACGCTCATTGCAATTGCACTGGCTGTTTACTGGGTAGGGCCACAGATGCGCATGACCACCGACACCCTCATCGGGCAGTTCCTCACTGTCGGCGTCATGCTCGGAGCAGTCGTCCGATGCAGCGTGCTGGTCACCTACTTTCGTGGCATGCAATATCGACTCAGTGCGAGTAATGAAAAACTGGCCATCGCGCTGAAGCAGATTGAAAACTTGGTGCGCAACGATGACTTGACGGGACTGGAAAACCGCCGAGGGGTCATGGATCGACTGCAACAATGTATTCATGCGGCTCAACGCAGAGACGCCCCGTTTTGCATCGCAATGCTTGACATTGACTTCTTCAAACAGGTCAATGACCGTTACGGTCATGAAGGAGGAGATCAAGTACTTCGAGCCTTTGGACAACTTCTGTCCTCGCAGATTCGTGCAGCCGATTGCGCTGGTCGTTACGGCGGAGAAGAATTTCTTCTGGTGCTCTGTGACACACAACTGGCCCAGGCAGGAGTGCTGCTTGAGAGAATTCGCGAAAGCACAGAAGCACTCCCGTGGACACAGTTAGTGCACAAAGATCTGCGAGTGACATGTACGTTGGGTGCGACTCAGTATCGACAGGGAGAAACCGCAGAAGCCCTCATCTCGCGCGCTGATGCTGCTATGTATCGAGGCAAGGCCGCTGGACGCAATCGCGTAGTTCTCGCGTAGATCAAACTTTCGCTAGCCAAGACCCTGAGCCGTCAGATCACTTCCTTGTGAGTGATCATTCCCGCCCACTGCCCACCGCTATCAAGCACATTGCACTTCTTGATGCGGTCATGGACGCCGAGAGCCTTCACGATCGCAGCTTTCCTTGATACAGGAGGCGCCATTGCCAGGGCCAAGCCTTCGCGCCTGACTACCGATCCGATTGAGGCGAAGGGAGGCGAAGGCCGCAATGCTCTTGCATTCTTTCCGAGCAGCGCCAGCATCACCGGCGCCAAGGCCGCGCCCGGAGATAAAACGTGCCATGCGCACAGCCGTTTTCAACATCCACTTATCGAGCCCTTCCTGCCATGCAGCGGAATTTTGTGCGTGGAAAAGCACATGCACCCGACGCTCATGAATCGCCACTGCCTTGCTGGACTTATTGCAAGAGCAGGTACTGAGGCAGTTTGAATGTTTATGGCCTGGCATCTACGTCGCTGGAGCTCGATCAATATCTCACTACCGATGCATGTGGCATGCTTGGCACCATTCACATTTTTTAACCATGGAGGCTCAATGAAGATGAATATGCCGTGTATCCGCCCTCGTGTAGCAGCCTTGCTACTTGGAGTTTCAGGTCTAGCAGCCATGTCCAGTTCCTGGGCATGCACACGGCTGGTATTTCACGGAGCCAACGGCCAAGTGATCACTGCACGATCCATGGACTGGAAGAGTGACATCGTCAGCAACCTCTGGGTACTGCCGCGAGGCATGCAGCGCACTGGCGAAACCGGCCCCAATACTGTGCGCTGGACGTCCAAGTATGGCAGCGTCATCACTTCAGGCTATGACATTTCCACTACCGACGGGGTCAACGAAGCCGGTCTGAATGCCAACCTTCTATGGCTCGTCGAGTCGCAATACCCTGCATTTGGCACCAATAGCAAGCCAGGCCTATCGATTGCCGCCTGGGCTCAATATGTACTGGACAACTTTGCGACAGTGCAGCAGGCAGTAGCCGCGCTAAGTAAGGAACCATTCACCCTCGTATCCGACACCATGCCCGGTGAAAACCGGCTGACAACCGTACACCTTTCAATCTCCGACGCCAGCGGCGATAGCGCGATCGTGGAATACATCGCGGGCAAGCAAGTCATTCATCATGGTCGCCAATACCAGGTCATGACAAACTCGCCAACCTTCGACCAGCAACTGGCGCTCAATGCATACTGGAAACAGATTGGAGGCACCACAATGCTGCCTGGCACCAACCGTGCAGCAGACCGCTTCGCCCGCGCTTCGTTCTACGTGAACGCAATACCCAAGGATCAAAGCCCGAACAAGGCGCTCGCCAGCGTGTTCAGTGTGATTCGCAATGCCTCTGTTCCTTATGGCCTGAATACGCCGGAGGAGCCCAATATTTCCTCCACACGCTGGCGCACCGTGTTTGATCACGAGCGCAAGCTGTATTTCTTTGAGTCGGCACTGACACCCAACACCTTCTGGGTAGACCTGAAGGCACTGGACTTCAGCAAGGAAAAAGGCAAGGTCATGAAGATCGATCTGGGACCGGACCAGAATCACACTTATTCAGGGGATGCCACTGGCCAATTCAAGGCATCCGAGCCATTTAAATTTCAAGGCATCTGATCATTTCTCAGCCAATGATTCTGCCCTGATACAAACCCGCACCGTGCGGGTTTTTCTTTCTGGAGCGCGATGTATCAGCCAATGCTGGCGGTCCGCCAACCCTGCCTCCGAGTTGCCACTGTCCTACCGCAAAAAGGCGTACCGACCTTATCCACATGCACTCAGCGCACCCCAAAAGACCCCTGACTGACAAGCAAGCAGGAACCCTTCAATGGGCGCGTATCCCTAGTCTCATCAGACGATTTTCCTCAACTCCACCACTTCAAGAATCTGGCTGATGAGTTGCTCGATCTTCAACCGCTGCATCGTCCTTGATGCGCAGATTGGAGTGCAGGAGCATCAAGCCAGACCGAAGAATCTTGATTCGCCTGAATGTTCAGGGTCCCTATCGCAAGGAAGTGGCATGTCGTATACGTTGACTGGTTTTGAAGGCAAAGTGGCCGTGGTCACCGGTGCAGGCCGGATGCGCAGCATCGGTCGCCCCATTGCACTGGCATTGGCGCAAGCGGGTTGTGATGTTGTCCTGACGGGCACGGGCCGCGCCCCCGACACCTATCCGGAAGATGAGCGCAAAGCGCATTGGCGAGATATCGAATCGGTGGCGGATGAAATCCGTCAGCTCGGGCGCCGCGCCCTGCCTGTGGTTTCCGATGTCAGCAATCCAGAGTCCATCGACGCATTGCTTGCACGCACGATTGCAGAATGGGGACGTGTGGATTTTCTGATCAACAACGCGGGCGCAACCCGCGGCGACGACCGCATCCCGGTGACGGAGCTATCCATCGATACATGGCATCGGGTGATGAATGTCAACCTGAACGGAACCTTCTATATGTCTCGTGCGTTCGCAAAACATATGGGGGCACAGGGAGAAGGCGGCGCCATCATCAATATCTCGTCGCTGGCAGCGCAGCTGCTGGCACCTGACACTGGCGCCTACGCCACCACCAAGGTGGCCATCAATGGCCTGACCACCATCATGGCGCGAGAGCTTGGCCCCAAGAAGATTCGCGTGAATGTCGTGGCTCCAGGCATCGTGGAAACAAGTCGCCTGGATGATGTGCCTCGCGGCAAAGTGTGGGACGACATGATCGCCGGCTACATCTCTCTGGGTCGAGCAGGTACCGGCGAAGATATCGCCCACTTGGTCGCATTCCTGTGCAGCGACCAAGGCGAATGGATCACCGGTCAGAACATCTACGTCGACGGCGGCCATCTGCCAACGCCACGACGCCCAACATGAATTAACTGCACTCCAACCGTGAGTCGCATGAGTGGGCTCTGACAAGCCACCTCAAGCAACAAACAGGCTCGCCATCGCGCGAGCTTTTTGCTTCCAGAAACGCCATGCGCACTGCACCATCAAGCAAGCCCCATACTCTCTACAGCCGCTTCGCAAGGTACAGAGCGGGCCGCTGCAGCCGCCAAGGCCGAATGGCTTGACGTCCAGATTCAGGAAGCAAGAAAGGTTGCCGCCCGACTCCTTCATGAGCACAGAGAGCCTGGCACAGGACCCGCATCACTCTATCGAGCTTGAATATCACCGACGCGAATGACGACAGGCCCCTGACCTTGATCGTGCTTTGTCGCAGCCAGCCCATGAATTGCTTGCCAATGGGCTCTGTATGCCGCCAAGTTCTGCCCCGCTCCAGCAAGTTCCTTGGCTCTCGTCAGGCGCTCAAGCGCATCGCCACTGATAGCTGCTGATCGAGCCTCACCATTGGTCCTGTACTCAAACACAACCCTGCGCGGGCTCATTTCATACGTTGCGCTGGCATCCATTCGATCCATACATGCCTCATTGAATTAATCATCCATAGTTTAACCATAGCTATCCGCTATGTGGCTTTTACTTTCTGGAGTCCTGCCCTCAACACTCAATCTGGTAAGCGCTGCGGCAGCTGCCATTCATCAATCTCCTCCAGCTTTCAAGAAGGCCAGGGACGAGCGCCGCCCTGCAACCCCTGCCCGTCGCGTGCTTTTCTCATTCGAGGAGCCAAAATGGAAAGCAAGATCTCCGACCATGCCGCAACGCATTGCAAACAACTGCCACCCTGTTCCCCTGCATGCAGCCTGCGCAGGAAACTCAGCCGACAGTGCTCGATGCTCTCGCCTCTGCAGCAAGCGTACTAAGCGACTAACAGGAAGGCTGCGACCGGCATTCGACAGCTCCAGACGTCGGTGGCGCATCTGCCTTCGCATTCAAACCTGGTTTCAACCTTGCAGGCAGCGTCTCCGCCGTGATAGTGCCGACCTTTAAGGCATGACCCAGCCAGTGAATGACGACTTCAAGCGCCATGACTGCAACTCCAACAACCACGAGGCGATGACGGATGCAAGCCCCACGCTGACAACAGCTTCCAGCCAAGCACAAGAAACAGCCCGCTTGCCGGGCCTTTTTTGCCTGTTTTCCGGGCTGGAATCAATGATTGCCCAACCAGGCCACGCTGTTGAGAAAGAGTCGCACCAGTTCGGTCTGACGACGTACCCCGGTCTTGGAGAAGATGGAGCGCAAATGGGCGCGGGCGGTATTGGGTTTGATACCCAAAGCCTCGGCCGCCTCCTCCAAAGACATGCCGTTGCTCAGATGCGTGGCCACTGCTGTCTCTGCAGGAGTCAGATGGAAAAGCTGCTGCGTGAGCTTGACGGGCGGCTCTGCCTTGCCCGTCGTATCACGCAGAAAAACCGCTACGCTGGGACGCTGCTTGCCTTCGGTCCATTCATCGGGAGAGATGCTTTGCACCACCACGCCCCAGTTGAGTTGGCCGGACTGGCGAGTGATGGACATGCCCTCGGTCATGGAGACGCTCTCCAGCCTGGGAGAGAGCAAGGCATCGCGGATCAGACGCTGCAGCCGGCGATTGTCATTGGCATAGACGGCCTCGAGCGCACCGTTGTTGACCCGTATTCCATCGCCCACGTTCAAAATGGTGGTGGCTGCTGGGTTGGCTTCGATCATTTTCCCCGTCTGATCGAGAATGACCACGCCCATCATCAGCTGCGCAGTGGCACGCCCGTATAGCGAAATGACCTGCCGGTCACGATGCAGATTCAGCTGCATGTTCAACACCCGCTTGAGGTGCGGCACCAACATGCGCACCACGTCCAGATGTGTTGACTCGAATGCTCCCGCCGCCGCAGGCCGCGTGATACGCCAACCATAGGAGCAGCCGTTATCGGTCATGACATCCACGGCCAGAATGTGCTCGATGTCCACCCCCTTGCACCAGTCGGTGTAGTAGCGACAGGAATGCCATTCGGCTTCCGTCATCACATCCAACAGGGTGAGCACCTTGTCCTTGGCGATACCGAGAAACGGGCTCCATTGCGCATAGGGGTCGTAAGGAATGACTTCGGAGCGACCGCTCGATGCTGAAATCACCCAGCCCACATTCTCACCATGAGGGTCGCGCACCACAAGCGAGGCGTAGTTGCCATTGGCGCTTGAGCGCAGCAGCTCCAGAAATACCTTCCAGTTCTGCGGGTCCATGGCTGACTCGTACAGCGCAGTAATCAGTTGACTCAGGGATTCGGTACCGATGACCGGGACCTGTTCCGGCGAAGAAGCTGCCTCAGGCTCCACAGCATACGGGACGGGAAAGCCGGTGACGGCCTGAAGAGCATCCGAGCGATAGTTGTAGAAATCAAAAGTTGCGTAATCGCTTTTGGGCATTTGCTGTCTCAAAAAATCCGGCCCATCAAATACCGCACAGTTACTCAACTCTGCGCGCGTTCTTCATTGATGCACGCACCCGGAAGTCGGCCCAAGAAATGCCTTGATTTTGCTGAGTCCCCACAAACTGCGCATCGTCAAATCAGACGATAGGAAACCTAGCAAAAAAGCATGCCCTCCAACTATTGCAGACCTGCAATATGAATACCACTGGCATCGTCATCCGACGAATACGGCTGAGCCCTCGGCTCCTGCTCGGATGCACCCTGCTCCAAGCGCTTTCGGAATTGCTCCGCAGGCAAGGCTGGCGAGCACAGATAGCCCTGAAAGTAGTCACCCTGTAACTGCTCAATTGCCTGGCATTGCTCCTGCGTTTCCACTCCTTCTGCCACAAGTTCCACACCCAATGCCTGCCCCATGCTGATGATGGCGCCCACAATGGCCTTGTCTCCCGCATCGTGCGGCAGGCCACGCACAAAACTCTGGTCGATCTTGATCTTGGAGATCGGCAGTTTTTTCAAGTAAGCCAAGCTCGAATAGCCAGTACCGAAGTCGTCAATGACCAGACCCACGCCCAGCTCTGCGATCTGGTGCACGCGCAAAGCCATTTCCTGCGCTTCCTGCAGCAAAATGCTCTCGGTCAGCTCCAGCTCCAGCCACTGTGCCGGCAAGCCGCTGGCTTCCAGCACATATTTGAGGCGATCCACAAAGTCCGGCTGCCTGAACTCCAGCGCGGAGACATTCACCGATACCTTGACAGGCATGTCCATAGCCAGCCAGCGCGCCGCCTCTTGTACTGATTGCTCCAGCACCCAGGCATCCAGCGCAACCACATAGCCGGACTCCTCCGCCAAGGGAATGAAGGCTGCAGGAGAGATCACCCCCAGTTCGGGGTCCGTCCATCGAAGCAAAGCCTCTGCCGCCACAATGCGACCCGAACGGATATGTACCTGTGGCTGAAAGTGCACGGCCATATGCCCCTTGTCCAGCGCCTGGCGCATGGCATGCTCCAGCTTCATGCGCGAGAGCAGACCCGCACTCATTTGCGGCTGGTAGAAACTGAAATTGCCGCGTCCACGCTCCTTGACACGATACATGGCGATATCGGCCTGACGAATCAGCTCGTCCAGCGTCAAACCATCCGCCGGAAATTGCGCAGCCCCAATGCTGCACTGAACGGAAAAGCCCAGGCCGTCAAGCATGAAGGGCTGGCGCATTTCGTCCAGAATACGGGCAGCCACGGCCGAAGCCCCCTCCCCCGTGCAATCATGCAGATAGAGAACAAATTCGTCCCCGCCCTGACGGCACAGCACATCCGCAGGGCGCAGCAGTCCGCTCAGCCGCTGAGCAACCAGCTTGAGCACCCGGTCGCCGAAGTCATGGCCCAATGAATCGTTGATGATCTTGAAACGATCCAGATCCAGAAACAGAATGCTGAAGGGCTGCTGTGTGAAGCGCGCAGCAGTGATGGCTGCTTGCACGTGACGGCTCAAACTCAGGCGATTGGGCAGCCCTGTCAACGCATCACTGTAAGCCAGCTGCTCAATCTGCTTTTGGGCACTGCGCTGCATGGTCATGTCGCGCATAAAGCCAATGCTTTGTACCAGACGCCCATAGCCGTCACGCAATGCCACCCAGGACAGCCAGACCGCGCAGCGCTGACCTTCACTCTGCTTGAGCCAAAGATTGCCCTCCCAGAAGCTGCCCACATCCCAGCGCGCAGCGGCCAGTTCCAGCAGGTCGGACACAGGCCCTCCCTCGGACTCGAACAGAGTCCAGGCAGCGAGCCCCAGCACCGCCTTGCCATGCAGCAACTGCCCGCCGGCCGGGTTAACCTGAACGATGACACCATTGGCATCGGCAATGAAGATACCGTCCAGGCTGGACTCGAACACTCTTGCAGCCAGACGTAGTTCTGTCGCCGAGCTGGATTCCACCGTGATGTCTCGATAGGAGTAGATACGCCCTATCGCCACACCGCGACTGAGCTGAGGCACGGAGCGGCGCTCCAGCACCCTGCCACTGAGCAGCTGCAGTACCTCCGAGGTTTCAGGAGCCGACAGGTCCTGCGCATCCTGCAGAAGAGTGAACTGACTCTCGCTGCTGATGGTCTGCGCTTCCAGATGGGCAAAGACGGCCGCATCATCTCGCTGCACGAGCAGTGGTTCGGGTAGTTGCCACAGCTCCGCGAAACGGTGATTGAATGCCCGAATGCCGCCGCGCAGATCACAGACCAGCATGCCATCTGCAGCGGACTCAAGCGTCGCCCGCAACTCTGCAAGCAGCATGTCCAGTTCGCTCTCGTGCCGCAACTGCTCGCTGCGGTCGAGCATGGTGAGCATCAACCAGCGCGGATTCAGGGCGATGGAGCCCACCCCCATCTCCACAGCTGTCAATGAACCATTGGCTGTACAGATTTCTGTGAGAAATTTCGCCCCACCCACCCAGTTTGAGGCATCCTGCCAGAACGCCTTTTGCACCAGGGAGGCGCACAGCACATCGACATACTGCTCCTGCGCCTGCTCGGGCGTGTAGCCCGTGAGCTGCATACTGGCTGCATTGGCATGCACGACACGCAATGTCTGCGCATCCAGCAGCCAGACCGCCTCCTGCAAACCATCGAGCATGGAGGCAAGCAGAGGGTCAATCAGAAAACTCTGCTGCAAAGTCACGCGAGGTCTTTCTCGGCAGCAGGTGCTGCAGAACTGTCAAAAAAGTAGCAAAGACGCCTTTGCGGCTGTAAAGCTTCTAACGCATTTCGAGAAAGCTGATTTCGCGTCAAGCCCCGGCGAATACCCAAACCCACATATTCAAGCAAATCTACGAACCGCAGCTTCTGCGGCGCCTGCATGTCATAGGTCAGCACCTTCGGCTTGAGCGACTGGCTGGTGTTGACAGACACCACCACGCCCATCCGCCCATCGCTTAGTTCCACCAAAGAGCCCGGTGGATAGACCCCCAAGGTCTGCACGAATGCCTTGAGCACATCGGGCGCATATCGCTGGCGATACTGTCCGTACAGTGCAGCCATGGCTTCATGAGGCGTCATTTCGTTGCCTTGCAGTGGCAGATTGCACAAGCGCTCAAAATTATTGACCAGTGCCAGGATCTGTCCGGCAATGTCCATATCTTCGGCCAGCAAGCCAAGTGGAAAGCCTGAACCATCGGCCCATTCATGATGCTGGGCGATGGCCGTCGTGACGGAAGGAGGATAGCCCATGGATAGAGCCAATGCCACCGACTCTCCGACATGACGCGCATACACGGTCTCTCGCAGAGGCGTGCGGCCCGTGCCCTGATTCAGTGCATTGGCCGATGCAGAAATCTCAAGCCCCGGCTTGCCGATGTCATGCAACAGGGCCGCCGTGCCCAGATCCTTCAATACGTCATCGCACAGGCCCAGCGTCTTACCCAGCAACAGGCTCAGCACGGAGACATTGACACCATGTACGCCAAAGGTGGCGCCCCCCGTATCCGCGAGCAGATGCAAACTCAGATCACGAGCCTGCGCCAGTTTGACGACTTGCTGTGCAACCAGCATATCCGTCGTTGTCCGCGCCTTCTCGGGGTTGACAGGCAACAAGGCCTGCACGTCATCAAATACGGAAACCGCGCCCAGAAACCTGGACTGCACGCCCAAAATACTGTTGCGCCAGGCATGCGCATCGTTCTCGGGGGGGGCAGGAGCGGGTTGAGGGTCTTCGGCCGGAGGCGCTGCCGCAGCTTCCAGATCGCTTCTCGATAGATCGACCTGAACTGCCTTGAGCTTCAGGGTCCTGAGTGTCTGCAACTGCTCGTCATTGACAATCTTGAAGCTGCTGACGGGAAACGGATGGCGCAACCAGCCAGTCTCCAGATGGACATACATGCCGATACGCAGTTGTCCGATATCAATAGCAACGAAACGATTCACTTTGGGCGCTACACACAAGATGAGACATTATTCCGCAGTTCCATGACTGCTCAAGCATGACTAGGGTCTGTTGGGATGCAAACAGCGTCAACAACCCCCTCTTGTGTGACTTATCGGCACCAAAGACTGGGTTTGTAGACCAGGTCCATCCACAAAGCCCAACTCGCAACGCCAATCAGCATCAGACCTGCAACTCTGGTGCCCCACCTGGCCCGCAATGCATTGACATGCGACTGCCCCAGTTGCCACAGCCAGGGCCCCGCCAGCAACCACAGTGCACCACCAACGGCAAAGGCTGCCATGGACAAAGCACCTTGCCAGGCGCCGCCACTCAAGGCCGCCACCAACACCGCCGAATACAGCAAACCACAAGGCATCAGTGCCCAGGCAAAGCCCGCTGCCAGACTGCCGCCCGGCGCGGTGACCCAGGGCTGAACCCTGGCCCAGACGGAACGCCCCGCCCGCTCCAGCCAGGCTGGCTGCCTCGCCTGCACCACCATGGCCAGCCCCCAGGCCATGACCGCCACATGCATCAGCGTCCAAAGTCTCTGCAATGCCGTTGTCTGACTGGTCAGCCAGGCCAGACTTTCCATGGCCACGGCCGCGATCCCGCCCAGCAGGGCATAGGCAGCGATGCGCCCCAGATGAAACAGGCTGGTACGCAGCCATTGGCGTTTTTGCAGGCCGAGCACGACAACTGGCTGCCCGCCGCCGACAGGCTTCGCTGCTGTGACCACACTGCAGGGGGCAGCGCACATCACAAGACAATGGGGCCCACCCACGAGCCCCATGATCAAAGCAGTCCAGACCAGCGAAAACAACATGCGCTAGATGATGCGCGAAAAGCGGGCGCGGTTCCGGTCGGCCTGCAAATATCGGTCAAACAACATGGCTACTCCGCGCACAAAAAACCAGCCCAGACCAGTGACCTTGAAGCCCTCGACGGACAGCTCGACCAAGCCGTTGCGCTGCATCTCTGCCAGCGCATCCAGCTCCGCAGCGAAGTACTCGCGGAAATTGATAAGCCAGGCCTGCTCCATGGGCTCATACAGGACGGAACCCTGGCACATGATGGACATGATGACGGCTCTGCGCACCAGATCGTCACGCGAAAGCGCCAGTCCGCGCTGCACGGGCAACATGCCTCCATCGACGGCATCGTAATACTCTTCAAGAGTCTTGACGTTCTGGCTGTAGGTCGCACCCACCTTACCGATAGCCGATACGCCCAGTGCAATCAGGTCGCAATCAGGCTGGGTGCTGTAGCCCTGAAAATTGCGATGCAGGCGCCCCTGGCGCTTGGCAATGGCCAGAGAGTCGTCAGGCAGCGCAAAGTGGTCCATGCCTACATAGACATAGCCGCCATCCATGAATGCATCAATTGCGCCGGAGAGCATGTTCAGCTTGTCCTGTCCCATAGGCAGGTCTGCCGATTCGATACGCCTTTGCGGCTTGAAACGCTCGGGCAGATGCGCATAGGCATACAGTGCAATGCGATCGGGGCGCAGCTCATTGACCTGTGCCAGCGTGCGCGCAAAAGACTCGGGCGTCTGCCTGGGCAGCCCGTAGATCAGGTCCACATTGATGGAGACAAAGCCCAGGCGGCGCGCCTCGGCCACCAACGAAAAGACTTGCTCGGCGGGCTGCTCGCGGTGCACCGCTTTCTGCACCGCGGGATCAAAGTCCTGCACGCCAAAGCTCAGGCGATTGAACCCCATGTCCCTGAGAGCTCTCAGCCGCTCGTTGCTGACGGTGCGCGGATCGACCTCGATGGAGTACTCGCCCGCGGGATCCAGCTTGAAATGTTCACGCATCAAAACCATCAGCTGCTGCAACTCGGCATCGCTGAAGAAGGTCGGTGTGCCTCCGCCCAGATGCAGCTGGCTTACGAGCTGACCTTTGCCGCAATGCTCGGTATGCATGGCCAGCTCGCGGCTCAGGTAGTCCAGATACTCGGCAGCCTTCTCGTGATGCTTGGTCACGATCTTGTTGCAGGCGCAGTAATAGCAAAGCGACTCACAGAACGGCACATGCACATAAACGGACAGGGGCAAAGCGCGCGAGCCAGAATGCGTCTTGCGCTGCTTGAGTGCCAGTATGTAGTCGTCTGCACCAAAAGCCTCAACAAAACGGTCGGCTGTTGGGAACGATGTGTAGCGTGGGCCGGGGATATCAAAGCGGCTCAGCAACTCAGGCGTGACTGCGGTCATAACTGGGAGTTAGGGTGCGCCCACACTCTGTATAGAGCAGATTTCAATGGAAATCAGATCCTGAAAATCATGCCCAAAATAGGCAAAAGCGCATGTTTTTGAACGAATACAGGCAATGTGCCCCAAGGCAATCACCCTGTCCTTGATGAAAATCAAGAGACCTCAAGGCAAGTGCTGCGACAATTTGATCCATCTCATCTTCAACCACGAGGTCAATGACCAGCGCGACTCTCCACTCTGTGTCTGTCTGCGCCGTTGCAAAAAGCCCATGAATCTTCAGACCATCAAAGCATCCTGCTCCAACTGCAATCTGCGTGAACTGTGCATGCCCATGGGCCTGGACGATGAACAAATGGAGCGCATTGACGAGATTGTGGCCACGCGCCGCAAGGTCAAGCGCGGCGGGCTGCTGTTTCGCAATGGCGAAGAGTTCACCTCTCTGTATGCCATTCGAACCGGCTTCTTCAAGACCAGCGTGGCCACCGAAGACGGACGTGATCAGGTCACAGGCTTTCAGATGGCTGGCGAAATCATTGGTCTGGACGGCATCGTCAACGACCACCACACTTGTGATGCCGTGGCCCTGGAAGACGCCGAGGTCTGCGTCATGCCGTTTGACAAACTGGAGCAGCTCTCGCGCGAGGTCACTGCCCTGCAGAACCATGTGCACAAGGTCATGAGCCGCGAAATCGTGCGCGAGCATGGCGTGATGCTGCTGCTGGGCAGCATGCGTGCCGAAGAGCGCCTGGCGGCCTTTGTGTTGAACCTGGTCCAGCGCCTGTCGGCACGCGGCTTTTCCAAGTCGGAGCTGGTGCTGCGCATGACGCGCGAAGAAATCGGCAGTTACCTGGGCCTCAAGCTCGAGACCGTGAGCCGCACTTTCTCCAAATTTGCAGAGGAAGGTATTGTGGAAGTCAAGCAGCGCCACCTGCGCATCCTGGATACCGAGGCGCTCAAACGCATCGTCAACAGCCAGCAATGCCAGAACTGAACCGAGTCGACAGACACTCTCAAGACAAAGCCCGCGGACAGCGGGCTTTTTTGTCTGTGCGAATTAATCGGGCAGAGGCTCGGAAACGATGCCGCCATTGAGATCGCTGACGGAGCGACCCAGCATCACCGTCATCGCACCTCCGATCAGGGTCACGACCCAGAAGGCAAAAAAAGCGACCGTATAGATGGCTTGGCGCGACCAGTCCAGGGGGGAGCCCAGCCAGTGCACATCCAGCGGGTCCACAAAGGCGAAAACCACCATCTCCATGATTGCCGCCGCCAGAAAGGCCGGCCAGACAATCCACATCCAGCGTCGAGCATCCATCCTGATTCTCCTTGGGCTGTGGGCTTGGTCATATTTTGCACAACAGTGGTGACCGTTCATGCAGGACTGCGGGCATGCACCGTGGCGGGAAACCCTGAATTACTCTCTTTTCAGTAGCGCCTTGCGCAATCCGAATATCAAAAAACCATTTACTTCTACATTAACGTTAGACGGTGCATGCGCAACACGCTCTGATTTTGATATCGGCAACAAAAAAGGCCGCAAAAGCGACCTTGGCGGAGCAAGCGCCGGAGCGCTCAGCGATCCAGCGGATGATCCTTGGCTGGCGTGGCCGCATGATTGCGGCCGGTGACTGCTGGGGCCAGGCTTTTTTCACTTTCGCTCAGGCGCTGGTTGATTTCCATGCCATGGCGGTAGTAGTCAGGGTCAATCACGGGATCGGGCCTGCTCAGTGCGATGTATGCGGTGACAAAGCCGGCAATCACCACGATCACCGGGCCGGCGATGATGAGCCAGACATGGGCAAACTTCCACCAGGGCTTGCCGTCCTCGGGGTGGATGATCTTGGCCGTTTGCGAGACCTTGGCTTGTGCTGCCGACATGATGAAACCTCTTTCCAAAATTCTGACCACCCGAGCACACATGGCAGGGTGGCATAAATTGTTGCCGATTGGCGGTGCCCTTATCCGGCCTCCGTGATGGCTCACGAAGACCGGCAAGACCTGGCATTAACGCGGCACCAGGAACACCGTCTTCTCGGAAATACGCCCTGCTCCGGCAGTCACTGCATCCACATTGAAGTGTACGGGGTGCGAGCCGGGAGTTGCCGAGCCATACGGAATCTGCAGCCGCACCGCAATGCCGCGTGTCTCTGCCGGGCCAACGCTCACTTCCTGCTCGGATGCGACTTCCAGATTCTCCAGGCCCACGGCGCTGATACGGTAGCGCTGCTCGGACTCGGTGGCGTTCATGATCTGCAGACGGTAGACGTTCTCCAGCTTGCCGCCCGCCACGATGCGCGAAAGCGCAGCACGGTCGCGAATCACGTCGACCTTGAGCGGCTCGCGCAGCACCAGACTGGCGATCATGGCGGCGCTGAGGGCCACCAGCACGGCCGAGTAGATCAGCACACGCGGGCGGAAAATGCGGCGAATCACCTGCACCTGCTTCCAGGCCTTGGCTACGGCATTCTGAGTGGTCAATCGGATCAGGCCACGCGGATACTCCATCTTGTCCATCACGGAGTTGCAGGCATCGATGCACAGACCGCAGCCAATGCACTCGTACTGCAGTCCTTTGCGGATATCGATACCCACGGGGCAGACCTGAACGCAAAGCTTGCAATCTATGCAGTCCCCCAGGCCCTGTGCCTTGTAGTCAACGTCTTTCTTGCGCGGGCCGCGAGCTTCACCACGTTCGGCGTCATAACTGACGATCATGGTGTCCTTGTCGAACATGGCACTCTGAAAGCGTGCATAGGGACACATGTACTTGCAGACCTGCTCGCGCATATAGCCGGCGTTGCCGTAGGTGGCGAAGCCGTAGAACGCCACCCAGAAGATCTGCCAGCTGCCCTGGAAGGCCATCAACTCCACACCCAACTCACGGATGGGCACGAAGTAGCCGACAAAGGTGAAACCTGTCCAAAGAGACAGAGCGATCCAGAGAAACTGCTTGAGCGACTTTTTCCAGATCTTCTCCAAAGTCCAGCCGCTCTTGTCGATACGCATGCGGGCACTGCGATCGCCTTCGACCTTGCTTTCGATCCACATGAAGATCTCGGTGTAGACCGTCTGCGGACAGGAGAAGCCACACCACAGGCGCCCGGCCACGGCGGTAAACAGGAACAGCCCCAGCGCGCTGATGATCAGCAGCCCCGTCAGATAGATGAAGTCCTGCGGGTACAGCACCAGTCCGAACAGATAGAAGCGCCGGGCCCCCAGATCGAACAGCACCATCTGGCGCTCGCCCCACTGCAGCCAGGGCAGGCCGTAGAAGACGATCTGGGTCAGAAACACCATGGCCCAGCGCCACCGTGAGAACACGCCACTGATTGAGCGTGAGTACACTTTTTGCTCGGAAGCGAACATAGGCACCAGCTCAGGCCCGCCCTCATGAGGCTCAGGCGTGATCGGTATGACTTTTCGGGGCTTCCCCTGATCGCACGGCATCGCAGTTCCTTAATATTTTTGTAATTACTGAAAATTGAAACGCGAAAAAGGCGGTGCCAGGGCACCGCCTTTTCAAAACGCATTACTTCTGGTTTTGCGTATTCGAAAGACTCCAGACATAGGAAGCCAGCACGGCAATTTGCGCCTCCGTCAACTTCTCTTTCTGGGCAGGCATCTCATTGTGCTTGCCGTTGTTGACGATGTTGACGATTGCCGCCTCACCCCAGCCATGCAGCCAGATGTCATCGGTCAGGTTAGGAGCTCCCAGCGCGGGGTTGCCCTTGCCATCCATGCCGTGACAAGCCGCACAGGCCACGAATTTGGACTTGCCCTGCGAAGCCTTGACGGCATCGTGAGGGCTGCCCGACAGGCTCAGCACATAGTGCGCCACATTGCGCACATCCTCCGCCGAGCCCACGGCTGCCGCCATGGGCGGCATCATGCCGATACGGCCGTTGGTGATGGTCTCCCTGATCTTCTCGGGAGATCCGCCATGCAACCAGTCGCCGTCCGCCAGATTCGGGAAGGACTTGCTGCCGCGAGCGTCAGAGCCGTGGCATTGCGCACAGTTGTTCATGAACAGACGCTCGCCAATGGCCATGGCCTGAGGGTCCTTGGCCATTTCTTCGGTAGGCATGCTGGTGAACTTGGCATACAGAGGCTCCAGGTCCGCCTTGGCCTTGGCCATTTCCTTGTCGTAGGCGCCGGTCTGGCTCCAGTCCAGCTTGCCGCCGAAGCCGCCCAGACCTGGGTAGACCACAAGATAGCCCAGGCTGAAAACCACGGTGATCACGAACAGACCCATCCACCACTTGGGCATGGGGTTGTTGAGTTCACGCAGGTCTTCGTCCCAGACATGGCCTGTGGTGTTGTCGCCCGAGGGAACGACCTTCTTGCGGGCCACCAGAATCAGCAGCAGCAAGCAGCCAAAGATGCCGATCAGCGTAATCGCCGCGACATACACCGACCAGAAATTGTTAATGAAATCGCTCATGGGATGTTCTCGTTGTGGTGATCAGACTCAGTCTTCCAGGAATGGAACCTGAGCTGCCTCGTCAAAACGGGCCTGGTTGCGGCGGGCATACGCCCACCACCAGATGCCCACGAAACACGCCAGCGATGCCAGCGTGGCCACGATACGCATGGTGGTGATATCCATTTCCAGCCCTTTCTCTCTTACTTGACGGCGCGACCAAGGACCTGCAGATAGGCAATCACTGCCTCCATCTCCGTCTTGTCCTTGACCTCGGCCTGAGCACCGGCGATTTCCGCATCGGTGTACGGCACACCCACCTTGCGCAGCGCGCTCATGCGTGTTGCCACAGCCGTGTCATCCACCTTGTTGGCTTCCAGCCAGGGGTAAGCAGGCATATTGGACTCGGGCACCACGTCACGCGGGTTGTTCAGGTGGATGCGATGCCATTCGTCGCTGTACTTGCCACCCACGCGATGCAGGTCGGGGCCGGTACGCTTGGAGCCCCACTGAAAGGGGTGGTCGTAGACGAACTCGCCAGCCACCGAGTAGTGGCCGTAGCGCATGGTCTCGGCGCGGAAGGGACGGATCATCTGCGAGTGGCAGTTGTAGCAACCCTCGCGCAGATAGACGTCGCGCCCCATCAGCTGCAACGGCGTGTAGGGCTTGAGACCCGCCACGGCTTCGGTCGTGGACTTCTGGAAGAACAGCGGCACGATTTCCACCAGGCCGCCAATGGTCAACACGAACAGCGTCAGCGCGATCAGCAAAAAGTTGCTGGTCTCGATCTTCTCGTGCGAAAAGCTCTTGGGAGCTGCGTTATTTTGATCAGACATTGCTTTTGCTCCTCAATGCTCAGGCGTGAGCCACCACGGCAGGCACTGCCACCTTGACGGAACGGCCGGCCATTGCGGTCTTCCAGGTGTTCCATGCCATCACCAGCATGCCGCCCAGATACAGCAGACCGCCAGTCACGCGGATCACATAGAAGGGATAGGTCGCCTTCACGCTTTCCACGAAGGTGTAGGTCAGCGTGCCGTCGGGGTTGACGGCGCGCCACATCAGGCCCTGCATCACACCGGCAATCCACATTGCGGCGATGTACAGCACGATGCCGATGGTCGCCATCCAGAAGTGCAGCTCGATCGCGGGCACGGAGTGCATCTTCTCGCGGCCGAACAGACGAGGGATCAGGTAGTACAGAGAGCCCATGGTGATCAGACCCACCCAGCCCAGAGCGCCGGAGTGCACGTGGCCCACGGTCCAATCGGTGTAGTGGCTCAGCGCGTTCACGGTCTTGATGGCCATCATCGGGCCTTCGAAGGTGGACATGCCGTAGAACGACAGGGACACGATCAGGAAGCGCAGGATGGGATCGTCGCGCAGCTTGTGCCAGGCACCCGACAGCGTCATGATGCCGTTGATCATGCCGCCCCAGCTAGGAGCCAGCAGGATCAGCGAGAACACCATGCCCACGGACTGAGTCCAGTCAGGCAAAGCGGTGTAGTGCAGGTGGTGAGGACCCGCCCACATGTACGTGAAGATCAGCGCCCAGAAGTGCACGATCGACAGGCGATACGAATACACGGGACGGCCCGCCTGCTTAGGGATGAAGTAATACATCATGCCCAGGAAGCCGGCGGTCAGGAAGAAGCCCACGGCGTTATGCCCGTACCACCACTGAACCATCGCATCCTGCACGCCGGCGTAAGCCGAGTAGCTCTTCATCCAGCCGGCGGGGATGGAAATATTGTTGACGATGTGCAGCAGGGCCACGGCCAGAATGAAAGCACCGAAGAACCAGTTGGCCACATAGATGTGCTTGACCTTGCGGATGCCGATAGTGCCGAAGAACACGATGGCATAGGACACCCAGGTCACGGCAATCAGCAAGTCCAGAGGCCATTCCAGCTCGGCGTATTCCTTGCCCTGGGTGTAACCCAGAGGCAGGCTGATGGCCGCGCCGACGATAACCAGTTGCCAGGCCCAGAAGGTCAGGCTGGCCAGCTTGGGCATGAACAGCTTGGTCTGGCAGGTGCGTTGCACCACGTAGTAGCTGGTCGCGAACAGCGCCGAGCCACCAAAAGCGAAGATCACGGCATTGGTATGCAGCGGACGCAGACGTCCGTAGCTCAGCCATGGAATGCCGAAGTTGAGTTCCGGCCAGGCCAGCTGGGACGCGATAAACACGCCCACCGCCATACCTACCACCCCCCATACCACGGCCATGATAGAGAACTGTCTTACGACGGTGTCGTCGTAATAGACAGCATTGTTATTTGTTGCTTCCATCGGGCACCTCTTAGATATCTTGCAAAGTGTTCATTGGTTTCTGGTCGGGCTCGTTGAGCCACATCAATCGTCGCGAAGAATGCGCTCGCCTTCTTGTTCCACGCTCTCGAACTGGCCCCGGTACACGGCCCACCACAGGGCAGCCACAATGGCCATGACCAGAACAACCGACAGCGGAATCAATACATACAAAATGTCCATCAATGGCCTCCTTGAGTCAGTGGCATGACGGTGCCCCGCGGCGCAAGGTGCGCGGGGGCGGACGCGTTGCTATCTGCAGCCTGCAGCGGCAACGCACGTGCAAGACGGGCTGCGTTGGCGACGACCAGCAAGGAGCTCAGCGCCATGCCGAGCCCTGCCAGCCAGGCAGGCATCCAGCCCGCGAGGGCCAGAGGAATAGAGATCGCGTTATAGGCTGCTGCCCAGCCCAGGTTCTGGCGCACCACGGACAGGGTCCGTCGGGCCAGCAACAGGCTTTGCAACACTAACTCCAGGCTGTCTCCCAGTACCACGAAGTCTGCTTGCGATTGTGCCAGCGGCACTGCTTTACCAAAAGCAAAAGAGACATGCGCTCCGGCTAAAACTGGGCCGTCATTCAGGCCGTCGCCGACCATGGCAACCTTATGCCCTGCCGCCTGTGCCGCCTGCATGGCGGCCAGCTTGTCCTGCGGTTTGCAGTCGCCCTGCGCCTGCTCTATGCCCAGCTTGGCGGCCACAGTTTGCACCGCTGCAGAGCGGTCACCCGAGAGCAGTTGCACCGCCACACCTTGCTGCCTGAGGTCGGCAATGACCTGGGCCGCTTCGGGACGCACGTCCTCGCTCAGATGGAACTGCGCCAAGGGCAGCCAGCCACCTTTCGATTCCTCGGCCAGCATCACGCTCTGCCCTGGCTCATGCGGAGCCAACTCGGGCACGCCGCAATGCGCGGCCGAGCCCAGACGAAGATGGCGGCGCAAGGCGGTATTGCTGCGCGCCTGCACCCAGACATCGAGGCCGCTGCCAGCGATTTCCTGGACGGAATCCAGCAGCCATGCGCTGGCAGACAGTTCGGCCACCTCGGCAGCCTGCGCCAGTGCCTTGGAAGCGGGATGCATGGACTGGCGCGCCAGCAAGGCGGCCAGCGCCAGCAGCTCATCAGTGTTTTGACCTTCAGCAGGTGTCAGCGCGCGCAGCACCAGGCCGTCGCGCGTCAGCGTTCCGGTCTTGTCGAACACCAGCGTATCCACGGCGGCCAGCGCCTCCAGCCCCTGCAGATTGCGCACCAGCACGCCGCTGCGCGCCAGGGTGCCGGCCGCCGTCAGCATGGCCACGGGCGTGGCCAGCGAAAGCGCACAGGGACAGGTGACGATGAGCACGGCCACGGCCACCATCATGGCCTTGCCCGGGTCGGTGGGCCACCACCAGATGGCGGCGGCCAGCGCCGCCAGCAGCACCACAACGAGAAAAGGCCGGGCCACCTTGTCGGCCAACTGGGCCAGAGTTGGCTTTTGCAGCGAAGCGCTTTCCATCAGATTCACGATCTGCGCAAAGCGGGTGCCCTCACCCACGCTGTCCACTCTCACATCGACAACACTGTCCAGGTTGTAGCTGCCGGCGGTGACTGCATCGCCTTGTGCGCGCAAAACAGGCGTGGACTCGCCAGTCAGAAGCGCCTCATCGGCATGGGTGGTGCCGCGCAGAATCCGGCCGTCTGCGGGGAAAGCCTCGCCCGTGAGCACACGCACCACATCACCCACACGCAGGCGGCGCGTGGCCACACGCTCGAACTCTCCCGAGTCGGGCTGCTGACGCAGCACCGAATCCGGCAGCCGGTTCATCACGGCTTCCAATGCACCGGCCGTGCGGTCGCGCAGGCGCAGCTCCAGCCAGCGTCCTGTGAGCAGGAAGAAGACAAACATGGTCAGCGAGTCGAAGAAGACTTCCTGACCGAAGGGACCGGAGGGATCAAAAGTGCCCAGCATGCTGATGACAAAGGTGATCAACATACCCAGGGCCACGGGCAGGTCCATGCTCACGCGGCGCTGGGTGATGTCCTTGAGCGCGCTCTTGAAGAAGGGCCCGCAGCAAAACAGCACCACGGGCAGAGAAATCACCCAGGATGCCCAGCGCAGCAAGGTCTCCATCTCCAGCGACAGGTCGCCGGGCCGCGCCGTGTAGGCGGGCCATGCATACATCATCACCTGCATCATGCACAGGCCGGCCACCAGCCAGCGCCACAGGGCTCGGCGCGTCTCGGCCTGGCGCAGCTCGCGCGCAAATGCGTCGCGCGCGGGCAAGGCGCGATAGCCGGCACGCGATACGGCCTCCATCCATTGCGATGGAAGCACCTGGGCGGGACGCCACTCGACACGGGCTCGGCGCGTTGCGGCACTGACTTCGGCTGCCTGCACTCCGGGGACAGCCCGAAGCGCCTCCTCGATGGTCAGCGCACATGCAGCACAGTGCATGCCCTCCAGAACCACAAAGGAATCCCACACCGGGGACTCGGTTGCGTTCTCGGAGATTGGGGCCTTGGAGCTCTGGCCGGCGGGGCGACCAAACGAGCTCCATTCTTGCGGATCGTCCAGCAGATGACTGTGCATCTGGGACAAGTTCAGGAAACCGGTGTCAGCAACAGCATGCTCTGCCGCGGAAGGCTGGACAGTAGTGTGTTGGGACATGTTTCAAGCGTAACGACGCCAGATGATACCCACCTTGACATTAATCAACCGTTAACTGCCCAATCGACATATGCTTGTATTTACAACGCATGCAACCTAAGGAGAAAGCTATGTACAACCGCATTTTGATTGCTACCGACGGCACCGAACTCTCAGACAAGGCTGTGCATGCAGGCCTGGATCTGGCCGCTTTGTGCGGCGCCAGCGTGATTGCGCTCAAGGTTGTCTCGCACTATCCGCGCAGCTACCTGGAAGGCAGCGACTTGCTGGACATCAAGGAAGCCAAGCGCGTTGAGGAGCAATGGACCAATCAGGCCCAGACCCTGCTGAACGGCGTCAAAGCCTTTGGCCATGAGCGCAAGGTCAATGTCACCACCGAAATCGCCCACTCAGACCTGGTGGCCGAGTCGATTGTGGAGATGGCCAAAAAGCATGACTGCGACCTGATCGTCATGGCTTCGCACGGTCGCAAGGGTCTGCAGCGCCTGCTGCTGGGCAGCGAAACCCAGCATGTGCTGACGCACTCACCGGTGCCGGTGCTGGTGCTGCGCTGATCGGATCTCCCTGAGCCGCTTAGCGGCTTCCCTTGAGAGGATGGCATCTGTACTGGGGGACACCCCTGGCCGGGCGCCCCTTGCTTGGTTTACCCCTGATATCCAGTGACACAGGCCGCTCACGGGCCGCCGTTTCCCGCTCACAAATTAAAAGCAGCTTGCGTACAAGCTGCTTTATTTTTGGGTCGATTCAATGCTGAATCTGCCTTGCAAGCTGCGCAATCAGCTCACTTTTCAGGAGTCAAGTCAAAAGACAAGCGCCTGAAACGCAGCCAATAATGCAGCCAAAAACCAACGCCTGGCGTCCGCTTCGAACGGGTTCAGGAGAACTCCTGCTGATACTGGTCGCGCAGCAGCTTCTTCTGGACCTTGCCCATGGTGTTGCGCGGCAGGCTGTCCACCACATAGCAGCGCTTGGGCACCTTGAAATTGGCCAGCCTGGCTTTGAGCGACTCCAGAATCTTCAGCCCATCCAGTTGCGCGCCCTTGCGCGGCACGATGACGGCAACACCGACCTCGCCAAAGTCCGGGTGAGGCACGCCCACCAGGGCGCTTTCGTCCACGCCGGGAAGATCGTTGATGAAGCCCTCAACCTCGGCCGGATAGACGTTGTAGCCGCCCGAGATGATCAAGTCCTTGCTGCGCCCCACGATGCTGAAATAGCCGCGCTCGTCCTGCAGGCCCACATCGCCGGTCCTGAACCAGCCGTCGGCCGTGAACTCCTCTGCCGTCTTCTCGGGCATGCGCCAGTAGCCCTTGAAGACATTGGGACCCTGCACCTCGATATTGCCGATCTCGCCTGCGGGCAGGGCTTTGCCGTCATCGCCATGAATGCGCACGCCCACGCCAGGCAGGGGAAAGCCCACGGTTGCACCGCGGCGCTCGGCCTCGTTGCCATAGCGCACATCTGCCTGATAGGGGTTGGAGGTCAGCATGATGGTCTCGCTCATGCCATAGCGCTCCAGGATGGTGTGACCGGTACGCGTCTTCCAGGCACGGAAGGTCTCGATCAGCATGGGAGCCGATCCCGAGATGAACAGACGCATGTGCGCGGCCATGTCGCGGTCCAGCCTGGCATCGGCCAGCATGCGCACATAAAGGGTTGGTACCCCCATGAAGACGGTCGCATCCTTGAAGCGCGCCATGACGGCCTCGGGCTCGAAGCGGGCAAACCAGATCATGGGACTGCCGTTGAGCAGCGCCCCGTGAATGGCGACAAACAGGCCATGCACATGGAAGATGGGCAGCGCGTGAATCAGCACATCGCCTTCCTGCCAGCCCCAGTACACCTTGAGCATGGCCGCATTGCTCAGCAGATTGCCGTGGCTGAGCATGGCGCCCTTGCTGCGTCCCGTGGTGCCGCTGGTGTAGAGAATCGCCGCCAGATCGTCGGCGCGACGTGGCACGACCTGATGCTCGTCGCTGTGGTGGGCCGCTCGCTCCAGCAAGCTGCCCGTGCGATCGGTGCCGAGGGTGTAGACATGGCCCACGCCGTGGTTGAAGGCAATCTTGGACACCCAGCCAAAACAGCCGGGGGCGCACACCACCACGGCCGGCTCGGCATTGGTGATGAAGTACTCCATCTCGGCGCTCTGGTAGGCGGTGTTCAGCGGCAGGAACACATGGCCGCTGCGCAGCGTGGCCAGGTAGAGCATCATGGCTTCGACCGACTTTTCCACCTGCACCGCAATGCGGCTGCCCTCGGGCAGATCCAGCGAGGCCAGCAGATTGGCCATGCGTGCACTGCCCTGCTCCAGATCGGCCCAGGTGTAGTAGAGGCTGGAGCCATCGGGCTCGATGGCCTCCACGGCGATTTTCGTCAGATCCGCAGGAAACGCAGCGCGCAGCGCGCTGAAAAGATTGGCTTGAGGCATGTCGGTCATCGTGATGCTGTCGAACTCGGAAACGGTGAAAGCAAAAGGTCCATGGCCATCATAGGCCCGGCCCTGGCCTGGCCGGTGGCGCCAGGCACTGAAAAAATCACTTCTTCAAAATGGGGCGCCAGCAAAGGGCGCCCCGCAAGGCAGCCAGCTGGCTCAGGAGTCAATCTTCACATTCGCCGCCTTGACCACATGGGCCCAGCGCTGGATCTCGCTTTGCACCATGGCGGCAAACTGCGGCTGGCTCAGCTGGCCGTAATCGGCGCCGTTCTTGGCCCAGGCAGCCTTGATGTCCTCGGCGGCTCCGATCTTGCGCACCTCGTCCAGCATCTGCTGCTGCACGGCGGCAGGCGTGCCCTTGGGGGCCCATAGCCCATACCAGGTGGTGACGGTGAAGTCCGGCAGGCCGCACTCGGCCGCGCTGGGCACATCGGGGAAGGCGGGATTGCGCTTGGCGCCCGCCACCATCAAGGCCTTGATGCGGCCGCCCTTGATATGCTGGGCCGATGAGCCCAGGCCATCGAACAGCATGTCCACATTGCCGGCAATCAGGTCCTGCAGCGCCGGCCCTGCGCCCTTGTAGGGGATATGGGTGATCTGGGTCTTGGTCTGCAGCTTGAACAGCTCGCCCGCCAGATGGTGCGAGGAGCCCGGCCCTGCCGAGGCATAGTTGTACTTGCCGGGGTTGGCACGCAGGTCCTGTACAAGAGCCTGCAAGCTGGCATGCGTCACCTTCTTGGGATTGACCACCACGACTTGCGGCACGCTGGCCAGCAGCGCCAGCGGGATGAAGTCGCGCTCCAGATCGTATTCGAGCTTGGGGTAGACCGATGGCGCAATCACATGGTGAGTGCCGCCCATGAAGAAGTTGTAGCCGTCGGGTACGGCCTTGGCCGCAATGCTGGCGCCCAGCGTACCGCCCGCGCCACCGCGGTTGTCTATCACCAAGGTCTTGCCCGAGGTCTTGGCGAACTGGGCAGAAAAAGGCCTGGCAAAGGTGTCGGTGCCGCCGCCGGCAGGAAAAGGCACGATCAGATTGACAGGCCTGCTCGGCCATTCCGATGCCTGGGCCATGCCCGTCCAGCCCGATGCTCCAGCCGCCAGCAGCGCCCCCGTCGCCCCCAGCAGCGTGCGCCGCTGCAAACCCACGCTCTTTTCCCAAGAATCCTGCATCTATGTCTCCTCTGCGCGCCTGGTCAGCAGCATCGCCGCAGCCAGACTTGTGGTTGGAAGACGCAGCAGCAACAAGCCGGCTCAGGCCGGGCGCAGCGCGAGTCGCGATGCACTCAACCCTTGCACAGCGATTCGATCTCCGAGGAAACGGGAATCTTGCTCTGCGCCAACAGGCTGCGGTGCTTGTCCAGGCGCTTGAGGTCATACAGATAGTTGACCATCAGCCCCATGGATTGCTTGAGTCCCTTGGACGACAGGTCTGCCGCCCAGTTCAGGCGCTCCACGCGCGCACCGTTGCCAAGGTGAAAGCGTGCCACGGCATCCAGCGGACGACCCTTGGCAGTTTCCCGACCCAGATAGCGCGCGGCGCAAAACATGGCGGCCTGACGCACCACCGATTTCTCCGGCAGCGAGCCCGGATCGTCCAGCGCGGCCAGCAATTGCGCGGCACTCACTCCGCCGGCGACTTTTTCCAGGGCTGCCTTTTGCTTGTCGTCGAGCTCCGCCAGCGCCGCATCGCCGTTCTTGCTCAGCCAGCTGCGCAGTCCCGGAATCGGCGACAGCGTGGCGAACTGCTTGAGCTTGGGAAACTCCTCGGTGAGCGTCTCCACCACATGCTTGATCAGCGAATCGCCGAAGCTCACGCCCTTGAGTCCGGTCTGGGTGTTGCTGATGGAATAGAAGATGGCGGTGTTGGCCTTGGCCAGATCGGCTGCCGCTGCGGCCTCGTCCAGCAGCGGAGCCATGCTGCCGGCCATCTTGTCCAGCAGTGCCACCTCCACAAAGATCAGCGGCACATTGGGCATGCGCGGGTGAAAGAACCCATAGCAGCGGCGGTCGCTGTCGAGGCGATTCTTCAGATCGGCCCAGCTGCGAATATCGTGCACTGCCTCGTACTTGATCAGCTTTTCGAGCAGCGATGCGGGCGAGTCCCAGTTCAGGCTTCTGAGCTCCAGCAAGGCCACATCGAACCAGCTGGAAAACAGATGCTCCAGCTCGGCGTCCAGCGCCACATAGTGCTGCTCCGCCTTGGGCAAGGCCAGCAACTCGGCGCGCATGTCGACCAGAAAGCCCATGCCGCCCTTGGGCTGGGCAAAACGCTGCAGCAGCCGCGTGCGCGACGAAACCAGGGCGCGGCGCAGGCTCATCTCGGCCTCGCCGCGTTCCACATCGCTGCCCGCCTTGTCGTAGCGCTCGCGGGCCGCCTGCAGCGCCTTGGCATCGGGGCCGAACTTTTCGATCGCCAGCAGCCAGAAGTCCTTGCGTGCGGCCAGATCGGCCTTGGCATACCAATCCATCAGCAGCTGCGCGTGACGGCCGCCCTCCACGTCGCTGAGCGCGGTATCCGCCACCTGCTGCATGTCCAGCAGCAAGCGGCGCAGCTCGCGCGGCGACAGCGCCTCCTCCCCACGACGCAAGGTGGCCTCCAGGCGTTGCGCCAGCGGGCGATGCTGGGCGTCGCCCTTCTCGCCCTCGGCACCGCGCACCCACAGCTTGGTTTGCTCAATCCACTCGGCTGCCCACCCCATATGCATCTCCTTGTTCCAGCACCATCATGCTCTCATTGAAGAAGCAGATACCGCAATTGCAGTAACGCTTTCAGCCATTATGTGCAGTTTTTCAGCCTCGTACACCACACCATGAAAAACGCAGACCGAAGTCTGCGTTTTTCAGGATTTGGCCTTCAGGCCGTAGTCCGCTGAACCGCGTAGGCCTGGCGCTTGCCACACCACACCCACATGAGCACACCGGCCACGATCATGGGAATGCACAGCCACTGCCCCATGCTCATGCCCAGCGAGAGAATGCCCAGGAAGTCGTCGGGCTCGCGGAAGTACTCTGCGATGAAGCGGAAGGCCCCATAGCCGATCAGAAAAACCGCCGCGACCTGGCCGGGCTTGCGCTCCTTGCGCGCGTAAAGCCACAGGATGATGAACAGCAGCAGCCCTTCCATCAGGAACTGATAGATCTGCGAGGGATGACGCGGCAGCATGGAGCCGCTTTGCGGGAACACCATGGCCCAGGGCAGATCCGCACTCGCAAAACGCCCCCAGAGCTCGCCGTTGATGAAGTTGCCGATGCGGCCCGCAGCCAGCCCTGTGGGCACGCAGGGCGCCACAAAATCCGCGACTTCCAGCCAGTTGCGCTTGCGCGAGCGCGCAAACCAGATCATGGAGCCGATGACGCCCAGCAGGCCGCCGTGAAAGCTCATGCCGCCCTGCCAGACGGCAAGAATCTCCAGCGGATGCGAGAGGTAGTAACCGGGCTTGTAGAACAGGCAGTAGCCGATGCGCCCGCCCACGACCACGCCCAGCACGCCAAGGAAGAGAATGTCCTCCACATCCTTGCGCGCCCAGGCACGATCGCCCGTCATGTATTTGAATGGAGGGTGGTGCAGTCGGCGCGTGCCCAGAAACAGGAACAGACCAAAGGCCACCAGATAGGTAATGCCATACCAGTGCACGGCCAGCGGGCCAATCTGCACGGCTACAGGATCAATGTGCGGATACATCAGCATGTCAGGCATTGTGCCGCAGGCCGATGACGTTTCTGCAAAACTGCATGCTCCGAGAACGCTGCAGAGCCTCATTCACCGGCTCAAAGCCCCCCTGATGCGAAAAACCTCGACCTGGCATCCTGTTGCATCCGGCGCCAGCGGCGCTCTTTCAAGCGTCAATGCGGCTTGTCCACCGCCAGGCCCTGCTCGCGCACGGTCTGGCGCACGACCTTGGCGGTCTCATCCATCATGGTGCTCAATCGCTGCGGTGTGCCGCCCAATACATTCACGCCCATGGCCTGCAACCGCTCCTGCACGGCAGGATCCTGCAAGGCCGCGTTGGCAGCGCCGTTGAGCCTGGTCACGACGGCCTGCGGTGTTCCTGCCGGAGCAACGATGCCGAACCAGGTGATGGCCAGATCGTTGAGCGCAGGGTGGCCCAACTCCCTGAACGTGGGCACCTGCGGCAGGGCCGGCAAGCGCTCCTGCGCGGCCACGGCGAACGGAACCAGGCGGCCCGCAGCCACATGCGGAGCCGACGAAGGGTATTGATCGCTGAGCACCTGGGTCTCGCCCGACAGCGCGCCGCTAATCACCGGCCCCTGCCCCTTGTAGGGAATGTGGTGCAGCTTGAGCTTGAGATCGGCATTGAGGCGCTCGGCAATCAAATGCCCGATGGAGCCGATTCCGGCCGATCCGATATTGAACTGACCCGGCTTGCTGCGCGCAAGAGTGAGGAACTGAGCGTAGTTCTGCACACCCATATTGGGATGCACGGAGAACACCGACGGAATGGACGCCAGTGCAACCACCGGCACAAAGGCCTTGGCAGGATCTATGCGTGCCGACTGCGGCAGCATGACGGGATTGACCACCAGCGTGCTGATGGTGCCCAGGCCTATGGTGTAGCCGTCAGGCACCGCATTTGCCACGGCCTCGGCCCCGATGAAGCCGCTGGCGCCGGACCGGTTGTCGACCACCACGGGCTGACCCAGCGTCGTGTGCATGGCATCGGCAACCAGGCGCGCCACGATATCGGTGGAGCCTCCGGGCGTGAAAGGGACCACCAGACGCACGGGACGCTGCGGGTAACGCCCTTCTGCAGCCTGCGCCGTCAATGCCCCCAGCAAGGCCAGCAGCCCTGCTGTCTTCAACAAGAAGGAGGGGCGAACAGCGAAAGACATGGAGATCACTTTCTGGCAAGACAATAAAAACAGCCGCGCGACTTGCATCGAGCGGCTGTGGGATTGTCCGTCAGCAGGCAAAGTCCGCGCTGACGAAATGACGAAACAAACGTAACTTAATCGTCGAGCAGCGACAGATCGCGCACGGCGCCGGTATCGGCGCTAGTCACCAGCTTGGCATAGGCCTTGAGGGCCGCTGAGATCTTGCGGGGACGGGCCTGGGCAGGCTTCCAGCCCTTGGCATTCTGCGCTTCACGGCGGCGGGCCAGCTCTTCGTCGCTGACCAGCATATTGATGCTGCGGTTGGGAATGTCGATGCGGATGATGTCGCCGTTCTGCACCAGGCCAATCGCGCCGCCGGCTGCCGCTTCGGGAGAGCAGTGACCGATGGACAGGCCGGAGGTGCCGCCCGAGAAGCGGCCGTCCGTCAGCAGCGCACAGGCCTTGCCCAGGCCCTTGGATTTGATGTAGCTGGTGGGGTAGAGCATTTCCTGCATGCCGGGGCCGCCCTTGGGGCCTTCGTAGCGCACGATGACCACATCGCCTGCCTTGACCTTGTCGGCCAGGATGTTGGCCACGGCCTCGTCCTGCGACTCGACCACATGGGCCGGGCCTTCGAAGACCAGGATCGACTCGTCCACGCCTGCGGACTTCACCACGCAGCCGTCCAGCGCGATGTTGCCGCGCAGCACGGCCAGGCCGCCTTCCTTGCTGAACGCGTGCTCGTAGCTGCGGATGCAGCCTTCGGCACGATCCAGGTCCAGGCTGGGCCAGCGGGTGTTCTGGCTGAACGCCACCTGCGTGGGAATGCCGGCCGGGCCGGCCATGTAGAAGTGGCGCACGGCCTCGTCCTGCGTGCGCATGATGTCCCACTGCTCCAGCGCATCCTTCATGGTCTTGGCATGCACCGTAGGCACATCGGTGTGCAGCTTGCCGGCGCGGTCCAGCTCGCCCAGGATGGCCATGATGCCGCCAGCGCGGTGCACGTCTTCGATGTGGTACTTGGGCGTGTTGGGTGCCACCTTGCACAGCTGAGGCACGACGCGCGAGAGGCGGTCGATGTCGGCCATGGTGAAATCGATACCCGCTTCCTGGGCGATGGCCAGCAGGTGCAGGATGGTATTGGTGGAGCCGCCCATGGCGATGTCCAGCGTGATGCAGTTCTCGAAGGCCTTGAAGCCCACGGAGCGCGGCAGCACGCTGTCGTTGTCGTTCTCGTAGTAGTCGCGGGCCAGCTCGACGATGCGGCGACCGGCGCGCAGGAACAGCTCTTCGCGGTCGGCATGCGTGGCCACCACGGTGCCATTGCCGGGCAGGGACAGGCCCAGCGCTTCGGTCAGGCAGTTCATCGAATTGGCGGTGAACATGCCCGAGCAGGAGCCGCAGGTCGGGCAGGCGGAGCGCTCCACCTCGGCCACTTCGGCGTCGGAATAGCGCTGATCGGCCGCGATCACCATGGCGTCCACCAGGTCCAGCTTCTTGAACTCGATGGTCTTGGTTTCGGGGTTGGCCAGCTTGGTCTTGCCGGCTTCCATGGGGCCGCCGGAAACAAAGATCACCGGAATGTTCAGGCGCATCGCAGCCATCAGCATGCCGGGGGTGATCTTGTCGCAGTTGGAGATGCACACCAGCGCATCGGCGCAATGGGCATTGACCATGTACTCGACCGAGTCCGCGATCAGGTCGCGGCTGGGCAGCGAATACAGCATGCCGTCATGGCCCATGGCGATGCCATCGTCCACGGCGATGGTGTTGAACTCCTTGGCCACGCCGCCGGCCTTTTCGATCTCGCGCGCGACCAGTTGCCCCAGATCCTTCAGATGCACATGGCCGGGCACGAACTGGGTGAAGGAGTTGGCAATCGCAATGATGGGCTTGTCGAAATCGCCATCTTTCATGCCGGTGGCACGCCACAGGGCGCGCGCACCGGCCATGTTGCGGCCGCCAGTGGAGGTTTTGGAACGGTATGCGGGCATGGGGTTCGCTATAAGACGTTATCGGGAAATGATTCTTTGGATTATGGCCCAGCACTGCAAGGCAGCGATGCCTAGCCCATGGCGGGCTGTCAGGCAAAACAATCACAAGACATCGTCAATCACGATGCCTGATTCACTGCTCAACGACGTCGCTGGCCCGGTGCCATGGCCTGCTTCTGACGTTCGATACGCTCTTTCTTGCGCTGGTCCATCTTCTCCATGGCCTTGCGCTTGGTATAGCCCGAAGCATCGGCCCAGGCCCACCAGGCGGCAGCCGCGCCATAAACGCCCAGAATAGGCCACCAGCTCCAGCCTGCGACAGGCCCGATCTGAGCCAGCTTGAGCAGCGACAACACGATCGCCAAACCTAACAGATACATACATCCCCTTTTTTGTTGATTTTCCAGAACACAGAGTGCACTGGAGAGTACACAAGCCAAGCACTACAATGCGCTAAAAGATCAACTTTAACCCCGCACCCTGGGAACTCATGATGAAGCAATTTCTGATCGCTTTCGCCCTTTCCGCCGCTGCCGTGGCCCCTGCCATGGCCGATCAGGCCCTGGCACAGTCCAAGAACTGCATGGCCTGCCACGCTGTTGACAAGAAGCTGGTTGGTCCTGCATTCAAGGATGTGGCCGCCAAGTATGCAGGCCAGAAGGACGCAGCCGACAAGCTGGCTGCCAAGGTCATCAAGGGCGGCTCCGGCGTGTGGGGCCCCGTGCCCATGCCCGCCAATCCCCAGGTGAACGACGCCGATGCCAAGAAGCTGGTGGCCTGGATTCTGGCGCAGAAGTAAATCGACTGCCTCTCAACGGCGCGAGACGGGGCCGTTATCAAAAACCGCATGGCTCCCATGCGGTTTTTTGTTTCTGAAGCTACCGCGACTCAGCGGATCGCCCTGCTCTTCCATCTGCCCACCGGCACCAGGATTCCAGACTTTGCTCCACACCCGTGAGGTCAGCATCTGCAACACTTGACTGCAGCAGCTCGGCCCGTGGCTCGCTTCGCGACGAATCAATACCGCAGCCGTTGCAATGCTGACTGTCAGGCAGCAGCGTGCAATCAAAAAGGCCCCGAAGGGCCTTTTTGATTCACAGCCTAAGCCAGTGAATTACGCATCACGCGAAGCACGCTTGCGATCGTGTTCCTTCAGGTGACGCTTGCGCACGCGCAGGCTGGTGGGGGTGATTTCCAGCAGCTCGTCCTCTTCGATGAATTCCACGCCGTACTCCAGCGACAGCTCGATGGGAGGCGTGATCTTGATCGCGTCTTCCTTGCCGGAAACACGGAAGTTGGTCAGCTGCTTGGTACGTGTGGCGTTCACCACCAGATCGTTGTCGCGGCTGTGGATGCCGATGATCATGCCTTCGTACACGGGGTCGCCGGCCTTCACGAACATGCGGCCACGGTCGTCCAGCTTGCCCAGGGCGTAGGTGAAGATTTCACCGTCGTCCATGGAGATCAGCACGCCGTTCTTGCGGCCGCCGATGTCGCCCTTATGGGGTTCGTAGCTGTCGAAGATGTTGGCGATCAGGCCGGAACCACGTGTCAGGTTCAGGAATTCGTTGGTGAAACCGATCAGGCCACGGGCAGGGATACGGTATTCCAGACGGACGCGACCGCGGCCATCGGGTTCCATGTTCACCAGCTCGCCCTTGCGCTCGCCCAGTGCCTGCATCACGCCGCCCTGATGGCCTTCTTCGATGTCGGCAGTCACCAGCTCGATAGGCTCGTGCTTTTCGCCGTCGATCATCTGCATCACGACGCGAGGCTTGGACACGGCCAGCTCGTAGCCTTCGCGGCGCATTTCTTCCAGCAAGATGGTCAGGTGCAGTTCGCCGCGGCCGGAGACTTCAAAGATACCGTCTTCGTCGGTTTCCTTGACGCGCAGAGCCACGTTGGAGCGCAGTTCCTTTTGCAGACGGTCCCAGATCTGGCGGCTGGTCACGAACTTTCCTTCACGACCTGCCAGGGGCGAGGTGTTCACGCAGAAGTTCATGGTCAGGGTGGGCTCGTCAATCTTCAGCATGGGCAGAGGCTGGGGATTGGCGGGGTCGGTGACGGTCTCGCCGATACCGATGTTTTCGATACCGCTGATCAGCACGATCTCGGAAGGACCGGCTTCGGTGGCCTGCACGCGGTCCAGACCCTGGAAGGTATGCACCTGGTTGATCTTGCCGCTGTAGCTCTTGCCGTCAGGACCGGCCATCACGGCCACTTGCTGACCGGGCTTGAGCGTGCCCTGGGTGATGCGGCCCACGCCGATACGACCCACGAAGGTGGAGTAATCCAGAGCAGAAACCTGCAGCTGCAGGGGAGCGCTGGCATCGCCTTGCACGGAAGGCACGTGATCCAGGATGGTGTCGAACAGGGCGGACATGTCCTCACCCCACTTGGCACCGGGCTCGCCCTCTTCCTTGGACGACCAGCCGTTGATGCCGGAGGCGTAGACCACGGGGAAGTCCAGCTGCTCGTCGGTGGCGCCCAGCTTGTCGAACAGGTCGAAAGCGGCGTTGATCACCTTGTCGGGGTTGGCGCCGGGCTTGTCCACCTTGTTCACCACCACGATGGGGCGCAGGCCCAGGGCCAGAGCCTTCTTGGTCACGAAGCGCGTCTGGGGCATGGGACCTTCCTGCGCATCGATCAGCAGCACCACGCCGTCGACCATGGACAGGGCACGTTCCACTTCGCCGCCGAAGTCCGCGTGACCGGGCGTGTCGAGAATGTTGATGTGGGTGTCCTTCCAGGACACGGCACAGTTCTTGGCCAGAATGGTGATGCCGCGCTCACGTTCGATGGCATGGTTGTCCATCACGGTGTCGACGACTTTTTCGTGCTCGGCAAAAGTGCCGGACTGGCGCAGCAGCTGGTCCACCATGGTGGTCTTACCGTGGTCAACGTGCGCGATGATCGCAATGTTGCGGATTTGTTTGCTCATAATGTTTCCAAAATGCCGCTTGCTTGTGGACGCGGCGTTCCTTCCAAAATTTGTTGAATTTCTAGCGGACTGAGCAGGCGCTCGGGAATCAATTCCCCGCTCGCCACACGGCCTACCCCTAAAAGGGCATGCGGGCGCTCACCATACACCGCCACGGCCGGGGCATCCGCCCAAGACCCTCGACGGCGCAAGCCTGATAGAAAGCGTCCTGCATCCTGTTCACCCAAGGTGACGACGGCATGACGATGCAGCAGGGTATCGACAGGCTGGACCTGCGCGATGCGCTCTTCATCGTTCATGGCTTCCAGCGCCTGCAGCGTCACGCAACGCGACACTTCAAGACCGCCGGTTTCCACACGGCGCAGAAAACGCAAATGGGCGCCACAGCCCAAGGCCTCGCCCACGTCTTCGCCCAATGTGCGGATGTAAGTGCCCTTGCTGCAGGTCACTCTCATCTTGACAGCCGGATGCCCCTGATCGTCCTGCACCAGAGTCAGATCCAATGCATGAATGGTGACATCGCGTGCGGGGCGCTCCACTTCCACGCCCGCACGGGCATATTCATAGAGTGCCTTGCCGTCCTTCTTCAGCGCACTGTGCATGGGCGGCACCTGCTTGATGTCGCCTGTGAACTGGGCCTGCACCTGCGCCAGGCGCTCGGGCGTGATGGCTGCCAGATCGACGGCACGCTCCAGCACCACATCGCCCTCGGCATCGGCCGTGGTCGTGGTCTGGCCCAGGCGGGCAATGGCTTCGTAGGTTTTCTCGGCTTCGAGCTGAAGCTGACTGAATTTGGTGGCAGCGCCGAAACACAGCGGCAGCACGCCACTGGCCAGCGGATCAAGCGTGCCTGTATGCCCGGCCTTTTCGGCGCGCAGCAGCCACTTGACCTTCTGCAAGATATCGTTGCTGGACCAGCCCAGCGGTTTATCGAGCAGCAACACCCCATGCACAGGGCGCCGCTGCACCCGGGTGCGAGGGGCGTTCATGTGCTTATTCCTGTTCGGGTCCGCGCGACGC
Organism: Comamonas sp. E6; assembly: GCF_001010305.1. Taxonomy (NCBI): domain Bacteria; kingdom Pseudomonadati; phylum Pseudomonadota; class Betaproteobacteria; order Burkholderiales; family Comamonadaceae; genus Comamonas; species Comamonas sp. E6. Next base: position 158,020 of record NZ_BBXH01000015.1, read on the forward strand.
CACAGCCTTGGCGATCAAGGCGTTCATGTCGGCAGCGCGCTCTGTAGTGCGGTCGTAGACGAAATGCAGCGTGGGCACGGTATGAATGTGCAGACGCTTGAACAGGCCGTTGCGCAGAAAGCCTGCGGCCTGATTGAGTGCTGCCAGCGTCACTTCGGGATCGCCGACGAGCACGCTGAAGAACACCTTGGCGTGGGCATAGTCAGGAGTCACCTCCACGCCTTGCAGCGTGACCATGCCGACGCGCGGGTCCTTCAACTCGCGGGCGATCAGCTCCGACAGATCACGCTGGATCTGGTCGGAAACTTTGAAGCTGCGGTTGGGAGCAGCAGATTTGCGTTTGGTTGCCATGAATAAAAAAGGAGCTATTTGCGCTTGCTGTACAAGGATCTCAAGGTGTTTTCAACCTCAAACCCTTGCAGAGCAGGCGCTAGCAGCTATTGCTTTTACAGCGTACGAGCGATTTCCTTGATCTCGAAGACTTCCAGCACGTCGCCTTCCTTGATGTCGTTGTAATTGCGCAGCTTGATACCGCACTCGAAGCCTTCCTTGACTTCCTTGACATCGTCCTTCATGCGGCGCAGCGACTCGATCTCGCCCGTGTAGATGACCACGTTGTCGCGCAGCAGACGGAAGTGTGCGTTGCGGGTGACGTGACCTTGCGTGATGTACGAGCCGGCAATGGTGCCGATCTTCGTCGCCACGAACACGGTACGGATCTCGGCCATACCGATGATCTCTTCGCGCTTCTCGGGAGCCAGCATGCCCGACATCGCAGCCTTCACCTCATCCACGGCGTCGTAGATGATGTTGTAGTAGCGAACGTCGACATCGTTGCCTTCAGCGGTCTTGCGGGCCTGAGCATCCGCACGCACGTTGAAGCCGATGATGATGGCCTTGGAAGCCAGCGCCAGGTTGACGTCGGACTCGGAGATACCGCCCACGCCGGAGTACACCAGCTGAACCTTGATCTCGTCGGTGGACAGCTTGAGCAGCGAGGCTGCCAGAGCTTCCTGCGAGCCTTGCATGTCGGCCTTGATGATGATGGGCAGGGTCTGCACATCGCCAGCGGACATTTCGGCGAACATGTTTTCCAGCTTCGCAGCCTGCTGCTTGGCCAGCTTGGTGTTGCGGAACTTGCCGGCGCGGTAGGTTGCGATTTCACGGGCACGACGCTCGTCGCTCAGCACCATGAAGTCGTCACCCGCCTGGGGCACTTCGTTCAGACCCTGGATCTCGACAGGGATGGAAGGACCGGCTTCCTTGGTCTGCTTGCCGTCTTCGTCGAGCATGGCTCGCACGCGACCATAGGTCTGGCCAGCCAGCACCACATCGCCGACCTTCAGCGTACCGGACTGCACCAGCACCGTAGCCACGGTACCGCGACCCTTGTCCAGCTGGGCTTCGATCACGATACCCTTGGCAGCGGCGTCCACGGGCGCCTTGAGTTCCAGCACTTCGGCCTGCAGCAGCACTTGCTCCAGCAGCTCGTCGATGCCCTGACCGGTCTTGGAGGACACGGCCACGAAGGGAGAGTCACCGCCGTATTCTTCGGGTAGCACCTCTTCCACGACCAGCTCCTGCTTGACGCGATCGGGGTTGGCTTCGGGCTTGTCGGCCTTGGTGATGGCCACCACGATGGGAACACCAGCCGCCTTGGCGTGCTTGATGGCTTCCTTGGTCTGGGGCATGACGCCGTCGTCGGCAGCAGCCACCAGAATCACGATGTCGGTGGACTTGGCACCGCGAGCACGCATGGCCGTGAAGGCCTCGTGACCGGGGGTGTCCAGGAAGGTGATGATGCCGCGAGGCGTCTTCACATGGTAGGCACCGATGTGCTGAGTGATGCCGCCGGCTTCGCCCGACGCCACCTTGGTGCGACGGATGTAGTCCAGCAGCGAGGTCTTGCCGTGGTCCACGTGACCCATGACGGTCACCACGGGAGCGCGCGGCAGTTGCTCGGCTTCGGAGTTGGAGACTTCCTCGGCGGTAAAGGCCTCGGGATCGTCCAGCGCTGCCACCTTGGCGGTGTGGCCCATTTCTTCCACCACGATCATGGCGGTGTCCTGGTCCAGCGGCTGATTGATGGTGACCATCTGGCCCATCTTCATCAGAACCTTGATGACCTCGGATGCCTTGATGGCCATCTTGTGAGCCAGTTCGGCCACGGTGATGGTCTCGGGCACCGAAATCTCCAGCTGACGGAACTCGGGAGCCTGCTGCTGTTGCTGCTCGTGACGATCATTGCCACGACGGCCGCCCTTGGGACCACCGCGCCAGTTGGAACGGCCAGCCACGCCGCCGGAGCTGTCGCCACGGGTCTTGATTTCCTTCTTCTTGCCGGCGTCGTTGGACCAGCTCGAAGACAGCTTGGCGGACTTGACTTCCTTGCCTGGACGGGCGCCGCCGCCGGCATTGGCCGCGCCAGCGCTGCCTGCAGGCTTGTTGCCATCCTTGGCGGCAACAGGCTTCTTGGCATCCGCAGCGACCGGAGCAGCTTTCTTGGGCTCCTCGGGCTTCTTGGCGACCAGCACCTTCTTGGGCGCAGCCATCATGGCGCGGATGGCTTCCGCTTCGGCCAGGGCCTTGCGGCGGCGCTCATCCAGATCCTTGGCGCGGCTGGCTTCTTCAGCAGCCTTGGCCTGGGATTCGGCTTCCGCCTTGGCGCGTGCCTCGGCCTGGGCCGCAGCACGTGCGGCAGCGCCTGCTGCGTGCTCGCGCTTTTCTTCTTCCTTTGCCGCCTTGGCTTCAGCCACCTTGGCGACTTCCGCGGCTGCATAGGCTGCAGCACGTTCCTCGGCTTCGCGCTCGCGGCGCTCGCGCTCTTCGCGCTCTTGACGTTCCTTGGCCAATTGTTCTTCCTGATGGCTCAACAGCTCGGCCTCGCGGCGAGCATCTTCTTCACGGCGTACCAGCTCTTGACTAGCGGCACGCTCCTGCACAGCCTTAGCCATGCTTTCCGCATTGGCCTGAGCCTCGGCGGGAGTGTCTTCCCGCTTCACGAAAGTGCGCTTCTTGCGCACTTCCACCTGAATCGTACGGGCACGGCCCGATGAATCCGCCTGCTTGATTTCGCTGGTGGACTTCTTGGTCAGCGTGATCTTCTTGGCACCGCTGCCATGGCTTGCCTGCAGGTGAGACAGCAAGCGCTGCTTGTCACCTTCGGTCAGCGCGTCAGCCGCATTGGCCTTGTCAACCCCGGCGGCCTTGAGCTGCTGCAGCAAGGTATCAGGGGTCGTGTTGCGCTCTTTCGCAAATTCTGCAACCGTATTACTCGACATAAATGCTCTGTACCTCCCTGACCTTACTCTTGCCCATCGGTAAACCAGTGCTCACGCGCCTTCATGATCAAGGCCTTGGCTTCTTCGGCAGTCTGACCGGTGATTTCGGTCAGCTCGTCGATCGCCAGATCGGCCAGATCGTCACGTGTGTGCACATCAGCTTGCGCCAGCTTGTCCAGCAGCTCGGCAGTCATGCCGTCCAGAGACACCAGATCCTCGGATGCCTTGCTCACATTTTCTTCGCGAGCAATTTCCTGACTCAGCAGTGCATCCTTGGCGCGGCTACGCAGCTCGTTCACCGTCTCTTCGTCGAAGGATTCGATTTCGAGCATTTCCTGCAGCGGCACATAGGCCACTTCTTCCAGGGTCTCGAAACCTTCTTCGATCAGGATGTTGGCGATTTCCTCGTCCACATCCAGCTTTTCCATGAACAGCTTGCGCGAGACAGCCGACTCGTCGGCCTGCTTCTGGGCAGACTCTGCAGCGTCCATGATGTTGATCTTCCAGCCTGTCAGCTCGGAGGCCAGACGCACGTTCTGACCGCCGCGACCGATGGCGATGGCCAGATTTTCCTCGTCCACGACCACGTCCATGGCGTGCTTTTCCTCATCCACAACGATGGAAGAGACATTGGCAGGAGCCAGGGCACCGATCACGAACTGGGCGGGGTCTTCGGACCAGAGCACGATATCCACACGCTCGCCGGCCAGCTCGTTGGTCACGGCATTCACGCGGGTGCCGCGCACGCCGACGCAGGTGCCGATGGGGTCCACGCGCTTGTCGTGGCTGAGCACGGCGATCTTGGCACGAGAGCCGGCGTCACGGGCGCAGCTCTTGATCTCCAGCAGGCCTTGCTCGATCTCGGGCACTTCATTGCGGAACAATTCCACCATGAATTCGGGAGCCGAGCGCGACAGCAGGATGGGAGCACCGCGCAAGGTGGCATCGACTTCCATGATCATGGCGCGCACGCGGTCGCCATTGCGCAGATTTTCCTTGGGGATCATCTCGCCGCGCTTGAGTCGGCCTTCCACACGGCCGGATTCGACAATGATGTCGCCCTTGTCCATGCGCTTGACGGTACCGGTAAAGATCTTCTCGCCACGTGCCAGGAATTCGTTGAGCAGCATTTCGCGCTCGGCGTCGCGAATCTTCTGCAGGATGACCTGCTTGGCAGCCATGGCACCGATACGGCCGATGGGCAGCGACTCGATCTGCTCTTCAATGAACTCACCAATTTGAATGCCGGGCACGCGGTCTTCCGCATCCATCAGCATTTCTTCGGCGTCGGGGTTCTGCAGACCGGCATCGTCAGACACCACCACCCAGCGGCGGAAGGTGTCGTAGTCGCCGCTTTCGCGATCGATGGACACGCGGATGTCTACTTCACCTTGGTACAGCTTCTTGGTGGCCTGTGCCAGTGCGGATTCCACGGCACCAAAAACCACATCGCGTTCCACGTTCTTTTCACGCGAAATGGCTTCAACCAACATCAACAGTTCGCGATTCATGCGACGACTCTCCTATTTCAATCACACAAAGAGGATTTGCATGCGACCTCTTTGCCCCAAAAGATTCAAACGCTTCAGCTGCCTCACTCGGGCTTGGCTGCGCGTCCTTTGAAATTCACAATCGGTGCCAGACGAGCTTCGCGCAACTCGTCAAGCGTAAAGCCCATCGCGTTCAACGGCGCAGGCTCACGCTTCTTGCTGACGCGCACGCCCGGCTTGGGAGGCGGCTCATCGCTCCAGACGATCTGCCAGCCACCTTCTTCAGTCCGCTCCAGCGTGCCACGAAATTTCTTGCGGTTTGCATTGATCTTGTCGCCACCTGCAGCCCCGATGGGAGCCTTGAGCGTCAGATCCACCTCCGAGCCTTCAAAGCGGATGAAGTCCTGCTCATGGCGCAGCAAACGATCAATGCCTGGAGAAGAGACCTCCAGGCGGGCGTAGTCCGCACCATCGACTTCCAGCGCAAACTGAAGCTGGCGCGTGACCTTTTCGCAGTCTTCCACTGTCACGAACTGCTCGGGCAGCTCAGGCGCACCGTCCTCCGGCGCCTGCCAAGGCAAATCAATCGTGATGCGCAGCAGGCCGCCGGCCGAGCGCTCGATTTCAACCAGGTCATAGCCCAGACCTGTCACGGTTTGTTCAACGATTTGCTGTAGTGCCACGTGTATTCAGTTCAATCCCGAAAAATCTGTCAAATCATGGACTTAGCTCTGCCAAAAACAGGTTTCGCCATGAATTGCCCAAAAAAAACGGGCGGTATGTACCCGCCCGTTTGGTCGTGAAGCCGTGATTGTAGCCGCAAACCACTGTTTTCGCAAAAAGTGTCTCGCATAAAACAGCCATCAACGCAAGACTTCCTGCAGGTCATCAGCGCGCAACAATCGCTGCAGCAAATCCTGGGCCTCCTGCACATCGGCGGGCCTCGCCGCCGCATCTGCGGGCAGGGATTGCAGCATCCGCGCCAGCACCCCCGTTTGCGGAAGCACAGGCCCCAGGAATCTGGCCTGCTCGCCCTGCGCCACCAAAATGGACGGAAAGGTTTCTATGTCCAGATCGCCAGCTACATCCTCACGGTCTTCCACATCGAGCCAGACAAAACGCATCTGTGGAAACTGGGCAGCAAGAGCCTCGAAGGGCTGCCGGTACTGTTTACAGGTACCGCACCAGTCAGCACAGAGGCAGACAACCAGCCATGCGTCTGCTTTTGTAATTTCTTGTTTCATTTCACGAACTCTGGGCAGGCCTTCGCACACGCCCCTGCATTGATCCCGGCAATGGTAGCGCCAGATGCCCCCAAGGACTCAAACCCCGGTCATCACCCCACCAGCGCGCATTGAGACCCTTGAAGCTGCCGCACTCTATCCCTATTATTTTCCTGAATGCGGGCGCAGCAATGGCAGCAGCCAAGGCAACAGTCTTGCGCCCATCTTTTGACAAGAAGATTGGTGACTCCATGGATTACAAGGACTATTACAAGATACTTGGCGTGGACAAAAAGGCCTCCACCGATGACATCAAAAAGGCCTATCGCAAACTCGCCCGCAAATACCATCCCGACATCAGCAAGGAAAAAGACGCGGCGGCTCGCATGGCCGAGGTCAACGAAGCCAACACCGTGCTCTCCGACCCCGAAAAGCGCGCCGCCTATGACGCCATGGGCGACGAGATGCAGTTTGCTCAAAATGCCAGAGCTCAGGGCGGCGGAGGCTTTCGCCCGCCGCCCGACTGGGATCAGCAGGACTTTCACTTCAGCAGCCAGGGCGATGCCGGCAGCGACGCCGATTTCAGCGACTTTTTCTCGCAGATGTTCGGCCAGGCCGCTCGTGCACGGCGCCATCAGGGCCAGCAAGGCGCGCGCAGCACCCCAGACATGCGCGGCCAGGACCAGCATGCCAGCATAGAGCTGGATCTGCAAGACAGCTATAGCGGCGCCGTGCGCTCGCTGCATCTGCGCAGCACCGTGCTCGACGACCAGGGCATCCCCACCCACAAGGACAAGGAGCTGCAGGTCACCATTCCCAAGGGCGTGCGCGAGGGCCAGATGATTCGCCTTGCCGGTCAGGGCAACCCGGGCCTGGGCAAGGGTGCTCCAGGCGATCTGCTGCTGGAGGTGCACTTCCGCAGCGACCCACGCTGGTGGTCCGAAGGCAAGGATGTCTACCAGCGAGTGCCGCTCGCGCCCTGGGAAGCCGAGCTGGGTGGCCCCGTCCCCTTCAAGACGCTGGCCGGGGAACTGGAAGTCACCGTGCCCGCCGGCTATCGCTCGGGCCGCAAACTGCGCCTCAAGGGCAAGGGCCTGCCCGCCGCCACGCCAGGTGATCTGTACCTGGTGCTGGATGTGGTCTTCCCGCCCGCGGCGACACCCGCGCAAAAGCAGGCTTATGCCGACTTTGCCAGGGCCTTCCCGCAGTTCGATGCCCGCAGCCTGAGTTGAAAGGTTTTCCCATGAGCCCCTCCCACTACCCTTTCTACGAACCTGCCGAGCTGCTGGAACAGGCCGTGCTCGATCTGCACGAGCTGGCGCGCCATTGCTGCACCAGCCCGCAATGGGTGATCGAGCATGTGCAGACAGGCGTCATCAGCTACGACAACGAAGGTCAGCTGCGCGAGATCAGCCACGAGCAATGGCGCTTCAGCAGCCAGACGCTGGTACGTGCACGCCGCATTGCCCAGCTGGAACACAGCTTCGACGCCGACCCTCAGCTCGCCGCCCTGACCACCGATCTCATCGAGGAAGTGCAGCAACTGCGCCGCAAGCTGAAAAACCTACAGGGATGAGCAAACCAACGCTCTGAAGCCGTGAAAAGCAAAAAGCCCTCGTACCGAAGTGACGAGGGCTTTTTTGCGGGCCGCACACCAGGGCGCAGCCTGCCGCAGGAATTAGCCGTGGCGCTTGCCGGGCTGCTTCTTGCTGCGAGTGTGCGAACCACGCTCCAGGCTCACGCGCTGGCCACGGCCGGGAGTGGGCAGGGTCACGCCATTGGGTGCCTGGGGACGGGGAGTGGCCTTGCGGTCTGCTTCGGTAACGATCTTATTGCCCATGTCGAATTCTCAATTGGGAGGTTGAAAAGGATCAATTAGGCCACAGCCAGAGAATTCGCGCCAAATAAATACAAACTTTCGAGTGCGGATTCAGTGCTTTTCAGCGAATGCCTGCCTCGCGAATCAGTGAATCGACAGCAATTGCAGGCATTCAAAGCCTCAAACCTTTGAAGGGAAAGCGCTGCTCGCCATCACATTCAGACCACCGGAGGCTCGGCAACGACCCCGGCGGCCTCGACCAACTGGCGCGTATATGCCTGCCTCGGCGCAGTCAGCACCGCCTGCACATCGCCCTGCTCCACGATCTGCCCGTCCTTCATGACCAGCACCTCATGGGCCATGGCGCGAATCACGTCCACATCGTGGGTGATGAGCAGATAGGCCAGACCACGCTCCTTCTGCAGCCGCTGCAACAGGGCCAGCACTTGCTGTTGAATAGTGACATCGAGTGCACTCGTGGGCTCGTCCAGCACCAGGACCTCGGGCTCCATGATGAGCGCGCGTGAAATCGCCAGGCGCTGCCGCTGCCCGCCCGAGAATTCATGCGGATAGCGCTGCAGCAGGCCTGGAAACTGGGCCTCGGTCAAGCCCACCTCTTCGAGCATCTTGAGCACGCGCTCGCGCCGCGGCCCGGCAGCGAGCTCAGGGGCATGGATCTGCAGGCCTTCGCCGACGATCTCCTCCACCGTCATGCGCGGCGACAGCGAGGAAAACGGATCCTGGAACACCACCTGGATCTTGCGCCGCAGCGCCAGATTGGCGGCGCTGTTGCGGATTGCCGGCTGCTGCCATTGCCTGCCGGCCACCTGCAGCCCCCCGGCCGCAGGCAACAACCCCAGCACGGCCTGGGCCAGCGTGGATTTACCAGAGCCCGATTCACCGATCACGCCCAGGGTACGACCGGGCCGCAGCAGCATATCCGCGCCCTTGACCGCGACGAACGCGCCCTTTTTGAACCAGCCGCGAATGCCGGGCAAGGGCGTGGCATAGCTCACCTGCAAGGCCCGGGTCTGCACCACGGCAGCCTCACCGGCCGGCACGGTCTCATCCGCCACATTGCGCACCGGCCGGCTGGCCAGCAACTTGCGGGTATAGGCATGCTGCGGGTTCCGCATCAGCTCGGCCACCGCGCCCTGCTCCACGAGACGGCCTTTTTCCATGACGGCCACGCGGTCGGCAAAGCGGCGCACCAGGTTCAGGTCATGCGTGATCATCAGCACGGCCATGCCGGTCTGCCGCTGCAGATCGGCCAGCAAATCCAGGATCTGGCCACGCAGCGTCACATCCAGCGCCGTTGTCGGCTCGTCGGCCAGCAGCAGCCGGGGACGGCTGGCCAGGGCCATGGCGATCATGGCGCGCTGACGCTGGCCACCGCTGAGCTGGTGCGGAAAGCTCTGCGCGCGACGCTCGGGCTCAGGGATGCCGGTAGTGGCCAGCAGCTCGACGGCCTGCTTCAAGGCCTGCGCCCGGCTCAAGGCCTGCTTGAGCTGCAGCACCTCCGCCACCTGCGCGCCGACAGTCATAAGCGGGTTCAGCGCCGTCATCGGCTCCTGAAAGATCATGGCGATATCGCCGCCGCGTATGCCCTGCATCTCGCGCTCCGAAAGCCCCAGCAGATCGCGCCCGTCCAGCAAGGCTTGGCCACCCAGTTGCGCATCGCCCACCAGGCGCAGCAGCGACAGCGCCGTGACCGACTTGCCCGAGCCGGACTCCCCCACCAGCGCCAGCTTTTCACCGGCTGCCATCTCGAAGCTCACGCCCTGAACCACGGGCTTGCCCGCAAAAGACACGCTCAGATCGTGCACGCTCAGCAACTGGCTGCGACTCTCAATCCCATACTTTTCCTGGCTCATGGCTTGCCTCCTGCGCGCTTTGCAGCCCCGGTGTGCGCCTGCTTGCGCGGGTCCAGCGCATCGCGCAGGGCGTCGCCCATAAAGGTCAGCAACAGCAGCGTGATGACCAGCACGCCAAAGGTGGACAGGGAAATCCACCAGGCATCGATATTGTTCTTGCCCTGGCTCAGCAACTCGCCCAGGCTGGGCGTGCCTGGCGGGACGCCCAGACCCAGAAAATCGAGCGAGGTCAGCGCCAGGATGGCCCCGCTCATGCGAAACGGCAAAAAGGTGATCACCGGCGTCATGCTGTTGGGCAGAATGTGGCGAAAGATGATGGAACGATTGCTGGCACCCAGGGCCTGGGCGGATTTCACATAGTCGAGCTGGCGATTGCGCAGAAACTCGGCTCTCACATAGTCGGCCAGCCCCATCCAGCCGAACAGGCTCAGCAGGATCAGCAGCAGCGAGACACTGGGCGCAAACAGCGCGCTGAAGATGATGAGCAGGTAGAGCTCGGGCATGGAGCCCCAGATTTCCGTCAGGCGCTGGAAGGCCAGATCCGTCTTGCCGCCAAAAAAGCCCTGCACCGCTCCCGCCAGCACGCCCAGCAGCACGCCCACGGCCGTCAGCGCCAGGCCGAACAGCACGCTGACGCGAAAACCGTAGATGAGCTGCGCCAGCAGATCGCGCCCCCGGTCGTCGGTGCCCAGCCAATTGTCGGCCGACGGCGCAGAAGGATTGGGCGACTTGGCAAAGTAGTTGATGGTGGACTTGCCATAGCGGTTGATGGGGAAGATCGCCCAGTTGTCGCCCTCGCCGAGCCTTTGCTGGATGAAGGGATCGAGGTAATCGGTCGGCGTATGGAAATCGCCGCCAAACGTGGTTTCCGGGTAATCGTGCAGCAGCGGCAGATAGGTCTGCCCCTCGTAGCGCACGATAAGCGGCTTGTCGTTGGACAGCAGTTCGGCAAACAGGCTGAGCAGCACCAGCACCGAGAAGATCAGCAGGCTGACAAAGCCCAGCCGGTTGGATTTGAAACGCCGCCAGGCCCGGCGCCCCGGGGACTCGGATTTGGCAGCAGGCACCGCCGGTACACGCTCCACTCCTGTATTCATAGCTTCTTGCGCTTGCAGGGCATTAGTTTGAGGCTTATCTTGCATAAATCAGTCAAACTTGACCCGGGGGTCCACCCAGACATAGCAAAGATCGCTGATGAGCTTGGTCACCAGGCCGATCAGCGTGAACAGATACAGCGTGCCCAGCACCACGGGAAAGTCGCGCCGGATCACGCTTTCATAGCTGAGCAGACCCAGGCCGTCGAGCGAGAACAGGGTCTCGATCAGCAGCGCGCCGGCAAAGAAGGCGCCGATGAAAGCCGAGGGAAAGCCCGTGACGATGGGAATCAGCGCATTGCGAAACACATGCTTGTAGAGCACCTGGCGCTCGGACAGGCCCTTGGCGCGGGCCGTCAGCACATATTGCTTGCGGATCTCTTCGAGAAACGAGTTCTTGGTCAGCATGGCCGTCACGGCAAAGCTGCCAGCCACCATGGCGGTCACGGGCAGCGCGATATGCCAGAGATAGTCCGCCACCTTGCCCATGGTGCTGAGTTCGTCGAAATTGGCCGATGTCAGCCCGCGCAGCGGAAACCACTGCAGCTGCCCGCCAAAGACGACCAGCAGCGCCACGCCCAGCACAAAGCCCGGGATGGCATAGCCGATGAGAATCACGATTGTGGTCGCCAGATCGAAGCGCGAGCCGGCCCGCACGGCCTTGGCCACGCCAAGGGGCACAGCCACCAGATAGCTGATGAAAAACGTCCACAGCCCCAGGCTGATGGAGACCGGCAGTTTTTCCTTGACCAGCGCCCAGACGCTTTTGTTCTGAAAAAAGCTGGTGCCCAGATCGAAGCGCGCGAACTGACCCAGCATCTGCACAAAGCGTTCTACCGGCGGCTTGTCAAAGCCGTACAGCGCCTTGATCTCTTCGAGCCGCTTGGGGTCCACGCCCTGGCCGCCCCGGTAGCTCATGGCAGCACCTTCGGCGCCGTGTCCGGCACCGGCCTTGGCCTCGGCCAGATACTGCTCCACCGGACCACCGGGCACGAACTGGATGACCACAAAGGTCAGCAGCAGCACGCCCAGCAGCGTGGGGATCATCAGCAAAATGCGTTTGAGAATATAGGCAAACATCTTCGATCAACCCTTGTTTTCAGCCGCGGCGGCGATGGCCACAGCGCCGGGCCGCTCCAAGCAGGGCCAGCCCCCTTGGGGGGCAGCGACCCGTGCAACAGTGGAGCGTGGGGGCCACTTTACCTGGGCCGCCGCGCCGGGCCGCCCCAAGCAAGGCCAGCCCCCTCGGGGGGCAGCGACCCGTGCAACGGTGGAGCGTGGGGGCCACTTTACCTGGGCCGCAGCGCCGGGCCGCCCCAAGCAAGGCCAGCCCCCTCGGGGGGCAGCGACCCGTGCAACGGTGGAGCGTGGGGGTCACCTTACTTGGCCCACCAGGCATAGACGGCCCATAGCTCGCCCGGAGAATAGGCCGGAATCTGCCCCGGCAGCGCCAACTTCCAGGCGTCATAGACCATGCGGTGCGTGCCCGAGTAATACTGCGGGATCAGGTAATGGCCGTGGACGATGATGCGCTCCAGCGCGTGGCAGGCGGGCAGCATCTGCTGCTCGGACTTGGCCGCAGCCATCTGGGCGATGATGGCATCCACGGCCTTGCTCTTGAGACCGACATAGTTCGAGGCTCCCTCCACATCGGCGGCGGCGCTGCCGAACAGCTCGGCATATTCCTGGCCCGGATTGTGCGTGCCGGGCACGTTGAGCGTCACGATGTCGAAATCGTATTTGTCCATGCGCTGCTGATAGAGCGCGTAGTCCACATTGCGGACCTTGAGAGTGATGCCCAGCTTTTCCAGATTGCGCATCCAGCTGCTGACGATCTTGACACCGCTCTCGCTGCTGTCCAGATATTCCAGCACCATGGGCTCGCCCTTGGCGTTGCGCAAGGCTCCATCCCTGACCGTCCAGCCGGCATCGGCCAGCAGCTTCTGCGCACGCCGCAGATTGCCGCGCAGGCCATCAGGCCCGTCGGTGCGTGGCGGCTGGGCCATCTGCCCCAGCGTGCCTGGCGGCAGACTGCTCTCATAGGGCTTGAGCAGGGCCAACTCGGCATCGCTGGGATCGCCCGTGGTTTCGCAAGCGGTGTTGCCAAACAATCCATGCACGCGCTGATATGCGCCATAGAACATCTGACGGCTCATCCACTCAAAGTCATAAGCCAGGCCCAGGGCCTCGCGCACGCGTACATCCTTGAGCTGCTCGCGGCGCAGGTTCAGAAAGAAGCTCTGAAAGCCCGAGGGCAGCTTGTTCTCGAACGCGCCCTTGACCAGTTCGCCCGAGGCGAAGCGCCGCCCCGTCAGACGCCTGGCCCAGTCGCCCGCGCTGTTGATGCGCATGAGATCGAACTCACCGGCCTTGAGTGCCTCCAGCCGCGCCGTGTTGTCCTTGTAGATCTTGATGGTGACTCGGTCAAAATTGGCCAAACCGACACGCACCGGCAAGGCTGCCCCCCAATACTTAGGGTCGCGAACATAGCTGATGTCCTTGCCAAACTTGACCGGCCCTATCTTGTAGGGCCCACTGCCGATGGGCGTGTCCATCACCACCTGATCGAAGGCCTTGGGCTTGCCATCCGCGCCCAGCCCCCAGTCACGGCTGAACACCGGCAACAGGGCGCCCACGGTCAGCGGCAGGTCGCGGTTGGGCTTTTTGAAGCGAAAGCGCACCGTGCGCTCGTCGAGCACATCACAGGCAGCCACCTCGGCAAACAGCGTCTTGTAGCCGGGCGAGACATATTTGCTCAGCAGCGTCTCGTAGCTGTGCTTCACATCCTGGGCCAGCACGGGCTTGCCGTTGTGAAAGCGTGCCTGCTTGCGCAGTTTGAAGGTCGCGGACAGGCCGTCGGCCGCCACCTCAACATCCTCGGCCAGCAAGCCGTAGCCCGTGGCCGTCTCGTCGAGACTGGGGGTCAGCAGGGTCTCGAACAGCATGTCCGCCAGATAGGCAGGCGGCGAGCCCTTGATGGTGAAGGGGTTGTACTTGTCGAAGGTCGAATAGCGCAGATTGCTGACCATGCGCAACTCGCCGCCCTTGGGCGCTTGAGGGTTCACATAGTCAAAGTGCTTGAAGTCGGCCGCGTACCTGGGCTGACCCCAGAGCGCATAGCCATGTGCTGCCAGGGCAGGTGTGGCAACTTGGCTGCTGACAATCAGGGCTGAGCAAATCATCCAATGGCGCATGCGACAATTCTGCCCTACCCCGACTGATTCGCACCCAGTTCGAACAGATACGTTTTCAAAGATGGCGCGTCTGCCACAGATGCAGCCATCGTCTCTTTCAATTTTCTTTGGAGAACAACAATGGGTTTTCTCGCCGGTAAAAAGCTGCTGATCACGGGCGTTCTGTCCAACCGTTCCATTGCCTACGGCATTGCCAAGGCCTGCCACGAGCAAGGCGCAGAACTGGCTTTCAGCTATGTGGGTGAACGCTTCAAGGACCGCATCACCGAATTTGCTGCCGACTTCGACTCCAAGCTGGTGTTCGACTGCGACGTGGGCGACGACGCCCAGATCGAAAAGCTGTTCGCCGACCTGGGTGCCACCTGGGGCAAGTTCGACGGCTTTGTGCACTCCATCGGTTTTGCCCCCCGTGAAGCCATTGCCGGCAACTTCCTCGACGGTCTGAGCCGCGAGAACTTCAAGATCGCCCACGATATCAGCGCCTACAGCTTCCCCGCCATGGCCAAGGCAGCCCTGCCTTACCTGAACGACAAGTCCTCGCTGCTGACCCTGTCCTATCTGGGCGCTCTGCGCTCCATCCCCAACTACAACACCATGGGCCTGGCCAAGGCATCGCTGGAAGCATCCGTGCGTTACCTGGCAGAAGCCGTGGGTCGCACTGCCGACGGCCGCGCCATTCGTGCCAACGGCATCTCCGCCGGCCCCATCAAGACCCTGGCTGCCTCCGGCATCAAGGACTTCGGCAAGCTGCTGGGCCGTGTGGCCGACGCCGCTCCTCTGCGCCGCAACGTGACCATTGAAGACGTGGGCAATGTCGCGGCCTTCCTGCTGTCCGACCTGGCCTCCGGCGTGACCGCCGAGATCACCTATGTGGACGGCGGCTTCAGCCAGACCGCAGGCCTGTCTGCCGATCAGGTCTGAGCCCCAGGCTTTTGACGACACCAGCCCCGCAGGCCTCAGCAGCCTGCGGGGCTTTGTTTTTGGGGCCGTGCCCAACATCTTGGCCCTTGCCCTACAAGCGCGGCAAAGCACTGACGCTATGGTTCACAGTGTTTTCTCTATGGTTCTGACGAATATTCAAGAGGAGCTTACATGCCATATCGTTTTCTCATCCTGACCGCATCCGCTGCTGCCCTGACGGCCTGCAGCACCCCCGAGCCCCAGCCCGCCCAGGCCATCGCCAGGCTGCAGGCCACTTCGGGTAGCAAGGTCGGCGGCGATGTGAAATTCACCCAGAAGACCGGCCAGCAGGTGATGGTCAATGCCGTGATTCACGGCCTCAAGCCCAATTCCGAGCATGGCTTTCACATCCACGACAAGGGCGACTGTGGCGACAATGGCAATGCCGCTGCCGGCCACTTCAACCCGCTGGGCAATCCGCATGGCAAATATGACTCGACCCAGCACCATATGGGCGACCTGCCCAGCCTGAAGGCCGACTCCAACGGCGTGGCCACCGTCAACGTACAGTCGGCAGACATCACCTTGCTGGCCGGCCCCGGCAATGTCATAGGCCGGGCGGTCATTGTCCATGCACAGCCCGACGACTACACCACCCAGCCCACGGGCAATGCCGGCGCGCGCATCGCCTGCGCCGTCATCAGCCGCGACTGAAGGTCTTGCCCCTTTGACAAAAGCCGCTGCCTGGCTGCAGCGGCTTTTTCATTGAAATCACCGCAATTACTTATGGATAAGCCGCTGATAGCCATGTTTTTTGATATGGGTTCGTACCCGCATCGACAGCATAGGCTCCGCGCTCTAGCATGAGCTGCCTCTTTACCGGGAGATAGCCATGCCTGAGCCACGGCATCGCCCCCTGCGGGAATGCATTCTCTGGCTGGTCTGTGCCTGTCTCTGCATGGGCTTTGTTGCCGTGCGGGCCCAGACCACGACACAGCCGCCTTCGCTGATGCTGGCCCAGGTCTGGCGCAGCGGCCTGCCGCTGCAGGACTATTGGGTCAGCGAGAAACTGGATGGCGTACGCGGCTACTGGAACGGCCACCAGCTCGTCAGCCGTGGCGGGCAGCCGATCGCGACGCCAGAGTGGTTTGTTCGGGACTGGCCGGCCACCCCCATGGATGGCGAGCTCTGGGCCGGACGCGGCCGGTTTTCCCATGCCCAGTCCACCACGGCACAGGCCATCCCGGACGATCGGGCCTGGCGCCAGATGAGATTCATGGTGTTTGATCTGCCCGCGGCTCCGGGCAGCTTTGACCAGCGCCTGCCGCTGCTGCAGCGCACCGTCGGGGCCATTGCCCAGGACTGGGTGCAGATGGTGGAGCAGCGCAAGCTGGGCTCGGAAGCCGAGTTGCGGCAATGGCTGCACACAGTCGTCAAAGGCGGCGGCGAGGGCTTGATGCTGCACAAAGGCAGCGCCCCCTATCGCCCGGGCCGCAGCGACGATCTGCTCAAGCTCAAGCCTTTCGATGATGCCGAAGCCCGGGTCATAGGCTACAAAAACGGACGCGGACAATGGCAGGGCATGACGGGTGCGCTGCTGGTGCAGACCCCGGACGGCAAGCAGTTTTCACTGGGCTCCGGACTGACGGTGCAGATGCGCAAAAGTCCGCCCGCGCTCGGCAGCTGGGTCACCTACCGCTACCAGGGCCTGCACGAAAAAAGCGGGCTGCCGCGCTTTGCCCGCTTTTTGCGCGTACGCAGCGAGCCGGGCTTTCAGCCCGAGCCGGCAGGCCCGTGACTCTGGCTTCATCGCTACCTGCGACTGCCGACCCTGCGCCTCAAGCCCAGGGCGCCCAAACCTACGGCAGTTGCGCCCCCAGGTCGCGCGCGGCCTGCAGCACGTTTTTGACATAGCGCTCGTCATAGCGATGCGCAGGCATGGTCAGCGTCAGGGCGGCCGCCAGCTCCCCGCTGCGGCGAAAGACCGGAGCCGAGATGCCGGCGATCTCGCTATGTCTGTCGCCCACCAGGGCTTCGTAGCCATCGGCCCGTACACGCGCATAGTGGTTGCGATTCTTCTTCACCCAGTCGCCCAGCTCCGGATCGAAAGCGACCAGCACACGCCCGCCAGCTCCCTTATCCAGGGGGAGCAGATCGCCGGCACGCGCATGATCGCGTACCGGGTGCGGCGAATCCACACGGTACAGACACAGGCGTTCACGCCCCTGGCGCACATGGTAGGCAGCGCTCTCGCCCGTGGCCTGAACCAGTGCGCGCAGCACCGGCATGACCAGTTTATCCAGCGAAAAGCTCTGCTCATAAACCACATGCAGCCTGGCCACGGCCGGGCCCACCGCATAGCGCCCGTCATCCTGGCGCTGAACCCAGCCGCCATGCTCCAGAGAGGCCAGCAGCCTCAGCACCGTGCTCTTGTAGAGCCGGGTGCGCTCGGCCAGCTCGGCCAGGCTCAGCGCGGCATCGCCATCCTGGAATGCACTCAGCACGCTGAGAGCGCGGTCCACTGCAGCCACACCGCCAGGTGCGGCATTTTCGTCGGCTACGGATTCATTCAGGGATTTACGCGGCATGGAAACTCCTGCCCCGCATCTTGACAGGGCATCAGTACGCAAGGCAATATTTCAATAGAAAGAATTAAGTTCTATCAGACAGAACATCATTAAAGCATTGTGCCAGCCGCAATGCAAGCATGAAATCCAAGTGAGGCAACCATGTCATTCCCCCAGCGTTTCGATCTCCTGATCAGCGAAGTCGGCCCCCGCGACGGCCTGCAGTCGATCTCGGCCACCATGAGCACGGCCCACAAACATGCATGGATCGATGCTCTGGTGGCAGCGGGCGTGCAGGAGATCGAGGTCGGCTCCTTTGTCTCGCCCAAACTGCTGCCGCAGATGGCCGATGCCGCCGAGGTCGTACGCCACGCCGTCACCCATCCCGGCGTCACCATCATGGCCCTGGTGCCCAATCTCAAGGGCGCCGAAGCCGCCATGCGCGCCGGCGCGCACAAGATCACGCTGCCCGTATCGGCCAGCCCCGCGCACTCCATGGCCAATGTGCGCAAGACACCCGCGCAGATGGTGGAAGAAGTGCGCGCCATCGCCAGGCTGCGCGATGAGATCGCCCCTGCCGTGCATATCGAGGCCGGCATCTCCACCGCTTTCGGCTGCACCCTGCAGGGCCTGGTGCCCGAGGACGAGGTGATTGCGCTGGCTGCCGCCTGCGTGGCCGCCGGCGCCGACGAATCGGGCCTGTCCGACACCACGGGCATGGCCAACCCGGCCCAGGTCAAGCGCCTGTTCACACGCCTGCGCAACGAACTCGGCGACAAGGCCGGTGCCGCACATATGCACAACACCCGAGGCCTGGGCCTGGCCAACTGCCTGGCTGCCTATGAAGCCGGCGTGCGCACTTTCGACGCCTCCCAGGCCGGACTGGGCGGCTGCCCCTATGCCCCCGGCGCCTCGGGCAATGTGGTGACCGAAGATCTGGTCTTCATGTTCGAAGCCATGGGGCTGCGCACCGGCATTGACATTGAGCGATTGCTTGCAGCGCGAGAAACGCTGGCCGCCGGCCTGCCGGGCGAGGCGCTCTACGGCATGCTGCCACCTGCGGGCCTGCCCAAGGGCTTTGTGCCTCAGCGCTACTGATCACACAGCGGCTCGCCCATGAGCCGAAGACAAGAAGAGATGAATATGCACGCCTCAACCGAAACCGCCGAGACTTCCTCCCCCCTGCCCTATAGCGGCATCCGCGTGGTGGAGTTCACCCATATGGTCATGGGCCCCAGCTGCGGCCTGATGCTGGCCGACCTGGGCGCCGAAGTCATCAAAGTCGAGCCCGTGGGCCACGGCCGCAACGGCGATGCCACGCGCAAGCTGCTCGGCTCGGGCTCGGGCTTTTTCCCGCTGTTCAACCGCAACAAGAAAAGCCTGACGCTGGATCTGCAGACCCCCGAGGGCAAGGAAGCCGCGCTGCGGCTGATCGCCACGGCCGATGTGGTGACCGAAAACTTCAAGCCCGGCACCATGAAGAAGCTGGGCCTGGACTATGAAAGTCTCAAGCAACAATTCCCACGCCTCATCTATGTGAGTCACAAGGGCTTTCTGCCCGGCCCCTACGAACACCGCACGGCCCTCGACGAGGTGGTGCAGATGATGGGGGGCCTTGCCTATATGACGGGCCGGCCCGGCGACCCGCTGCGCGCGGGCACCAGTGTCAACGACATCATGGGCGGTATGTTCGGTGCCATGGGAGCCATGGCCGCCCTGGCTCAGCGCGAGAAGACCGGCAAGGGCCAGGAAGTGCAGAGCGCTCTGTTCGAGAACAATGTGTTTCTGATCGCCCAGCACATGATGCAGTACGCGGTGACCGGCAAGCCCGCAGCCCCCATGCCCGCGCGCATCTCGGCCTGGGCGATCTACGACGTGTTCGAAGTCCAGGGCGGCGAGCAGATCTTTCTGGCCGTGGTCAGCGACGGCGCCTGGCGCGAGTTCTGCGATGCCTTTGGTCTGGAGCAGCTGCGTGACGACCCGCGCCTTGGCAGCAACAACGACCGCGTGCAGGCCCGCAGCTGGCTAATGCCGCTGCTGCGCGAAACCATGGCCGGCTACAGCGCCGCGCATATCGCCAGCGTCTTCGAGGACAAGGGCTTGCCGTTCGCGCCCATCGCCCGCCCGCACGATCTGCTCGAGGACCCGCACCTGAACGCCACGGGCGCACTGGCCCCCATCACCTTGCCCGACGGCCGCGACAGCAAGACCGTGCTGCTGCCGCTGACCCTGGACGGCAAGCATCTGCAGGTGCGCCTCTCGCCGCCCAAGCTCGGCGAGCACAGCCTGGAGATTCTGACTGCCCTGGGCTACAGCCAGGCCCAGGCCCAGGCACTGGCACAGGGCCAGCCCGACTAAGCGCCCCTGCGGGGCCATCGCTCCGCACGACCCACGCCCCCCAGAACAGGATGCCCAGGCGCGCCCTGCGGGGGATTCTTTCGCCCCATTTCCATCATTCAGGAGACAAAACCATGCCATACAGCCCCTCTTCCCGACACCCGAACCGTCGCCTGGCGATGGCAGCATGCGCGCTGACGGCCATGACGCTGGCCGCCGGCAGTGCTGCGGCCCAGCCCGGCGAATGGCCCGCCAAGTCGATACGCATGGTCGTGCCCTTCACGCCTGGCGGCGGCACCGACACGGTGACGCGCCAGATCAGCGAACGCATGGCGACCGCGAATCGCTGGGTCATCGTAGTGGACAACAAGCCTGGCGCGGGCGGCAATATCGGCCTCGATGCCGTCGCCAAGGCGCCGGCCGACGGCTATACCTTCGGCATGGGGCAGACCGCCAATCTGGCCATCAATCCCTCGCTGCTACCCAGCATGCCGTTCAACGCCAAGACCGATCTGCTTCCCGTGGCGCTGGTGGCCTCGCAGCCCGTGGTGCTGGTCGTGCCCACCGATTCGCCCTGGAAATCGCTGCAGGATCTGATCGCCGCAGCCAAGGCCCAGCCTGGAGCCATCAAGCAAGGTCTGGCTTCCACGGGCACCGTCGGCCATCTGGCGGGGGAAATGCTGTCCTTCAAGGCCAAGATCGATGTGCTCAACATACCCTACAAAGGCGCCGCGCCGGCCGTGACCGATCTGCTGGGCAAGCAGACCCACTATATGTTCGGCACGCCTCAGGCGGTCTACCCCATGATCAAGGGCCAGCGCCTGCGCGCACTGGCCGTGACCTCGGCCAAGCGTCTTGCCATCCTGCCCCAGGTACCCACCGTGGCCGAGTCCGGCTTTCCGGGCTTTGAAGCCGTGGACTGGAAGCTGATCGTGGCCCCCAGGAACACGCCTGCAGCGCTGGCGCAGAAGATCAACGCCGCAGTGAACACCGGCTTG
The DNA here is from genome assembly GCF_001010305.1 of Comamonas sp. E6. Classification (NCBI taxonomy): domain Bacteria; kingdom Pseudomonadati; phylum Pseudomonadota; class Betaproteobacteria; order Burkholderiales; family Comamonadaceae; genus Comamonas; species Comamonas sp. E6. Next base: position 178,797 of record NZ_BBXH01000015.1, read on the forward strand.
CAGGACCCTGCAGTGCTCACACAGCTGCAGTCCGAAGGCAGCACACCCATGGGGGGCAGCCTGCAGGATGCCCAGGCCTATCTGCAAAAGGAGCAAGCCAGCTGGGCCGCGCTCATCCGCGACGCGAAGATCACTCTGGAATAGTCATCAAAATCAGTAGCTGCCTGCGCAATAACCACCTATATTTCAAATAGATTCATTTCTATGTACGATACAGGTCAAGCGCAAGCAGCTACTATTTTTGTTTCATGTAGCGCAGCCCCTGAATGAACAGCACAGCCAGGCTCGCGCCCGCGGCATTGGCCAGCACATCCAGCCACTCGGCTGACCGCGTGGGGGCGACGCCGGCCTGCAGCAGCTCGATCACGCCGCCATAGCCGGCACAGACCAGCACCACGGCCAGTGCTTGCCCGGCGGCCCAGCGCAAGCCCGTAGCATGCGCACGCGCCAGCCCCGCGCAGCAGAGCAGCCCCCCAGCACCGTATGCAGGCCGGCATGCACCAGCTTGTCCGTGTGCTCGAAGCCACGCAGAAACGGGAGCAGCCTGAGAATCAGCCCACCGCTGCTGCCTGTCTCATTGAGGCAGCCCCAGAGCATGAACAAGGCCCAGCCCAGGCTGGCTGCCGCCAACCGCTTCCACAGAGGCACGGCGCCAGCCGGTTGCAGGAATGAATGCATGGCAGGGATATGAAAAAGCCCGAAGTGCAGGCACTCCGGGCTGATGTGCAAAAAAAGGCCGGGATCGCCCCGACCTTGCAAAGGCCAAGGCTTATGCAGCTTTCCTTGCCGTTTTGGCCGCAGCCTTCACCGCAGGCTTTGCGGCGGACTTGGCTGCCACCTTTGTTACCGGCTTTGTTGCCGGCTTTTTGGCAGGCGTCTTGGCAACTGGCGTGGTTACGGGCGCCGCAGCCGTCTTCTTGGCAGCCGTCTTCTTGGCAGCGGGCTTCTTCACGGCAGCAGTCTTCTTCACTGCCACAGGCTTGACGCTTTGCTCGGCCACGCAGTCCGCGTAGTAGCGGATCTCGCCGTTTTCGTCTTCCAGCTCGACCAGACCGTGGATATCGGTCTCGAAGCCCGGGCATTCCTTGGCGAATTCGCGCGCGAACACCAGGTAGTCAACGATCTTCTTGTTGAAGACTTCACCGGGAATCAGCAGCGGAATTCCGGGCGGGTAAGGCGTGACCAGTCCCACGGTGGTGCGGCCGACCAGATGGTCGATTTCCACGCGCTCGGTCTTGCGCTGCGCGATATGCGCGTAGGCATCCGAGGGCTTCATCGTGGGCTTGAGATCCGACAGATACATCTCGGTCGTCAAGCGTGCGATGTCGTACTTGGCATACAGCTCGTGCACATGCTGGCACAGATCGCGCAGGCCCATGCGCTCGTAGCGGCGGTGCTGCTGGCAGAACTCGGGCAGGATGCGCGCCAGCGGCTGGTTGCGGTCGTAGTCGTCCTTGAACTGCTGCAGCGCGGTCAGCATGGTGTTCCAGCGGCCCTTGGTGATGCCGATGGTGAACATGATGAAGAAGGAATACAGGCCGGTCTTCTCGACCACCACGCCATGCTCGGCCAGGTACTTGGTGACGATGGACGCAGGAATGCCGGTATCGGCAAAGTCGCCGTCCAGATCCAGGCCGGGCGTGACGATGGTGGACTTGATCGGGTCCAGCATGTTGAAGCCATCGGCCAGATCGCCAAAGCCGTGCCAGTTGTCGAACTCCTTGCCGTTCTTCTTGGAGCGGGTCTTGGTCGATGCGTCTGTGCCGCGGATGATCCAGTCCTGGGCCGTGCCCACGCCTTCCTCGGCCAGGGCTTCAGGGCCCCAGACCTCGAACCACCAGTCGTCGTCGCCGAACTCGTCCTCCACCTTGCGCATGGCACGGCGGAAGTCCAGTGCCTCGACAATCGACTCCTCCACCAGCGCCGTGCCGCCGGGCGGCTCCATCATGGCGGCAGCCACGTCGCAGCTGGCAATGATGCTGTACTGAGGGCTGGTCGAGGTGTGCATCAGATACGCCTCGTTGAACAGAGGGTGATCCAGCTTCTCGGTCTGGCTGTCCTGCACCAGCACATGCGAGGCCTGGCTGATGCCAGCGAGCAGCTTGTGGATGGACTGGGTGGCATAGACCACCGAGTGCATCGGGCGCTTGCGCTTCTTGCCCATGGCGTGATAGCTGCCATAGAAGGGATGGAAGGCAGCGTGGGGCAGCCAGGCTTCATCGAAGTGCAGATTGGCCACATAGCCGTCCAGCATGCCCTTGATGGTCTCGGTGTTGTAGAGCACGCCGTCGTAGGTGGACTGCGTCAGCGTCAGCACGCGGGGCTTGACGGCCTTGGCATCCACGCCCTTGAGCAAGGGGTTGGCGGCAATCTTGGCCTGGATGGACTCGACCGAGAACTCGCTCTGCGGGATGGGACCGATGATGCCGAAGTGATTGCGCGTGGGCTTGAGGAACACCGGAATCGCACCCGTCATGATGATGGAGTGCAGGATGGACTTGTGGCAGTTGCGATCCACCACCACCACATCGCCGGGTGCCACGGTGTGGTGCCAGACGATCTTGTTGGAGGTCGATGTGCCATTAGTCACAAAGTAGCAGTGATCGGCATTGAAGATGCGCGCGGCATTGCGCTCGGACTCGCCGATGGCGCCGTTGTGGTCCAGCAACTGGCCCAGCTCTTCCACGGCATTGCAGACGTCGGCGCGCAGCATGTTCTCACCGTAGAACTGGTGATACATCTGGCCCACGGGGCTCTTGAGAAAGGCCACGCCGCCCGAGTGACCGGGGCAGTGCCAGCTGTAAGAGCCGTCTTCGGCGTAGTCCAGCAGTGCCTTGAAGAACGGAGGCTGCACGCTCTCCAGATAGCTCTTGGCTTCGCGGATGATGTGCTTGGCCACGAACTCGGGCGTGTCCTCGAACATGTGAATGAAGCCATGCAACTCACGCAGAATGTCGTTGGGCAGGTGACGGCTGGTCTTGGTCTCGCCGTAGATATAGATGGGCACTTCCTCATTCTTGCGGCGCACTTCACCGATGAAGTCGCGCAGACTGTGAATGATGGGGTCCTTGTCGCCGCCGAGCTGGAATTCCTCGTCGTCGATCGACAAAATAAAGGCACTGGCCCGGCTTTGCTGCTGTGCGAACTGCGACAGATCGCCATAGCTGGTCACGCCCAGGACTTCAAAGCCCTCTTCTTCAATGGCTTGAGCCAGGGCGCGGATGCCCAGTCCCGAGGTGTTCTCGGAACGATAGTCCTCGTCAATGATGACGATGGGAAAGCGAAACTTCATGAACAGCCTCCGTACCAATCAGGCCTAAAAAACGAAACAGCCGCGAAGTGTAAGGAATATCCTTATTGCGGCTTTGAAACAGGCTGTTTTTAACCCAGAATGTGGTGCACTAAATACAGGCCTTAACAGGAGCTCAGGTATGGATCACTCCACCGCGTGGTGGTTGCTTGTCGGTTTGCTGGTCATTGCGGAGCTGTTGACCGGCACTTTCTATCTCCTCATGCTGGCTCTGGGTGCCATTGCCGGAGCGCTTTGCGCTCATTTCGGCCTGGGCACCAGCAGCCAGATCGTCGCTGCGGCCCTGCTGGGCTCCGGTGCCGTCCTCGTCTGCTATCTGCTGCGCAAGCGCAGCCCGCGCAGACAGCCCGCTTCCAGCAATCGCGATGTCAACCTGGATGTGGGCGAAACCGTGGTCATCGAACAGTGGAACACCGACGGCACGGCCCAGGTCCGCTATCGCGGCGCCACCTGGACCGTCATGGGACGCCAGGGCGCGCTGCCCATCCCGGGCCCGCATCGCGTGGCCGAAGTCATTGGCAACCGCCTGCTGGTTGACAAGATCTGATCATCGACCGGCCCCGGCATGGTTATGCTGGACGCCGGAACGCTTCGCTCTCTTTCTTCACACCAACGCCCCACAAGGGCTGGAGACAATATGGATTACGCAGTCCCTCTCGCCATCGCCATCATTGCCGTCATCTTCATCGTCCGCTCGATCAAGGTGGTTCCCCAGCAGCATGCATGGGTCAAGGAGCGTCTGGGCAAATACGCAGGCACGCTCACACCCGGCCTGAACTTTCTGATCCCGTTCGTGGACCGCATCGCCTACAAGCACAGCCTCAAGGAAATTCCCCTGGACGTGCCCAGCCAGGTCTGCATCACGCGCGACAACACGCAGCTGACCGTGGACGGCATTCTCTACTTCCAGGTCACCGACCCCATGCGCGCCAGCTATGGCTCGTCCAACTACATCATGGCCGTGACCCAGCTCGCCCAGACCTCGCTGCGCAGCGTGATCGGCAAGCTGGAGCTGGACAAGACCTTTGAAGAGCGCGACATGATCAACGCCCAGGTCGTCAATGCCATCGACGAGGCCGCGCTGAACTGGGGCGTGAAGGTGCTGCGCTACGAAATCAAGGACCTGACACCGCCCGCTGAAATCCTGCGTGCCATGCAGGCCCAGATCACGGCAGAACGCGAAAAGCGCGCCCTGATCGCAGCTTCCGAAGGTCGACGCCAGGAACAGATCAACATTGCCACCGGCGAGCGCGAAGCTTTCATCGCCCGCTCCGAAGGCGAGAAGCAAGCCGCCATCAACAAGGCGCAAGGTGAAGCTGCCGCCATCACCACCGTGGCCGAAGCCACCGGACAGGCGCTGGAGCGCGTGGCCACGGCCATTCGCCAGCCCGGTGGCGAGCAGGCCGTTCAGCTCAAGGTGGCTGAGAGCGCCGTGGAGGCCTACAGCAAGGTGGCAGCGGACTCCAACACCACTCTGGTCATTCCTGCGAACATGACCGAGGTCTCCGGCCTGATTGCCTCTGCCATGAAGATGGTTCAGGTGGGCAAGAGCGCCTGAGCCTGCTTGCTTCAGGCTGCGTGCAGAAAAGAACTTTCTGCACTTTCATTTTGAGGTCGAAATTTCTGGTTAGAATAGCGGCTTCATCACACGGAGCGGTGGATGAGTGGTTTAAGTCGCACGCCTGGAAAGCGTGTGTGGGTTAATAGCCCACCGCGGGTTCGAATCCCGCCTGCTCCGCCAGATTTTAAAATCAAGTCGACCACACTTGGTTTTTTACTTCAGAAATGAAGTATTTTGGGATCGCTGTGGAGCGGTGGATGAGTGGTTTAAGTCGCACGCCTGGAAAGCGTGTGTGGGTTAATAGCCCACCGCGGGTTCGAATCCCGCCTGCTCCGCCAAATGACAAAAGGCCTTGAAGAAATTCAAGGCCTTTTTTCTTTGGTGCGCTTCTCCCCTGGAAGGAGATTTGAATGGACCTTTCAGCGATGGCTGCGCTATGTTCATCCAACTCAGCCCCGGCGAATACCACGGGAACTAACAGCCCATGCGTACCAAGCAACTGCTTCAGGCTAGGCATCACACAAACAGCCGCAGTGCTCAAGCTGCCTGCTGGCAAGCCCAGCGCAGCAAGTACTGACGCGCTGAATGGCAACGCCAACCCAGACGAAAAGCGATAGCTCCGCCCCCGCTTGTGCGCCTGGGCTCTCGAGCCTGTATTGCCTCGGCTTTCAAGGGCTACCCAGCCCCCTTGGCATGGAGCTCAGAACTTGCCGCGCAGTGTCAGCATCACATTGCGCGGCTCGCCATAGTAGTTGGAGCCATAGGCCGCCCAGACACGCTGGTAATACACCTTGTCAAAGACATTGTTGACGGTCAGCGTTGCATCCAGATTCTTGTTGAAGCGATAGCCGATCTGCAGTGCAGCCGTAGTCACCGGACCCTGAGAGAACTTCACGTCACCATTGAGGCGGTACATCCGGCTGACGCTGCGCAGACCGCCACCCACACTGAAGCCTTCCAGAGGCCCCGAACCGAACTGGTAGCGTGTCCACAGGTTGAAGCTGTGGCGCGGAGCGATGAAGGTATAGAGCTGAGCTTTCTCGTCCGGTGTTCCTTCCAGCGTTTTGGTCTGTGTGTACGCGTATCCGACAGCGAGATTCCAGCCCGGAGCTATGCGACCGTTGATTTCCGCCTCCACCCCCTGGCTTCGCATCTTGCCAGCGGCAAGGGAAAACAGCGGATTGGCCGGATCGGTCATTGCACGATTGCTGTCCTCCATGCGGAAAACAGCCGCACGGGCATTGAGCAGTTTGTTCAGCCATTCGCCCTTCAGGCCTGCCTCGTACTGCTGGCCCACGCGTGGGCGCAATGTCATGCCCTCAGCATCGCTGGCGGTCTGCGGCGCGAAAATGCGGGTGTAGCTGGCATAGGCAGACAACTGCTCGCTCAGGTCGAACACGACTCCCGCATAGGGAGTGAACTTGCCGCTGATGCGCGTATCGGTTTCGGAGAACTGGTTGAAATAGGCATTGCGATTGACGGCATGGTTGTCCCACCAGGTCATGCGCCCTCCCATGCTGAGCAACACGCCGCTGGCCGGGCGCAGATTGATTCGTCCATAGAGCCCGTACTGCTCGGTTCGGTTGTCGTTGCCGTTGGAGAAGCTGTAATTCGCAGGCTTGGGAACGTTGTTGTCGGGATCGAAGATATTGATGGGAGCACCGTCTCCGCCGCCGTATTTGAAGCTCTTGTGCACCTTGCGATAGTCCGCTCCCAGCGTCAGCTCATTATTGGATGAGCCCAGCGCGGCAAACGGCGTGGTGATGAAGCCGTCAAGGCCATGGGTCTTCCAGTGGCTGCGGTAAGCCCAGCTGATGAGGCAGCTGTCGCCGGTAGCAGGGTCGGCCGCGCAGTCCGACCAGCCGAACAGGCGAGAGGGTTCATCCTGCTCCCGGTAGGTCGCATTGAGCTTGATCTGCCCGCCATTGTCCAGGCGATTCTGAAATTCTGCGAAGTACTCGGTGTTGCGTTCGGTGATGTGGTTCCAGATGGGATCCAGATAGCTGGAGCGCGGAATATCCAGCAGGCGTCCATCCGGATAGGCAGGCAGGCCGAAGGCGGGACGCCCCTTGTATTGCTGATGACTGGCTCCGGCGGTAAGCGTGCTTGACGGAGTGAGGTCGGCTTCCAGCACGCCATAGATCAACGGCTTCCTTGAGTACACATGATCCACAAAAGAGCCCTGGTCCTGGTAGGCGGTGACAAGACGCCCGCGTATGCGTCCATCACTGCTCAGAGGCCCGCTCATGTCCGCCTCGGCGTAGTAGCGATTCCAGGAGCCGGCCGATAGTTGCGTGCTGAACTCCCGCTGTGCCTTGGGGCGCTTGCGTACAAGATTGATGGAGCCGCCAGGGTCGCCGGCCCCCTGGAACAGTCCTGCAGGGCCGCGCAGAACCTCAATACGGTCATACATGGCCATGCCGAATCCGCTGGAAAGATCATTGCCTGTGCTCGCAGGAGTGTTGACACCGTCGATCTGCACGGTATCTACCGCGTAGCCGCGCAGGTAGAAATTGCCATGATTGCCCCCCGTGCTGCCTGGCTCCACAGTGACGCCAGGTACTGTGCGCATGGCGTCATCGAGACTCTGGATATTCTGATCCTCGAGCATCTGGCGCGTCACCACCGACACCGACTGCGGAATTTCTCGCAGACTCTGTGCACTCTTGCCGATCGTGACGAGCTGTGCAGCATAGGAGCCCGTGCCTTCCGAGAAGGTCGATGCTTCGGCCGCAGCAGTCACCAGCACTTCCGCCAGACTGGGGGCTGCACCCGCCGCCACAGGGGCCTGAGTGCTTTTGCGCAGAATGAAAATACCGGGCTGGGTTTGCGCGACCTCAAGCCCGCTACCACGCAGCAGCTGCGCAAAGCCCTCAGCGACGGCAAATCTGCCATTCAAACCAGCCGTCTGGAGCTCCCCGGTCAGTGCAGAGTCCGCGGATAGCGTCACCCCCGATTCCCCCGCAAAGCGCGCCAGCGCTTGGCTCAATGGCCCCCTGGGGAGACTGTACTCTCTCACTTGCTGACTGTTAATTTCCACGCAAAACTGACCCGCCGGGGATGCGG